>DURE01000025.1 GCA_012837425.1 Clostridiales bacterium
AAACCCACTTCAAGAACTTATCAACAATTATCTTACTTTGCTAATAAAGCAGCGCGGGCCTCACATCTCGCGCTACGCTGCCATTAGTTTGACGGCTGACATATTTTAAGATTATGTCGACTATCAATATACAAGCCGGGCGGCCTTGGCCGCCCGGCTTGTACGGGTATAGGCTTGAGGATTTGCAGGCAGGGTCCGAGTTCAGCCCGAAAATCCGGCAGGCTTACCCGAGCGTGTTGTATACCCTTTCAATTGTATTGGTCCACATGTTTTTGTTGCTTGCGTAAACCGAGGACCACGAGCTTCCCGGAGAGGCCGCCTGGCGGAAGGCCGCAAAAATATTTATCTGGTCGCAGAAGGTGCGGCCGGTATCATAGACCAGCGTATCGTGCAGCAGGTCAAACATGCGGGCGTTGACCTCGGTGTCGAGATACTTATACTGGAAGGAGTCGCGGTAGAAGGCCGGGGTTATTGTGCGGTAGCCCGAGGAGGCCAGGGCTTCAAGCACCGCTCCCGACATAATAGGGTCGGGGGCATCAATCGGAATGCTGTACATCGATACCCAGTAGCCACATATAGTGTAGTATTCGTCCTGCGCGGTATCATATTTCGGATACGGCAGAATGGCAAAGTGAATGTCGAGGTTCTTCAGGTGGTTCTGTACGTCGGCAATCCCGCCGAAGTGGAATACCGCATCACCCGAAGTAAAGGCCGCGTTAATTGCGAGCAGTGCCACATCTGGGTTGTCGTTGAGAAAGCTCTGGCACTTTGAAAACCAGTCAATCATCCGCTCGCTGCCGAGGTCGTCGGAGAGCGAGATTGTGCCGTCGGAATTGACCTCGACAAACTTAAATCCCGCCGAATAGAACAGATTGTCATACTGAACGTTGCTGGTGATTGTCACGCCGTAGAACTGCCTGCCCCCGTCGGTGCCGGTCTGCAGTCCAAGGGCGATTTCCTTGAGCTTGTCAAGCGTCCAGGTGCCGTTGTCGACCAGTGCGTAAACATCCTCGATATCATAGGCTTCTATCAGGTCAAGGTTTCCCATGACCGTACCCATGCTGCGGATAAGGGTGGGCGTGATGTCGCCGGTAGCAAAATAGAGCTTGCCGTTTATCGAACTAGACTCGATTATGTCTCCCGGCCACCAGGGCTTTTCGAAATCAATATTATCAATATCGTTGAGGTCAAGATAAAGCTCCTGCATGGCGCCAATGGCCGCCGCAGGAGTGTACTGACCTACCACGTCAAATGCCTGTGCGCCGGCAAGCACGTTGTTTGCCACGGCCTGTATGAAGCTGTTGCGGTTTTCCCATTCGCCGGACTGCTTTGTGATAACCAGCTTGACGCCCATTCTGTCCTCAACGGCTAATTTGCGGTTGTATATGGCGTCACCTATGACATCTCCGGTTATCTCGGTGGCATCCCATTCCCAGATCGTCTGATTGGACCAGGTGAAAATTCTGAATTCCTTGCCGCCGAAGTCAAGGTCGGACGGCAGGCTGTCAAGCAGATAGCCGTTTTCGTCGTATATACTCTCTGTGGTTTCGGGTTCGGTATCAGCGCCGGCGGTGGTGGTGCCGGTCTCGGACTCCCCGGTCATGCATGCCGCCAGCATAAATGCCAAGGTGGCTACAAGCACCAATATCAGTATTCTTCTCTGAATCATATGTACCCCCCGTTTATTTTAATTTTACATCAGAGTATTTAGGCGAGTGGTCTGACAGGTCAAACGTACGGTTTATCACCACCGTCTCAAAGGCAAATACCTCAACCGACGGCGAGATGAATATATGGTCTATCGAGTTGCCGGTCTCCCCGCGCGGGCTGCCCAGCGCGCCGCAACCGCCCGATATGTTTTTGAGCACTCCCCTCTCCTGCGCGACATATTTGGCATCGACCATGCCGGCCTGCTCAAGGAAATAATTGTAGTTATCGGTATGCTGGATAGTGTTGTAGTCGGCGGTGCAGAAGACAGGATAGTTGTATTTAGCAATCACCTGCCTGATAAGCGCGGCCTCTTCTGCCGCTTGTGCGCGCGCAATCTCGGCTGACTCCCAGCTCCAGTGTGTATTGAAGACTATAAAGCGCTCTTTCGTTGTTATGTCCTCAAACACCCCCCAGGTAACCAGCCGTATGTTGTTTTTGCCGTTTGTCGAAAAGTACATTACATCGCTGTCCACAATATTGTACTTATCTTTTTTGTACAGTATCGAGGAATAGTTGGTAAGCCCGTCGGGCGTCCGCTCCCACAAGAAGGCGTACTCGCCCTCAATATATCCCGGCAGGATTTTATACCACTGGTCGGTGACCTCCTGAACCCCCACGACATCCGGACTGTAGACCTTCAGCACCGCGGCAAATATCTCGGCCCGCTCAAAAACCGGCGTGGTCCCGCCCCAGCTCTCAAACTCGGCGAGTATATTTGCGGTCATTATACGCAGGCCGGCGCCCTCGGCCAGCGGCACCTCGGCCTTGTCAAGCTGCGACAGGCTGAAGACCACGCCCTCGGGTATGCTGACACTACTCTCTTTTGTGTGTAGATATTTTGATGAAAAGCGCTGCGCGGCGGCCTTGCAGGAATAAGGGCGCCCTAATATAACAAACTTGCCGCTCAGGACCCCCATCGAAAAATCGAGCAGCCCGGGCGCGTGATGCCCGGCAAATTCTGCCGATTCGACTCGGTTGGTAGGGCCTATCAGTATTTCGTGTGCCGACACCGGGGTGTCTTTGTCTGAAACCACCTCAAGTAAATACCCGTAGCGTTCGGCCACAAGGTCCCGGAAATACCCGGCCTCGACATCATAGCCTGCTTCTGAGGCCGCATACACAATTTTAAAGTCGCGCAGCTCAACGCCGTCAATTTTCAGCGATTCAACCGGTACAGTACCCAAAAATACATACTCCTCAAATAAAAGACTTATTTTGCCGTCCTCACCCGCGACAAGGTTTCTCTCAATTAAGTTCTTGTTGAAATAGCTCACCGCCCGCCTTATCATGTCGTCTGTGTGTGCGGTAATTACTATCTTGTTGCCCACCGCGCGTATGGCATAGTCGCAGGCTCTGAGCTCCGAGAGGACACGGGCCGTCTCGTCGTAGTTGGTCTTGCCGACAAGTATCTCGTAGTCCTCGGGGTCGCGCACGGTGCTCCAGCTTATAAAGTCGCTTTTGAGCTCAAGCGTCGCGCCGGTCGCCTGCTTTACAGTGTCGACAAGCTCCCTTACCCGGGCAAAAAGCTCGGCCCCCGGCTCGTCGGGGTAAACTACCGAAAAGACTGCCGTGCCCTCCTCAACAATTTTAAGTATGTTTTCCACAGCCGTGGTTTCATCCCCCGTGCTGCTGCTGTCTGCCGGATCCCCTTCGGCATCACATGAGCCTAAAAGCAGCGGAAGTACCAGCACCAAAAGCATCATTCGGGTAATTATTTTTCTCATTTCTCTCTTTTCCCAAAATACAGTGTACCCGGGCCGGCCGCCTGCCGCCACATGGCGGCAGGCAATGTCGGCAAGGGGGAGTTCGGAATACCGGCACCTGTACCCTGCGAAATGTCCGCACCGGCAAGAGGCTGCCGGGCAGATTTTCTGTATTATTCGGCCTTCCTTTTTCTTAAAGTCAGCAGCCCCGCCGGTATGAAAATCAGGCCAAGCGTTGTGCCGAGCGCCGACTTGCAGCCGCCGGCGGTTTTCTCTGTTTCGGGGGTTGTCGTGACATCCGACGCTGAAGTGTCGGAAGCCGAAGTTGAATCATCCGAGGTGTCGGGGGCTGTTGTGGTCGGGGCGTCTGTTGACTCCTCAGAAGCCGTCACCGGCCCGGCCACCGGCGCGGTGGTTTCGGGAACTGTGGTCTCGGCGTCGGTTATCCCCGCCGGCGTGGCGTCGGCGGCGTAAACATCAAAGGTGCTTACCGATATAAGCTGCGAACTGAGTATTCGGGCATACTCGTATTTTGCGGTGTTGTCGACATTCACGCTGACCAGCGCCAGGTCGTCGAGTGTCATGGTATCCTTGGCGTCGGGAGGCGAAGCGGCTAAATCCACCCAGTCAACACCGTTTACCGAAGCCTGGAATATGACGCTGTTCCAGCGCTCAAGATACGGGTCGCCGCTCCTGTGGGCAAAGGCAAAGCCGCTTATGGTCACCGGCTCGACGAATTTTACTGTAAGTGTGGCTATGCCGTCAACAGTTGCCACCGCGTCACCCTTGCCCCACTGGTTGAGCACATGATTGCCGAGGTGCTTGCATCTGTCGTCTTTGTAGTAGGAAACCGCCTCAACCCCGTTGTACCCGAAGCTTGTGTCGTATGCCACAGTATAGCCCGAGAGCTGGGTTTCATATCCGTAGAGCTCATATGTAAAGGAAACATTCGCGGGGTTTGAGATAATCCTCAGATGTGTCCAGGCGTATGTGGGCGAGGAATCAAAGACCGATTTGTCGAGATAGTTAGCGTAGGTGCCGTGGAACAGGCCGAATTCGCTCTGGGTCTTGAAGAGACCGGTGTCCCAGATTCTTACCCAGTGCTCGCCGTCCTGTGAGCCCTCGATTATGGCCGACATGGTGTCGCTCGGCGTGATGCTGATGCCGCTTACCACCGTCTGGTTGATGAAGGTGCCGGTAGTCACTCCGTCTTTTTCGGTTACCGTATAGAAATTTACTTTGTCTATTGAGTAATCAAAAAACACCGGTGCCGCACCGACTCCCACTGTGGATAGAAGGCCAAGGAAAAAGACAAATGCCGTCAGGATGCCAACTAATCTGGTTCTCATTCTCTGCTCCTCCTTATTATTTTTTTTAGTTTTTATCGGTTACGAACAAGGCGGGATCTGCCTTTTAGTTTACCCCCGGGCTCTGAGCCCTCGCCCGGCAAGGTACTCTATCGCGAAAGGCGCAAAATTGGTCGTTATGTTTGCGGCGCCATACTCAATGCACTGCTCTATCTGCTCGGCGTTATCGCCGCAAAAGAGGAATAATTCCTTCCCGGCGGCGGCAAATTCATCGCAAAGCGCCCTTATCTGCTCCCCTGACTTAAATGCGCGGGACACAATTGAAACCGCCACTCCCCAGACCCTCTCGTATACCTCTGGATATAATCTTTTCATCGACATAGGCGGAAATACCAGGGTTCTTATCGCCGGATAATTATCCTGAAGATATAGTATGGTGGGAGCGTCGCCCGCTTCGATTACAGTCCTTTCAATAAGGCCGTATTCCTCAAGCATTGCCACCACGGCATCCACCACTTCGGGGCGGAAGTCCTTTATCTCGACAATCTGACAGGGCGAATAATCATAAGAGGAAAATAGCTCGAGTGTCTCGCGCAGTGTCGGAACTCTAAGCCCCCGGTATTCTTCACTAAACTTTATTCCGGCATCAAGCTGTTTTATTTCCATGAGGGTCATAAAGTTTATCGCACCCGACCCGTCGGTGGTACGGTCGACGGTGGAGTCGTGCATTATTGCAAGCTCGCGGTCACGGCTCATGTGCACGTCATACTCAAGAACGTCTACCCCGAGGTCGAGCGCGGCACGAAAGGAAGGAATAGTGTTTTCCGGTATAAGGCCCTTAATTCCCCTGTGCGCGGTGAGCTGAATGCCGTCATGTTTTCCCCACATAATAAACCTCATGCGCCGGCGGCAGTTTTAATTGTATTCATTACATATTAATGCATATTAATGCATACTAATAATAACACCAAAAAATTAGTTTGTCAATAGTATGTGTTAACCGCCCGGCCATGTGACATACATTCTCGCTGCTGCCATTTAATTATATGTTAATCTTATGTAACAATAATGATTAAAATCATGAAATATTGCTTGCATATTCATAACTCAACACCGCATATAAAGGCAAAATACGCTCCGATCTCTGAAACAGGCATGCCGTCTTAAGTTAAATTTTATGCACAACTATCTCGCCGTTGTCCAGGTATTTTACGCGCTCGCCCTCGGCGTCGAGCTTTTCAATCCTCTCGAAATACTCGGCCTTTGATGCAAAGCAGACGCTCTTATTCCCGATTATATAATTTGCGCGTGCGGCGTTGTCTGAGAGCAGCTTATGAAGCATGATAAGCTGCACCTTGGCGCTATCAACACAGGCCGCTTCAGGATTTGTTATATAATAATTGCTCCCGTGCGCCATGCCTGCCGCGCCCGGCATGTAGGGGTGAATCGCCGGCATGATTGCCGACAAATCCCCCATGTCGGTGCTTCCGGTGCTGATTCCCCTGTTTACCTCAACCCGCTCGCTCCCCAGCACATGCTCCATCGCTTCCCTGGTCAGCTCTATCAGATTGTCGTCGTTGCACAGCGGGTGGTAGCCCGGCTTGTCGTTTATCTCAATACGCGCGCCCATGCTGACCGCGGCGCCAATCAGTGCGCGGTTGACCTTTTTGTTCTCGCGCTCGACCGCCTCAAGCGTTTTGCCCCTGACATAGCTCTCAAGCCTCACATCCGAGGGTATGGCGTTGACCGCGGCGCCGCCGCTGGTCACTATCGGGTGTACCCTGATTAAGTCGGCCTCTCTGAAGGTTTCGCGCAGTGCGTTTATGGCTGAGAGCCCCAGGGTAGCCGCATAAAGTGCGTTTACTCCCCCGGCCGGGTTCCCGCCGGCATGCGCCGCGACGCCTATGTAGCGGACCGCCTTTCTGATGTTCCCTACCGCACCCTTTCTTATCACAGCCCGCTCCCCGGGGGTGGTGTGAATCATAAAGGCAATGTCCACGCCGTCAAAATACCCCCGGTGCAAAAACTCTGCCTTGCCGCCGTAATAGCGGATAATTCCCTTTTCGCGCAGCTCCTGGCGGAAGACTATCTCTATCCCCTCCTCGGCCGGCACCGCGCAGAGCCGCACCGAGCCGCATAACCCGTCAAGCACGCCCTCCTCCCTGAGTGCTGCCGCAATCCCCACAAGTGCCGCGCACTGCGCGTTGTGCCCGCAGCAATGGACGGCGTGGGTGTCAGGGTCGGCCTCGGGGTGCTCAGCACAAATCAGCGCGTCCATCTCTCCTAAAACCAAAATTTTAGGCCCCGGCTCCCCGGTGTCAATATCAGTATAAAAGCCGGGTATGTCGCCGGCCATTGTCAGGCTGTAGCCGAGGCTCTTAAAAATATCTGCCAGGTATTTTGAGGTTTTCCACTCACGGAATCCGGTCTCGGGGTTTTTCCAGACATATCGCTCGACGTCAAACATAAGCTTGCGGTATTTTTCAGTAGCGGCGGTAATTCTGCTGTACATATCGGCCTCCCTGCATGCACAATTTCTGATGATCTTCTTTGCCTTTGGGCATTTGACTGTATAATTGTAGCATAGTTCGAAATTAATTTCAATATATTTCCACGCCCGCCGGCGGGGTTTTTTATATTTATAATGCTTCATTAGACAATCTGATGTTTTGTGAATTTAGTCTTTTCGCAGCAACAATACTCACAAATTTCATTATGACAGCAGAAGCAGCGCCGGTTATCACCACTGACAAGAAAGGAAAATACAGCTCAAAATGGTTACCTAAAAAACGAATAAAGAACAGGTTGAACTGTCTTTATCAATTTGTCGGTTGTCGAGCTCAAGGGGCAGAGTAATATTCTCCTTTGCGTTGAGTACAGGTATTAAGTTGTAGAATTGATATATTATCCTTATCTCGCGCCTGCGGAACAGAGCCATCTGCTGCGGACTTTTTTTTGTTATTCCGACGCCTCCTGTAAATATTAAAACCGGATTTATTGGTTTGATACCTGTCACATCCGGTTCTTTTGCTGACTGGAACAACTTACCTAAATTGTATCACATAACCGCGTATTGTACAATAACCAAGTGCAAAAACACAAGCCTCGCACCTGTTTCAGGTACATAAAAGGGACAACCCGAAACGGGCTGTCCCTTAATATAATCAAAATCTCAGCCGGTTGTTGTAACTGAGCGGCAGGCCTTCACGATACAAATGCGCGTCTCCCGAGTAGACCAGCACCCTGGGGATTGCATATCCCTCGTTTTCGGCAAATTCGATGACGGTCATGCCGGTGTGGCTCATGCCGAAATGAATCGAAAACTCGGGAAAGGGTATATCAAGTATACTACTCAGAAACACGACACCGAAGCCCGCGTGGGCAAAAAGGGCGACACGGTCATTATTCGGCTTTATGACTCTATAGATTCTCTCTTCCCTTATGTGCTCATATCCCAGGGTATAGAGCAATTTGTCCGACTCACGGCGGATCCTCTCGATGCCCGACCGGAATTTTCCGCCTCTGAGCTCCGGATGGTTGTACCATTCGTCGCCAAGCTCCCGCACCTGTGCCGAGGCCAGCAGCCGCCGGTATCCTGTGTCTTCGAAAAGCCAGCGCCTTCTGCCCTCATCGTCCATAACCGAAAATTCCTTGAAGGCATGTGCTTCATTGCAGAAATCCAAAAGCTCGGCCCCGGTCTTAAGCAGCTCGCAGGCCGGCTGTGCGGTCTGTATAGCCCGGTTTGAGGTGGAAGCATAGATTTTGTCAAGGCCGAAAAGGGCAAGCCGCTTTGCCAGAGCCTCGGCCTGCCTTTCACCGAGCGGGGTTAAGCTGTCGGGGTTGTAAATCGGGTCTGCATGACGGATGTAAAAAAAGAGCATTTGTCAAAACCTCGCAAGTACTTTGTCGACATTATACCACGCAAAGCAAAAAAGTCAACCTCCCGGCTCTGTTACCCGGCCCTTGGAACTGTCGGCAAGCCTCATTTTTCCGGGCGCAAAATGGCGCCCGTGGATTTTATCCATAACTCCCAAGCGGGCAGATAAAACCACGGGCGCTGACTATTCAGTCATATTATCCGGTCAATCAACTGATAACAATTTGGCGCTTAATATGCGGACCAGCCGCCGTCGGCGGTAATTACCGCGCCGTTGACAAAGCTTGCGTCGTCCGACGCCAGGAACACCGCAACACCGGCAATCTCGGCTGGGTCGCCTGCCCGCGGGTTGCTTGCCATGCCGGTCTGCTGACGCGACATACCGAACTGGTTGATGTTTGTCATCGACGCCTCGATGTTGGTCATAATCGCCCCCGGCGCTATGGCGTTGCAGCGTATGCCCTTTTGAGCGTACATAAAGCCGGTGTTTTTGGTAAAGCCAACTACTGCATATTTCGAGGCGGTATATGCCGCGCCGGCGCGCGCCCCGCGCAGCCCGCCGATTGAAGCGACGTTTATTATCACGCCGCCGCCCTTCTGCAAAAAGATCGGAAGCACCTTGCGCGTCGAGCGCATAACACTTGTGGTGTTGACCGCAATAACGCGCTCCCAGTTGCGGTCCTCGATGTCGCCGGCCGGCTCCATGTTGTCCATTATTCCGGCATTGTTGACCAGGATGTCAACTGTGCCGTAGTTTTTCACTGTGGTATCAACCAGGGCCTGAATGTCGGCCTCGTTTGCCACATCGGTCTGAATAGCGAAGGCATCTCCGCCATTTGCCTTAATTTCGGCCGCCGTTTCCTCAGCACCCTTGAAATTTATGTCTGAGACGGTTACCTTGGCGCCTTCCTGAGCAAAGCGGATGGCAATCGATTTGCCTATACCCGATGCCGCACCGGTTATGATTGCGACTTTGTCTTTAAGTTTCATGTCACAGCCCTCCTTGTTTATTATTATTTGGTCAGAATCCGGTTTTATTAGGTCTTGTGTAGAATATCTTATGCTGACTCCTTCTTTTTCACCTGTTTGTTAGCTACATTATAGCATCTTAGACCTGCTTCGTGTGTTGTATTTGCAACGAATTAGTTATTTCTCAAAATAATTATGTTCGACCACTCAACTTACAATGCTGAGAATATTATCTCCCGCACCCCTGCCCCAGGTCAGCAGGTGAGCTAAAGGCAGCAGGGCGCGGGATGTGGGGCCCGCGCTGCTTGATTGGCGAAGTAAACTGTTCTGAAAAGTTCCTAAAGTGGGTTTGGGAGAAATTTCTTTCAAGAAGTTTCTCCCAAACGTCCCCCGCGCTTTTAGTTGTTGTACCACTCAGCCCTCAATGCTCATAACCGCCCCGATAAACACCGGAAGCCCTGATGCATTGTCGATTATCGCGTAGACAAAAGGCCGGTCCAGTTTTACAATTTTAGCCTCAAAATAGGCTTCGTCCTTCATTTCGACCTTGGTGACCGCCCCGGCCCGAGTCCCCAACTCATCCACCGAGATAAAGGTTTTATGGAGCACCTCTCCGATATAAATATTGCCTCTTGAAGATTTGCCGAGATTTGAGAAATCGGCCTGATTGGCTGAAAACGCTTTCGGAATACCCAACTCCTTTAGAGCGTCATTCATTTTCACGGTAGAGTCATAGCTGAATTTCGGCAGGCTTGCGTTTACAAGAGTATTCTCGGCGGACTTTACGGTGTTGACAAACCCCTCGCCGGTCAGGGAGTTTATATATTCGTTAATCGGGACATCCTCGTTGGGGAGCAGGGCTACGAATGAATAGCTGCTGCCCTCATACGGCTTAATAAATCCGGTTGCCCGACCATCGTCAAGATACAGGCTTTCCTCCGAGAACATGAAGTCGACTGTCTGCTCCTGCCCGGATATGTCGGTAAACCGGCCGTCATAAATGTCATTTTTGTTATATACCCGCTGCCATCTGGCGTCAAAGACCAAGGCATTTATCAGGTACATGACGGTGTCCTCGTCTATCTCGTCGAGTATCTTGTCAATCATGCCGTCGGTTTTGTCACTGACCCATTTGTTGATGTCCTCAAGCGTCTTCTCGCCGAAGTCGGATTTATAAATCGAAGCCTTATAGTAATCTGCGTTGGTCTGAAGAAACTCTTTGTTGACAGTCAGGCGGTTTTCATCGTCACGGAACCAAATTGAGTTTGCAATGCCAAGCTTTGATTTCTCGGCGCTGGGCAGATTAGTATAATAGTAATACAGGTATTCGTTGAACTCGGACAGGGGGATATTGCCCCCGAGGTATGCCTGCATCTGCTCGAGCGTCCCGGTGTCGGCACCGTTTGCGGTCATTGCCAGCGCCAAAACTACCGACAACGGCGAGATTAGCGAATTTTTGTTTTCGTCGGTGGTTTTTTTGAAGAGATTGATAGCCAGCTCAGCCGAGTGGAGATAAAACTCCTCGCCCGGCGCCCTGCCCTCAACTCCCCGGGGATTAATGCCTTCCATCAGATCCTGCGCGCTGATTTTCAAGGCGCAGGACACAAGGTTTGTGGCAAGCGCCGATAAGACCAAAAGGCAGGACACAAGACGCAACTTCATCTTTGCCATCTTCATTTTATTTACTCTCCATTTTAAAATATTTATAGGGGCAATTATATTTTAAGACGTTTACCTCGGGAATATGTTCCGCGGCATACAATATTATATCACCTGGAGTTGTTTCTTTCAATCGAACATAGCGCCTGCGGTAAGTAAGTTTTTCGGTACTCGTCCCGCTGAGCCGCAAAAGTATCAATTTGTATTGCTTTTTAATTCCTTATATGTTACTATTGTAGTATTGAAAAACTTATTGAAAATTTTAAGCTCGGATATGAAAGATACTATATAGAACCGCAATCAAAGCTGCATAATTTACTTGACGAAGTGGTAAGCGCCACAAATAAGCGTTAAGCGGCAGCGCTGCCAACAGAAGTTTGATGCCTGATAACCTCCGAATGGCGGCTATCTTATATCGACCCGACGTATTGAATTTTCTATGTATTTCATGTATTTAATGTATGTATAATTTTTCTATGTTTGCCAACAGCGTCATAATCCGGTTATGGGAGGTTTTTATTATGGAAATTGCGTCCGGGGTTTGCGGGCTTAATGTTAACTGGAAACTGCTTGAGAGCGACGAGGATGTAATACTGAAAATCGAAGGCGACGGGCCTATGACCGACTACGGCTCAAAAACCGAGGTGCCCTATGCCGGTTTTTGTAAGAAGGTAAAAAAAATAATTGTAAAACCCGGGGTCACGGCTGTCGGAGATTATGCGTTCAGCAATTTCGGCGCCCTCTTGTCGGTCGATTTGCCATGTAGTGTCGTATCTCTTGGTAACTGCGCCTTCTCGGCCTGTACTACGCTTGAGTCGGTGACCCTGCCCGAAGGGCTGCAGATCATCGGACCTAAAGCCTTTGAGAAGTGTGCTTCGCTTGAATTTATCTCGCTTCCCTCAACGCTTGTGGCAGTTGATTTCAAAGCTTTCAAAGGCTCCGACAATCTGACGCTGGTGAATTATGCCGGCACCCCGGCGCAGTGGGAAAGGCAGGTGCGGGTCAGCCGGTCCTCTCAGGGGAACAAGCCGCTGCTTGAGGCCGAATTCACTTACAGGGCCACGACAAGGCGATATGACGACATTACCTCAAAAATCCGCACCCTGATAGAGCAGGGCGGCGACGGCCGGCTTTACATAATAGCCCCGGACTTAACGGTTGAAAATGTGCCCGGCAAATCGGGCGACTGCATGCTCCTGCTCTTTCCGGACGGGCAGACAATGCTGATTGACTCGGGCGCTCCCGCCAGCGAGGAGCGGATAATGCTGTTTGTAAAACAGCTCGGACTGGAGCATCTGGACTACTTCGTGCTCTCACACCCGCACGGCGACCACATAGGTAATGCCCTTAAGGTGGTCAGGCATCTGTATGAAAGCATGTCGGGCTCGGTAGGCACTTACTGCTACACCGGCTTTGAGTATAAAACCGAAGAGGGGCGACTGGCCGCCTATTTGTCGGAGCATGGAACCAGGCTACAGAGGGATATGCGGGCCGGACAAAGCTTTAGTGCCGGCGGGGTGAGGGTTGAGGTTTTCAACCCCTTTGACGAGGATATGCACCCCGACAGCCTCAGCGACGCCCCTTTGAACAACAGCTCCCTGCTTATGAAATTCACATATGGTAAATCTACATTTCTCACCGGCGGCGACCTTTACGCCAGCCGCGAGGCCCTCTTGGTTCATAAATTCGGTTCACGGCTCGCCTCGGATGTAGCCAAGACCAACCACCACGGCTGTTATACCTCAAACTCGGATTTGTGGCTGAACACGGTCAGACCGAAAATACTCCTGTCAAACTGCGATGATATTCTGTGGACCCTCTTTTCCGAAAAATTAGCCGCAAAGAATATCGAGCATTATAAGGTGTCGGAACGAGGTCTTACGGTTATTTCGATGGGCCGGGAGGCCGATTATCAGGTCGAGACCGAGTTTTAATACCCGATAGAGTCGGAACCGACGTATCAAAGAATGCACCGAGCGCCGCGGTGCATTCTTTGATGCAATAAACCTGATAAAAAAGTATATGCTCAAATCCGGCTCTTGCAAAAACTGTTATAATAATGTATTATAAAAGAAAAATTCCCTCTTATTATACAAGGAGATCTGCATAGATGAAAAGGCCTAATATTCTGTTCGTTTTCTCAGACCAGCACCGTTTCTGTGATTTGGGATATGCCGGCAACCCCGAGGTTGAAACTCCGAACCTTGATAGTCTGGCCCGTGAGGGGGCGCATTTTACCCACGCATATACAAGCTGCCCCCTATGTGTTCCCGCTCGGGGAACACTCCTCACATCCCTTCATGCCCTGCGTCACGGAGCAGCCGCCAACGACATGGCAATAAAGAACGACTGCACATCTGTGGCTCATGTGCTGACAGGGGCCGGCTATAACACCGCCTATATCGGAAAATGGCACCTTGGCGGCGTTCCGAGAAACCAGTTTATCACAAAGGAGCGCCGGCTCGGGTTTGAATATTGGCGGGGCTGCGAATGCAATCACAATTACCTTTCAGCCTATTATGACGACAACGACAATGTCCGCCATCTGATAGACGGATATGAACCGATAACCCAGACCAACCTTGCAATCGAGTACATGGAGCAGCAAAAGCAAAGCGAGCGCCCTTGGGCACTCTGGCTATGCTTCAGCACCCCTCATTCGCCGTATCTGGCCCTGCCCGAGGGTGAGGCCGAGAGATATTTAGACCGCGATTTGACACTGAGGCCCAATGTCCAGCCGATAAGATTTGAGGACACGCTCAACGGCAGGAAAAAAGTCCCCGACCTGAAAAAGTGCTATGCCGGCTACTCTGCTCATATCCGGCAGATAGACATTCAGATAGGCAGGTTGATTGAATATCTCAAACAAAACGGCCAATATGAAAACACTATCTTCATATATACCAGCGACCACGGCGACATGCTTGGCAGCCACGGGCATCTCAACAAGCAACTATACTATGACGAGAGCGTGAGAATCCCCTTTCTGCTCTCCTGGCCCGGCCATGTCCCTGGCGGCAGGCGCGAGCAGCTGTTGTCAATTATAGACATTTCGCCTACTCTCCTCGGGCTGCTCGGACTTAGGTTTGAAAATGAAATTGACGGGACTGACTGCAGCCGGGTGCTGCAAAATCCCGTTGCAAAAGGGCAGGACTTCATTTATTCATACAGCTATGTCCCCTGCCATCAGGCGATGTTCCGGGAAGTGAGGTCCTGGCGGGCGATTATAAACCAGCGCTTCACGTTGGCGGCAGACCAGAACCGCGTGCCGATATGCCTGTATGACAGGCAGAATGACGCTCTCCAGCAAAAAAACGTGGCAGATGCCCCCGAGTACTCGGCAATACGCGAGGAGCTGCTTGTAGCGCTTGACGAACAGGTAAGTGTGCACGACGGTTATAAGCCGTGGCAGCAGCTTCTTGACGAGGCGGGGCGGCTGCCCGAATGGGACCGGAGCGAGGAGCATTTCCGCCGGCTCTGGAAGTGGTACAAGGGCATATAGTACATATTATCGGGGCTGTATTTATATTGGGAAAACCATATCAACGGGCTGCTTATTAAAGAAGAAGAGACTACCGAGGCCGACACCACCACTGCCGCAACAACAGACGAAACAACCACGGACACCGAAACAGTAACCGATAGCCAGACCGCCCCGGCAGCCGAGGACTCAAAAGAAACCACCGGGGTTCCGAACAGCAAAAAAGCTGTCCGCTGTATCGCTGCCGGTTATTCTGGCATTACTACTCGGCGGCGCTTACATAACCCGCAAGAAGAAATAACCGAATAACCGGCCGGGCTGCCGCAATACGCGGCAGCCCGGCAAACTTATCTCGACCAGGATTTTATTTCGAGCTCCAATACAATATCAAACTCGGCCGCCCGGCAGCTGTAAGGCGGCAGACCGTATCGCCCGGATAAATCTTCTGCCAGCTTCTTGAAGGTAATATAGCCGTTTTTCCATTCTGTACTCCGGTCAAAAACAAAATCATCATTGAGCACAGGAAGCATGTTTTTTTGCAACAATGATCGTCGGTTAAATATTCCATAAAATAATATACTCTCTCGCAGAGCTTGTTAAGCCTCGCCACGGCCCTGGGCCCTGCGGTCTTGGTGAAGGTTACCCTGCCGCAATCGAGTCGGGGATTGTAGACAGGGTCTCTGTTGAATCGCTGCACGCAATAATACTCATCCTGACCTTCATCGTAAAGAGGCATGGGCAGAACGCAAAAATCATATTGTAATCTGCATATCTGAGGCGCTCGGTAACTATATGCAAAGCTTTTCACCTAAGGCCGGGCATATATTCTGCCTTGCCGCCCGAAAACCCGACCGAACTATTCACAAGGTCAATAAACCCGGGCAGCGCATATTCTATTTCGGGCAATTGGGGGTGCCAATGCTTTTCCCATTCAAGCGAATACCAGCCGTCAAACCCGTCTGACTCAAGGGAATAAATTATTTCCTCAAGCGGTATATCCCCTTCTCCGATTAGAGTGAACACAGGTTTGGCATCGTTTTTCGCCCGGATGCAGTCCTTGATATGAACATGCTTTATGTAGGGCCTGAACAAATCATAAAAAGCCCTCCAGTTGTCGCCGTATTCCCTGTCGGTGTGCATCACATCCCAGATAAGACCGAAATTTATATGCTTTTCATTCCTTTCCACTACCGGCATGAGCGTCTCGGTTGTGTTGAAATCCCCGTGAACCTCAAGTAAGACCGACACACCGTATTCAGCCGCATATTCGCAGAGCCGGTCAATACTGCCGCCCACCCGTTCGACGGTATCTCGTAGGCTGTCGGGCGATTTTATTTTATCACCGAACACCCTTATGGCGGGAATGCCCATTCTGTGGCATACATTTATTGCCCGGCGTCCCTCAAGCATGGCATTCACAAGCTTTTCCTCGTCATGAAAGCTGCAGGATGTGCCGAGGCACACAGGCTCTATCTGTTTTTGTGCAAGCAGCCCCCTGCTGTTCTCTGCATTTTCGGGTGAAAAACACAAGAGTTCGGAGACATTCATTTTCCCGTCAATACCTCTTATCTCAATGCCGCCGACAGAGAATTTTTCGGCGCAGGAAACTATTTCTTCAAAGCTTCTTGTGGCGCACCCGAGAGTTGAAAATGCAAGTTTCATATGTTGTCCGCCCTATTTTCTATGGCAGATTTGATTTCAACCAGAAATACATCAGTTAAATTCCGGGCTGCGGGAGAAATGCGAATCCCTCCCCAGCCCTCTTCTGCAGTGTAAGGGGGCTCGGGGGGATAATTCTTTCCATCGACCTCAAACTGATGTCCCTCTCCGCCTACTGCTTCAATTATAGCATCAGCCGGCAGCAATACCCTGCAGACCGCCATGAATCCTTTGTTCTTAATGATTATCGTATTCCCCTTTATTTCGGGTTCTGTCAGGCAATGAAGATGAAAGGTCTTTTTGTTCCCGGGATAGAGGGCTGTTATTTCATCCTTTACTGTAAGTGTGTGTTTGCGATGGTTATACGACATTGTTCTTATAACCCTCTTGCAGGTATGGCGGTATGCGGGAGTTAATTCGCCGACAATTTTACACCCGTCCTCGCTTTCAATATGTGAAATGACATAAGCCATGCGGTATTCGTCGGACAAAAAGTCTTCAATGCTTTTTGGCTCCTTGCCGCCTGCCGGTATGCGTGTGCCCCCGTAGTTTTTTACGCCGGCATTTTCTTTGTCTGAATTGTCAGGTAGCTCAACCGTAATGCAGTTGTGTGCCGAGGTGCGTGTCAGGTAATTTTTGCGGTGTGAGCTGTTGTAACTGTCATACACTCCCGAGTCTGTCAGAAGGGGGGCACCGTAAAAAAGCTGGAAGCAGCCGGTGTCCAGATGGTCATGATTTGCGCCCCAGAACTCCCCGATTTTAAGCATAACATGTGTATCATCGGTTTTGAAAATCGTCTGCCCCACGGGAGAGCCGAAATATCTGCAGGCCGGCAGCTTCGGGGCCTCCTTTTTTCCTCCGAGCCTGTCAAAAACCAGCATGCTGACCGGGGATAACAAGCCCTCGCCCCAGGAGCCTTCGCTGTAATAGTCCATCCCAAAATGACCGGGGAGCAGAAATTCGGAACACATGCCCGAGCTGAAAAGACTGTAAAAATCTTCTCTTCCGGTCAGCGCATATGCAAAGAAAAAGGGGACCGTGAAGGGTGCGCGCCTGTTGTACTCTGCTTTGGTTTCATTAAAATCGTCGCCAAGACGCACAGCCTCACCGTCGGGACGGGTCATATAAATAAACCAGTCGGCAGTGCTCTCAAGGCACCCGAACACATTTTGCCCCGACAACGCATAGAAAATAAGCTCCGCCCAGGCAAGGCTTACCCAGCGATAGCTGCCGTATGACGGCCCCTGACAGTGAGCGCCGCCCGAAAGATAGGCGCGCACCTGCGGCACATATTCGTCAAGTATCCTTCCCGCACAGAAATCATAGATGTCCGGCCGCTCGTCATAAACGGCAACCGAAAACGCCAAAAGGTCGCGCAGGAGCTGCGCCTCGGTGCCGTGACCCGATATGGCGGTCTGCTTTACCGGAGGATATTTCATTTCAAAATATAAGGCAGCAATCCTCTCGCAGTCGGCTATCATTTTCTCCCTTAGCTCTTTTGAGATGAACGAATAGCACCAGTCATAAACCTCGGCACATACAAATATCAGGTGCCCGCCCCAACGCGCCGCCATGTTCCCTCCTTTGACCTTGAAGCGATCAAGGAGAGTGTTGATTGTCTTAATTGCAGCGTCGGCATCGGCCTTTTTGCCCGAGAGCAGCGCACGGAAAGCAAGCGCCTCTGCGGAGAGGACCTCGGCAAGATTGTAGGTTGAATATTCGGGAGTAGCCCCCAGCCCCGAAACAGGATAGGAACACAAATTTTCATAGATTCTCACGGCCTCGGCGTTCTCGCCCCGAGTCAGGTTTTCCCTGATTCTCGGCAGGTCGCGGGCTCTGAGCATAAGTCTCGGATGCTCGCGCGGCGGGGTGATATATGGCTTGCTGTATAAAGACTCAAGCATCTTTTGCCTCCGGTCAGTGTTCTGACATGTTCTCAGCCTGTGGTTTTTTTATTTCATGCCTTAGCGGGGAGCCGAGGTCGATATAATCGTGGCATTCACGTATGAGGGCGGCGGCGATTTTCGGGCGAAGGTCGGAGGTCGGGCCTGCCATGTGAGGCATCATCATGACATTGGGGAGTGTATAAAGCCGGCATTCGGAAGGGGGCGGTTCTTTCTCAAACACATCAAGCACCGCCCGTATCTTCCGGTCGGCAAGCACCTCTTCGAGTGCGCTCTGGTCGATTACCTCCCCCCGCGCAGTATTGACAAAGAGAGCGCCCGGTTTCATCTTCCCGAGCAGGTCTTTGCCTATAAGACGCCGGGTTGCCGGTGTCAGCGGGGTATGCAGGCTTACAATGTCCGAGACCGAAAAGAGTGTATCAAGCGGCACCTGCTCTATGCCGTATTTCACTTTTTCAACTTCTGGTAGCGAGACGATGTCATAGACAAGGATTTTCACTCCAAAGGGCTGAAGCATCCTGACAAGATTTTTTGCCACAGCCCCGTAGCTGACAACTCCCACGGTTTTCCCGATAAGGCTGAAGCTTTGCGCACCCGGCTTTTTCCAAATGCGCTTTTCTTTGAGGTCGGTGCTGTACCGTGGGATGTCGCGCTGCACCGCAAGTATGTAGGCCAGGGCGCCTTCGGCGGTAGACACGGCTAAAAACTCGTTGCCCGAGATGACCTTAATTCCCCTTCTCCATACCTCATCCGACACATAGGGGGCAACCGTGCCGCCAAGGTGAGCCAGGAGCACGAGGTTCGGGGCGGCGTCAAGGATTTTTCTGCTCAGCCGAGGGGACCCCCAGCAGGTCATATACACCTCGGAGTTGCCAATAGACAAGGCAATACTGTCTTCTGCAAGATGCTCAGCCTCGCGGATTTCTCCGAAACTTCTGAGAAGCCCGAGATTCTCCTGCGTTAAAAAGGAATCTCTCGTATTTCCTTTTTTGATTGCAATAAATGTTTTCAAGGCTCTTTTCCCCCGTTACAGAACTTTATCTGACTTATTTAATTGCCACAGCCGTATGTGTTGTACCCAACCTTCAAACAGCTCTTATAGCCTGCCTATTGCAGGCACTCAATTCCGCGCTCAATCCCGGTCAGAAGCAGTGCCTTTACTACCTTTTTTGACCTGATATTACCGGTTACTTCAAACCTGTAGTCGCAGACGCGCAGCTCTTCAGTTCCTTGATTTTCCGTGTACTTTGTCTGTTTGCCTGCCCATATTATTCATCATCACGACATAGTGTGCTTATACGAGTTGAATCACAGTCCCCGGATTACTGCCAGTCAATATTTTTTCTGTTAAGGTGCCATTGACATAATATTATCACAGGTCCGTGTGCTTGTCAATCAGAATACCGATAGTCCGCGTTGGTCATACACACTCTCGCTGCTCTCTCCCCTGTTAAGCGCCATAAAGGTGGCCACAGCCCCCACCGCAGAGCAAATAGCATTCTCAGCTGCTTCTAAACACCCGCCTCCCGACCTCAAGCAAATAATCATTGACAAAGCGCCAATAGTACTGTATAATAAAATAGGTCTCTTTAATTTTTCTACATATGTCGGCAGCGCGATGTCGATATACGGCTTTGCCGCGCTGTCCCGAAAGGTCGGCTGGACCGGGACGGTGGTTGCATGGACTGCAATATCGCTGCTTGGCACCGTCTTCTGCTTTTTTATGTACCGGCCGCTCAGAAAGCACAACCTGAGCGAGGAAAATAATATACAGGTGAAAACCAAATGAGACAGTATCTTTTACCTCGAGGCGGCAATTTCTACAAGGTAAACATGCACAATCACACCACCTTCTCGGACGGCAAGCAAACCCCGGAGGAAGTAAAAGAACTCTATTTATCGCGGGGCTATTCGGCGGTAGCCTTCACCGAGCATGAGGGGCTGATTGATTTTTCATACCTCGCCGATGACAAATTCATCGCCATACTCGCCTATGAATACGGCTTCAACCGCCATGACAACCCGGCACACTCGCAATATACCGGTGAGCCTGTTATACATTATCATATGGAAAAGTTTCACCTGAACCTTTATGCCAAGGACCCGGGCAACCTTAAGATGGTCTGCTTCAACCCCAATAGAGTTGGCGGCAATATGAAGAACCACCTTGATAAGCTTGAGTACACCGGCAGCCCCGACTTTGTCAGAAGCTATACCGCCGAGTGCATAAACGAGGTAATCAGCACGGCAAAGGATAATAATATGTTTGTGGTATACAACCACCCGGCTTGGTCGATGAACACATACCCGCTCTACACCCAAATCCGCGGCCTTGACGGTTTTGAAATGTTCAACGGGGCCAGCCACCGCACCTCCGACCTCGATTATACCCCCTATGTGTATGACCACCTTGCCCGGGCCGGGCAACGCATGGTGGTTGTGGGGGGCGACGACAACCACCACGCCACCCAGTCCAGTCTTGCCTGGACAATGATAAAGGCCGAGCGGCTGACATATGAGGACCTTATGGACGGCCTTGAGAGAGGCAATTGCTACGCCTCCGACGGCCCCGAGATTTATGACCTTTACACCGAAATTGTCGACGGGCAGAGATATGTGCATATCTCCTGCTCCGAGGCAAAGGGCATATACCTGACCACGGCGGGCCGGCGCAAGGACTGCAAGCTCTCGGGAAACGACGCCCCGCCCCTCACCGAAGCAACCTTCAAAATCGAGCCCCACGACTTCTTTTTCCGCCTCTCGGTGCGCGACTTTAGGGGCAACCACGCAAACACCAGATTTTATTACCTCGACGAGCTTGACAGCCAGCCTGTAGCACAATATAAAACCGTTTAATGCTGAAATCGGGACAGGCTTTGTGCGTCTTGTTAATAACAAATATCCTGCATTGACAGATGTAATATTTGGTGCTATATTATATTAACCGCAGCATACATATGCACAAATGTGAGGGAGACATAATTTATGCTGGTCACGATTAATGAAATACTTGAGGACGCAAAAAAGAACCGGTATGCGGTTCCGGCTTTTGATGTGAGCAATTATGAAATGCTCTGCTGCGTCCTTGATGTTTGCGAGGAAGAATCATCTCCGGCACTGCTTATGTGTCTTGGGGTTGACCTCGGCGGCAGGAGACTGCGGACATTGCCCGCTGTCATTCGGGCGGCGGCGGCTCATTATAACATTCCGGTCTGCCTGCAGCTTGACCATGCGACCGATTTTGGTTTGATTGAAGCGGCGGCCGACGCCGGATTTACCTCGGTAATGTATGACGGCTCGACTCTCCCGTTTAAAAAAAATGCAGAGAATACCGCAAGGGTTGTCAGATTTGCTCATGCTCGCCGAATGACGGTTGAGGCTGAACTTGGCCATGTCGGAAATTCAATTGTCGGTGATGCTTCGGCAAGCGAGGCCCCCGGGACAGCTGACAATCCCGAGGACACGCTGACAGACCCCGATGAAGTTGCAAGGTTTGTTGAGATTACCGATGTCGACGCCCTCGCGGTGGCCATAGGGACATCCCACGGAATATACCGAAAAACCCCGGCTCTGCGCATCGACCGGCTGGACGAAATAACCGCGGTCTGCGACCGGCCACTCGTCCTGCACGGCGGCAGCGGCACCCCGGATGAGCAAATAAAGACCGCGATAGCACACGGCATATGTAAAGTAAACATATATTCGGATGTAGTTTCGGCCATTAACAAAATCCTGATGAAGGAATTTGAGCATCTGAAAAACATTTCGCTCTGGCCGGCACATCTCTTTGCCGGGGCGCGCGAGAGCATGAAGGAAGTCATCCGGAGTAAACTAAGAACATTCGGCAGCTATGGTCGGGCGTGAGGTCTTGTCATGAGAACAAAGGCGATAAGGCTCTTCGGCAAGAAGGATCTAGGAGGAAACTTTATGTCGGTGTCTCTGTATGCAGGCCTACTCCGTGTGCGAATAAACATGTAACAGTTGTATTAGTGCCCGTCCCGGGCGATCCCTTCCCGGCACATATTAAAAACAATATAGCCAATTGCGAAATGTCCCCAAATAAAAACAAGCTGCGCAGGCGGCCATGCGGGAGAGTTATTGCAAAAAAGCCCCCGCGGCAAAAACTACTTGATAGCAGAATAGACAAAAATCAAACGGC
>DURE01000026.1 GCA_012837425.1 Clostridiales bacterium
CCCCCCGAGCCCCCGCTCAAGAAACTTTTTAAAAAAAGTTCCTTGAGAATCCTCAAAAACTTCCTCAACAATATTTGCACGCAAATAAAGCAGCGCGGGAGCCATATCCCGCGCCCTGCTGCATTTAGTACACCGCGCAAATAAATGCACATTAAACCCTAAAACAAGATTGCTTTTCGCACCAATTTATAGTATAATTAAAATTGCGGCGGTATGCCGTCAAAGCAAAAACTTCGGAAAGGCAAGCGGTCGAGATGATAAAAAAAATCCGGGAACTTGCACGCAAGTTTGACAGCAAGGATATCGGCATCGATCTCGGTACGGCTAACGTGCTTGTCTATGTCGAGGATAAAGGGATTGTACTAAACGAGCCCTCGGTAGTCGCTATTGACACCGAAGCCGACAGAATAATTATGGTCGGGCAAAAGGCGCAGGCCATGATGGGCCGCACACCCGAGCATATCAAAACCATACGGCCGCTGAAAAACGGGGTTGTCGCGCAGTATGACGTGACGCTCAGGATGCTGCAGTATTTCATCCGGCGGGCCTGCGGGGACATGTTTTTCAGGCCGCGGGTGATGATATGCATACCCGGCGGCGTCTCGGATGTCGAAAAAAGAGCGGTAATAGACGCCGCCCTTGAAGCCGGCGCGCGGGCCGTGAAGCTTATTGATGAGCCGGTGGCGGCGGCAATCGGCGCCGGGCTGAGTGTCAACGCCCCTGAGGGGCATCTTATTCTGGATATAGGCGGCGGGGTAACCGATATTGCGGTGGTGTCGCTCGGCGGCATCGTGGTGTCGGATTCGATCCGGGTTGCGGGGTATCAGTTTGACGAGGCAATTGTCGCACATATTCAAAAAAAATACGCGGTTCATATCGGCGAGCGCACCGCCGAGCAGATAAAAATAAAAATAGGCGCGGTTTACGAGCACAAAAACGCAAAGACCATGAAAGTGCGCGGGCGCTGCATGAAAGAAGGGCTGCCCAAGGAGATAACAATAAGCTCAAAGGAAATGCTTGAGGCGATGATGGAGCCGATATCCGGGATTATGGAGGTGCTTTGCCGGGTGGTCGAGCGGACGCCGCCCGAGCTTGTGCCCGACATCATAAACAACGGCATTACCATGACCGGCGGCGGCAGCCTGCTGGCCGGACTTGACCTTCTGATAACCGATGTCACCGGAATTAAAACCCGGGTTGCAAAGAATCCCGCGCACTGCGTGGTTAACGGGTGCGGCAGGTCGCTCTCAAAGTTGGCCTTCTGGCAGGAGCGGGAGAATGTCGAGGACACCCTGCCGCTTGCCTGAGCCGGGTACATAAATTTTGCGCAAGGAGGATTCTGTGAGCAAATATATAATAAGCGGTTATAAACCCGAGGCGCTGTTCCGCTTTTTTGAGGACATTTCGGCAATACCGCGCGGCTCAAAGAACGAAGCCAAAATTGCAGATTACCTTGAAAAATTCGCCGCCGAGCGCCGGCTCTTCTGCTGGCGCGACAAGCTGCATAACGTGCTCATCAAGTCGCCGGCCTCGCCCGGTTATGAAAACGAGCCGGCGGTGCTGCTTCAGGGGCACACCGACATGGTCTGCGAGAAGAATTCGGGAACCTGCCATGATTTTCTTTCAGACCCGCTTGAGCTCTGTGTTGAGGGCAATTGGCTGTGCGCGCGGGGAACCACACTCGGGGCCGACAACGGAGTGGCCGTCGCGCTCATGCTGGCGATGCTTGACTGCGGAGCCGAGCACCCGGCGCTCGAATGTCTTTTTACGGTGCAGGAGGAAATAGGACTTATTGGCGCCGGCGGGTTTGACTACTCGCTGATTGAAGCCCGGCGCATGATTAACCTGGACGGCGAGGGCGAGGGCCAGGCAATTGTCGGCTGTGCCGGCGGCTGCCGCACCGATATAAGACTACCCTATGTCCCGGTTCCGGCCGCCGGTGAGGCGGTGCTGCTGAAGCTCGGCGGACTTATGGGCGGCCATTCGGGAATGGACATAGGCCGCGGCCGCGCCAATGCCATAAAACTCATGGGCCGGCTGCTGCTTGTGCTGCGGCGGGATGTAGATTATAATATTATCAGTGTTTCGGGCGGGCTTGCCGAAAACGCCATCCCCCGCGAGTGCGAGGCGGTACTGGCTGTGGCCGACGCCGGCCTTATAAAGGAAAGAGCTTTCCGGATTGCCGTTGAGATTCACTCGGAGCTGGGCCGGGAGGACTCGGGGTTTTCGCTCTCCTGCAGCCGGGTTGAGCTGCCCGGGCGGATGCTGAGTGCTGCCGACACAAGAAAGGTTTCCGCCATGCTGGGCTCTTTCTCAAACGGCGTCCTTGAGATGAGCCGCGACATCCCGGAGCTGGTCGAGTATTCCCGTAATCTGGGAATTGTCGCCACGCATGCAGATCATATATGCTTCTCCATATCCACGCGCTCGTCGCTCGAGTCGAGGATTGACGCCTCCTGCGACTACCTGAGCGCTTTTGCCGAACTCTGCGGCGCTTCTGCCGAGCACCATTCAAGGTACCCGGGCTGGAAATACGAGGCGCTGTCCCCCCTGCGCGACAAATATATCGAGGTTTGCCGGCGGGTGCTGGGGCGCGAGCCGACTGTGATGGCCATACACGCCGGGCTTGAGTGCGGGATTATCAAGGCCGCCATACCCGATATGGACATAATAACCATAGGGCCGATAGTCGATAACATCCACACTCCGGACGAGAGGCTGAGCCTTTCGAGCTTTGAGCGCTTCTGGCAGATAGTTTCCGGGATTCTTGAGAAATAGCCATATGACCACACAGAACCTCCGCATCACCCGATGCGGAGGTTCTGTGTGGACTTCACATGTACCTGTTGAGGATATACCCCATCCCGCGCTGTGCGATAACAAGCCTTCTGCCACCGATTTTAGCCGACTTTTTGTTTATCGCGTTGATGTGTACCGGAACGCTGCCGGCGCCCAGTCCTTCACAATCTTTGCAGATAGCCTTGACCGACGCGGCCCCGGGATAATGGCGGATTATCGACATGAGAACTCCGTACTCCCGCGGAGTCAGCTCAAGCGGGCAGCCGAGCAGCATCAGCCTGCCGAAATGGTCCTCCGAGAGCCAGAAAAGGTTCAGTTTGAAATCCGGGGCTGCATATGAGTTTGTGGGATAGATAGTATGACTTGTTGACAGTGGCATGGTTCGTTTTTTGCCGATATAAGCACTCCGGCCCGGGGTATTGTGCTTTAAGAGCGGCTGTATACACCTCCGACAAGTATCTTTTTTTTAATATTAGCATAATTTCGGGGAAATTACAAGTGTTTGCCGAAAAATCATTATATCCAGTAGCCGTCCCTGACAGCGGCACAGGGCCCACAAAAATCGCTATCCGGCCTTATTTTCCGACAGCACAAAAGGCCGGGGAATGTGAATAATTGCAGGAAAATCCGAGTTTTATCTATACAAAAAAGAGCTATTATGCTATAATCTAATGTAATAGGCCGCGGGGGAAATATTGAAATAGTATGAAAAAAAATACTGATAGCAAAAAGGAAAAACATAAAAATTTCAAAGAACCGGCGCCGGGGAGCAAAGCCGGCACACCGGCAGAGGGGGCGGTTGTTGGCCGGCGAGCCGTGCGGGAGCTGCTCAAATCCGGTCGGGAGATTGACAAGATATTTGTCCGCCGGGGCGAGCGCGAGGGCTCGATTACCGTCATTGTCGCCGAGGCGCGGGAGGCGGGGATACCTGTTGTCGAGGTCGAGCGGGCAAAGCTCGACTCACTCTCCGGGGGCGCCAACCACCAGGGCGTGGTGGCGATGGCGGCCGAAAAGGAGTATTCGACGATACCCGATATTCTCAGGGTTGCCGAGTCGCGGGGCGAGGCGCCGCTTATTGTGATAGCCGACGGGATAACCGACCCTTACAACCTCGGAACCCTGATTCGCTGCGCCGAGGGGGTAGGGGTTCACGGGTTGATAATCCCCAAGCGCCGGGCTTCGGGGCTAACCCCGCTGGTCAGCAAGGCCTCGGCCGGCGCCATTGAGCATCTGGCCATAGCAAAAGTGCCGAATATCGCTGCGGCTATTGAATACCTCAAATCACAGGGTTTCTGGATTTATGCGGCCGATATGGGCGGCCGGGCTTATTACGAAACCGACTTTTCAGGTCCTGCTGCGATAGTTTTCGGGAACGAGGGAGAGGGAATTTCCCGGCTGGTGCTCGAGCGGTGTGATTTTATTGTCTCAATTCCGATGTACGGCAGGGTGGGGTCGCTTAATGTCTCGACAGCCGCGGCGGTGATTCTTGCCGAAGCCTCAAGACAGCACCATGCCGCAACCGGTGAATAATACTCAGAGTTACAGGCAGCGACAGGCTCAGCGACCTACCGAAAGGAGAAACATATGAACGATATGGGCGGAAAGAGTGTCAACGATAAGGACAGCCGCGAGATTGACGATATAATAAAACGCCTTCGGGAATCTGTCGGGGAGGGAAGGCCAAAGCCTCACGGGCGGGGGTATTCCTCCGGCAGCTTTGAGCAGAAGCTGGCCGAGCTGCTTGAAAAACATTTAAACGAAAAAAAAGATTCCGGCGAGCTCAGGGAAGACAGAGCCGAGTATGCCGCCGACGACCTTGAAATAGTAAAAGAGGGCAACATCAGCTCCGAACTGCTCGAGCAGGCGACAAAACCTGATTTTGAAAGGGGCGGAAACAGGGCCGAAGCTGATGGCGGTGCCGATGCTACGTCCGGAGAACCGCAGCGCGAGCCGGAGAATGTTGTGGCCAGCGTGGAAACTCCGGCCCTGACCGACACCCGGCCGGCAGCTGCCGATGACCTTTTGGAGCCCGAGCCCTGGGAGGATTTGGCCGGGCAGGAAATGATGCCGGCAATCTTCCCGGACAAGCCGGATGAGGATATAGTCGGGACATCCGGTCCCAAGGCCGGAGAACCGGAGTGTGATGACCAGCCTGCCGGGGGCGGCTGTGATTTGCGGGAGGACAACGACAATGAAGCGCTCTCTGCCGGCGGGTATGAGCCCTGTGTCGCACAGCCCGGGCAGGGGGACGAGGACGTTGTTTTATCAGCCGGGGAGTTTGGGGACGCTGATGCCGGGGAGCCGGAGGTTACCGGGGATGGCGGGGCCGGATTTGAGTTTTCGGTGCCTGTATCCGGGGCACAACCGCGACTCCAGTCCGACGCTCTGGCAGACGAGCCCGCAGACCCCGATACTTCCGGCAAGCAGGAAAGCGACGCAAAAACAGCGTCACAAAGTGAAAAAGATAAGCTCCAAATCAGCGAAGATGAAATGAATGTGATGCTTGCGCTCGGATACGAGAAGGAGCTCGGTTCGCGTATCGGACAGGACAAGTTGAATGACATAAAACAGAACCTTAAGAATCACAAGGCAAAAACCGAACAAAAACCGGCCGGCGACCAGCCTGTCGGCACCGAGTATACAAGCCATGGCCAGGATGCCGGGATAAAGCAGGACTGCCGCCGCCGGGTGCTTGAGGCCGGGTTCAGGCTCGCCGGAACTGTATTTATCGCGCTTTTGCTCGGGCTGCTTGAAAACCTCGGGTTTTTCGGGGTGCACATCCCGGGAATACCCTCCCCGTCAAGTCCGGTGTACTTTTCGCTGCTGGCAGGCGCGCTGCTGGCCTGCGCCACCGCAATGTCCTACAGCAGCCTTGCCGGGGGGCTCTGCGGGATATACAGGTTTTACCCCGAGCCCCATTCACTGAGCGCGCTGGCGGTGGTGCTGGCTGTGGTCCACAACCTTGCTATAATAATCATTCGCCCGGAGCAGGCGCAGCTTTACAACTTCCCGGCGGCGCTCTGCCTTGTGATGTCGGCGCTCTCCGAGCTGCTTGACACACTTCGCGAGAAGAAAACCTTTGAGGTTATATCCTCGGACGAAAGAAGATACGGCCTGCAGCGCGCAAAGAGTGCCGGGGAGAAAATTCCGGTTTACAATGTCAGGTGTTCGAAGTTCACGTCCGGGTATGTCAGGCGCACGAACACGAAAAAGAAGGGCATTTACCTTTTGAATTATACTTTGGTTCCCGCACTCGTGGTCGGGGGTGTTATGGCGATTATCACCGCAGCCAGCACCGCCGACGCCGCGGCGACACTTACGGCGCTTGTCGCGACGGTGTTTATCTGTCTGCCGGTTCCGGTCCTTTTGCTGGCATTGCCCCCGGCATACGCGGTGGCGCGGCTGAAAAAGCAGGGCTGCGCCCTTGTAGGGCTCTTGGGTGTTGAGGAATACTCAAAGGAGAAACTTATTGTCTTTGAGGATAGCGCCATGTTCCCGGTGCAGTGCATCCGCACCAAGGGGATAAAGCTCTATGATGGCTTTGAGATATACGACGTGCTGATGAAGGTCGGATCGCTCTTTTGTGTTATCGGCGGGCCGCTGGGCGAGATATTTGAGGGTGGCAGTGAAAGATACCGCCGGTTAAGCGATGTAAAGCTGATTCGGGTCGAGCGGGGAGGTGTCGAGGCGCAGGTTGGCGGGCTGCAGATGATTTGCGGCAACTATGATTTTGTGGAGAAATACGGGATCTACCCTAAACGGAATCCGCGTGACGAACAGCTTCTGGCCGCCGGCGAGGTGTCGATAATCTATATCGCCATAGACCGGCGGGCGGCGGCAAGGCTTTATATCGACTATAGGGTAGATCCGATATTTGAGGAGGCTGCACGAAGGCTCGCCGCCTGCAATTGCAGAGTCGCCATACGCACCTGCGACCCGGGAATTGACGAGGCGATGCTTGAGCGCAAGCGCAGCGAGGCTGCCTGCCGGGTGGAGATAATCCGGACAGCCCCGGGCGGGCGGGAGCCTGAGGAGACTGTCGACTCGGGCATTGTCGCGCTCGGCTCGCCCTACAAACTTGCAGCCCCGCTCTGCGCCGTGGCAAAGCTGAGCAAAGTTCGCCGCCGAACCCTTGCAATGTCGCTCGGGGTGTTTATCCTGAATATCCTGCTCACGGCACTGCTTGCCGTGACCGGTCTTGTGACCTATGCCGTCTCGGGATTTGTCGGCCTTTACATGCTGCTCTGGACCCTGCCGGTCTGCCTTATGACATATCGTGCGCTCGGCGACGGTTAGGCGGCCTTGCGTAAAAACTATAATCGAAAAAAGAAAAATGGAACAAAAAAAAGACATCCGCAAATTAAGCTCAGTACTCAGGTCGGTCTCAAAGCCGGGGAGATATACCGGCGGCGAGTTCGGCGAGGTAATCAAAGAAAAATCAAATGTCAAGGCAAGGTTTGCCTTCTGCTTTCCCGACACGTATGAGATAGGCATGTCAAATCTCGGCATGCGCATTCTGTACGGCCTGCTAAACGAGCAGCCCGACATCTGGTGCGAGCGGGCCTTCACCCCCTGGGTCGACATGGAGGAAAAACTGCGCGAGTACAATATACCCCTCACAACACTTGAGAGCGGCGACCCCTTAGGCGAGTTTGACATAGTCGGCTTTTCGCTGCAGTACGAGCTCTGCTACACCAACGTGCTGAACATGCTGAGTCTGGCAAATATCCCGCTGCGCGCCGCCGACCGGGGAGAGGGTACCCCGATAATAATCGGCGGCGGGCCCTGCACATACAACCCCGAGCCTCTGTCCGACTTTTTCGACTGCTTTGCCATAGGAGAAGGCGAGGAGCTGATAATTGAGTTTACCCGGCTGTATATTGAGATGAAGGAGAGCGGGGAGTACACCCGTGCCTCCTTTCTGCGCCGGGCAGCGGCCACAGTCGGCGGGATTTATGTTCCGTCGCTCTATGAGGTTTCATACAATGCCGACGGCACGATAAGGGAGTATGCACCGGCCTGCGGCGCCATACCTCCGCGCGTGAGGAGGCGGGTAGTCTCAGACCTTGACGCCGCATACTTCCCGCGCCGGCTGGTAATGCCCTATATTGAGACGGTGCACGACCGCATTATGCTTGAGATTGCCCGGGGCTGCATACGTGGCTGCCGCTTCTGTCAGTCCGGGATGGTCTGCCGGCCGATGCGCGAGCGGTCGCCGGAGCTGCTTTGCGGGCAGGCAAGGGCGCTCTTTGAGGCCACCGGATACGATGAAATATCGCTCTCCTCGCTCTCGGTCAGCGACTACACAAGACTCCCCGAGCTTACCGGGCGTCTGCTTGACTGGACAGATGAGCACATGGTCAGCCTGTCGCTGCCCTCGCTGCGGGTCGACAGCTTCTCGGTGGAGCTGATGGAGAAGGCGGCGTCGGTGCGGACCTCGGCCCTTACTTTCGCGCCCGAGGCCGGGACCCAGCGGCTGCGCGACGTGATAAACAAAAACGTGACCGAAGAGGACATTCTGAGAGCCGCGAAAGCGGCCTTCGGGTTCGGGAAAACCTCGGTAAAACTTTATTTTATGCAGGGGCTTCCGACCGAAACCCTCGAGGACCTTGACGGGATTGCGGCGGTGGCGCGGGCTGTGGTCGGGGAATACTACCGGAGCCCGGGCCGGCCGAAGGGAAGGCGGCCGACTGTCACGGTCAGCGTGTCGAACTTCATCCCCAAGCCCTTTACCCCCTTTCAGTGGGAGGCGCAGGACAGCCCGGAGCTGCTGCGCGAAAAGCAGGAATACCTGAAATATAAGCTCGGAGACCGTAATATTCGTTATCAGTACCACGATGTCGGAACCTCGCATGTCGAGGCTGTGCTGGCGCGCGGGGACAGAAGGCTCTCGGCCGCGCTTGAGCTTGCCTGCCAAAAGGGCTTTCACTTTGACGCCTGGGACGAGCATTTTGACTACGGGCGCTGGCTTGAGGTTTTTGAGTGTGCCGGAATTGACCCGTCCTTTTATGCCAACCGCGAGTACCAACCAGATGAAGTGCTGCCCTGGGATATTATTGATGCCGGAGTGACAAAAAAGTTCCTTTGGCGCGAGCGCGAGCGGGCATATCAGGGGAAAACCACGCTAAACTGCCGCCAGAGCTGCTCGGGCTGCGGCGCAAACCGGCTTGCGACGGGCTTATGCCGGCCGTGTGGGGGTGCTAGTGAAACTGACTGAGAAGAATATCAGAGCCACGGTGCCGCGTGTGGTACGAATTAAGTTTATTAAGGTCGGGTCGCTGCAGTATATCTCGCACCTTGACCTGCAGCGCACCATGGCGCGCGTGCTTGCCCGGACTAAAATCCCGGTCTGGTATACCGAGGGATTCAACCCGCATATAAAGCTGGTTTTCGCGGTGCCACTTGCCGTGGGGGTCGAGAGTATTTGCGAATTTCTCGACATCAGAATAACCGGGGACATCTCCTGTGAGGAGATAGTCGAAAGGGTCAATGCCGGGCTGACGAGTGAGCTCCGTGTAATCGAGGCTTATTATCCCGAAACCAGATTCTCGGATATTGAGGCGGCAGACTATATTTACAAAATAAAAACCGTCGGCGCGGGATATGAGCTGGCCGACCGGATAAAGAGGTTTCTCACAACGCCGCCGGTAATGGTGACAAGGAAAACCAAGTCGGGCGAGCGGGATGTTGACATTGCTCAAGCGATAAGCCGGCTTGTGGTTTCATACTCTAAGGCCGAGGGGGGCATTGAAATGACGGCAAGACTGCCGGCCGGCAGCAGGCTTAGCATCAACCCCGCGCTGCCGCTTGACGCGCTGCGCAGTCGGGGGTTGGCGCTCGCCGGCGACATAACGAAAGAAAGTTACTCCATTATGCGCGTCCGGCTGCTTTTTGCCGACGGGAGAGAATTCAAATGATGGGGGGCTGTATGACCGGCAAAGATTATAATCCGGATTATGTAAAACAATGCCGCAGGCGGGCAAGATTTGAAAAAATAAAATTTCTTTTGTTCTGGCTTGTCCCGCTGATAATCTTTTTGGCATTTGTCATATGGCTGGCGTCTCATTTTCTGCTAAGGAACGCCTGGCAGAAGTTTGGCTGGGAGCTGGCCTGGGACATGGTCTACGCCAGGGAGCAGGACTCGGCGCGGGTGACCTATGTAGGCGGGGATGTGCGCCTGTCCGACCATAACTGTAGTAGCGTGTATAAGCTGATATTGGACGCCGACCCGACCGGGATATATTTAAGCAGGGGCGACAAGGCCATACATATTGATTTCGGAAACGGGCATACGCTGGATATTGTCAATACCGGTGGTGACCGCTGCGCCGTGGTATACCGCGGCGAGAAAAACTACAGGTTCAGGATAGGGTTTCAGGGGATGTTCAGCAAGCTTGAAAAGGTTACAAGCCTTGAGGGCGGCAGCGTTCCGAACTCCCGATGGGATGAGGGCGAGGCAACCGAATAGGCGAGAGTCAAACCGTGGGGCACGGGATTTTATACTTAAAAAATTCCTCACAAAAGAAGGCTATTCCGACATGAGAGGTGTGATAAACAGAAACAGGTACTACATAAAACACACACGGTAGTAAAATACTAATCATTGTATCGACAATTGCTTGAAGTGGCTGTCATGCAGCCGTTCAAGAAAGTTCCTTGTGTTGAGTGCGGGGCAAAGCCCCCGCCGCGTTCTCTACACGCAGCAGGGCTGCCGCAAATCAATCTGATTTGCGGCAGCCCTTTTTTGCGTTTATTTATTTGTTATTCGGCTCTATTCAGCTACAACCTTTCTGTAGCTCTTTTTCCCACGGCGGAATATTATGCCGTCGGCAAGTTCGGATTTGGTGAAGGTCGCCCTGATGTCGGTGACCCGCTCGCCGTCGGCCGACACGCCGCCCTGCTCGACCGCACGCCGCGCCTCGGACCGGGAGCTCACCAGCTCAGCCCGGGTCAGAATCGTGAGGATGTCGACCACACCGTCCTTGAAATCATCGGCGCCTAGTGTGACGGTGGGGATTTCGGACTCGGGGCCCGAGCCGAAGAGAGCGCGCGCCGCATCCTGCGCTTTTTTGGCCTCATCCTCGCCGTGGACCAGCGCGGTCAGCTCATAGGCAAGGATTTCCTTGGCCTCGTTGAGCCGGGCGCCCTCCCAGTCGTCCATCTCGTCAATCTGCTCAAGCGGAAGGAAGGTCAGGCGCCTTATGCACCTGAGCACGTCGGCATCGTCCACGTTGCGCCAGTATTGGTAGAAGTCGTAGGGGCTGGTTTTGTCGGGGTCGAGCCATACTGCATTGCCGGCCGTCTTGCCCATCTTAACCCCCTTTGAGTCGAGCAAAAGCGGGAAGGTCAGGGCGTGTGCATCCCTCCCGAGCTTGCGGCGAATCAGCTCGGTGCCGCCCAGAATATTCGACCACTGGTCGTCGCCGCCGCACTGCAGGGTACAGCCGTATTTTTTGTAGAGCGAGTAGAAGTCATAGCTCTGCATTATCATGTAGTTGAACTCAAGGAAGGAGAGCCCCTTTTCAAGCCGCTGCCGGTAGCACTCGGCGGCAAGCATCCGGTTTACGCTGAAATGCGTTCCGACGTCTCGGATAAAGTCGACGTAGTTGAGCCCGAGCAGCCAGTCGGCATTGTTGACAAGCAGCGCCCGGTTGTCGGTAAAGTCGATGAAGCGGGCCATCTGTTTCTTTATGGACTCACAGTTGCACTCTATGGTCTCCTTTGTCATCATCCGGCGCATGTTGGTCCGGCCGGAGGGGTCACCTATCATAGCGGTCCCGCCCCCGATAAGGGCAATAGGCGTGTTTCCGGCGGCCTGCAGGCGCTTCATGAAGGTGAGCGCCATGAAGTGACCCGCCGTCAGCGAGTCGGCAGTCGGGTCAAACCCGATATAAAAAACCGCCTTGCCGTTGTTAATCAGGTCTTTGATTTTTTCCTCGTCGGTAAACTGGGCTACAAGCCCGCGGGCGACGAGTTCCTCGTATAGCGTCATGTTAATATCCCCGGTTTTTGCAGTGCTGCGCAGCTGTTAAGAAGGCCTGCGGCAGGTTTATAATTGCCGCCCCAGTACGCATTATATACCATACTGAAATAATTGTCAACACAAAAAGGGCGCCGCATCGGCGGCTGGTTAATTTTATCCCGGTATAATCTGCTGCGTTTGCCATGCGGTTGGTTTTTGCCGGGGCAGATTTGTTTGTACCCGCCGGCGAAAAGACCCGGCAAATTGTATAAAAGCGCTTTTTAATTACCAAAATATCATTAGTCTGCAGCCTGCCAGACGGCTTTGCCAGAACCGAAAGTGCCACCGGCAGGGAATAATCACCGCCGCATGGCGGGGTGTGGGATTGAATATGAACGAAGCAAAAGACGGCTGGGAGCTGTCGCTCGGCAAACCGATAGCACCGGCGCGAGCGGTGCGGCCGGGCTACGGCGGCCTGCCAAAGCGCCTTTTTGATATAGTTGTCGCCTCCCTTCTGCTAATCCTTGCGGCCATACCGATGCTGCTGGCCGCCGCCGCGATAAAGCTTGAGGGTGGCGGGAATGTAATTTTCCGACAGATAAGGGTTGGCGCCAACCTAAGGCCCTTTGTATGCTATAAATTCCGCACGATGCGGCCAGAGGCGCCCCGCGACTGTGCGAGTGCGGAGCTTGAGCAGCCCGAACGCTATATCACAAGGGTCGGCACCGCCCTGCGCAGAATGAGCATAGACGAGCTTTCGCAGCTTTTCAATGTCCTCTCAGGGGACATGTCGCTGGTCGGCCCTCGGCCGGTTATTCCGGGGGAGACCGAGCTTGTCGAGCTGCGCCGCCAGTTGGGGGTGTACCGCGTGAGCCCCGGCATCACCGGGCTGGCACAGGTGCGGGGGCGAGACTGCATTACCATCGAGCGCAAGGCCGAGCTTGACGCCGAGTATATCAGCCGGATGTCCCTGTGGCTTGACATAAAACTGATATTGCGAACCTTTTTCTGTGTAATATTTTGCCGGGATGTGCATGAGGGCAAATAGTGGTGGGAAACTCAAGGCGGTTGGCGCACTTATTTGACAGGTACTACAAATGGATAAGCATAAGCTGATAAGAGCCTCTGCCGCGGCCTTCACGGCGCAGGGGATAACCGCCGCGGTGAGCGCGGGGACCGTGCTGCTTCTGGCCGGTAGGCTTAACGCCGCCGATTACGGGCTCTGGCAGTTATATACGCTGGCCGGCTCGTTCTCCGGCCTTTTTCATCTGGGGCTCTGCGACGGGGTATACCTGCGGCTGGGCGGGCAGAAATACGAAAACCTGGATTTCGGCAGGCTGGGTTGCCAGTTCAGGCTGATGGCGCTCCTTCAGATTTTAGCGGCGGCGGCGATTCTTCCCCCGGTTATATTTCTGTGGGGTCGGAGCGGCAGAGCCTTGTCGCTCTGCGCGGCGCTGATTTACATGCCGGTATTCAATGCCGCGGCCTTTTTGGGGTATCTGCTCCAGGCGACCGGCAGAACCTCGGTCTACTCGATGTCAACGGTCATAGACCGGTCGGCCTTTGTAGCTCTTGCGGCGCTGGCCGCCCTTTTGGGGGGCGAGAGCTACGGGGTATATATTGCTGTGAGCATTGCCGCAAAGCTGATCTCACTGCTCTTTTTGATATCAAAAAACCACCGCGTGGTCTTTGCGCCGGGGCGGGTGTCATGGACGCAGACCGCCGCCGACATCTCGGCCGGCTCGCGGCTGCTCTGGGGCAACCTTTTGGGGCTGCTTGTGGTGGGCACGGCGCGGATTGCGGTAATTTTGCGCTGGGGGGACGCCGAGTTCGGGCGGGTTTCGCTGGCTATCACGCTCTCGGGACTTATTTTGCAGTTTGCCGCACAGCTCGGAATGGTGATATTCCCGGCACTCCGGCAGGAGGGAGGGGAGGCGCGGCAGCGCATTCTCGCGCGGATGCGAAGCGCCTCGGGGCTGGCGCTGCCGGCCGTTTTTCTTATATACTTTCCGGCGAGGCTTGCGGTTTCTGCGTGGCTGCCCCGAAACACGCTTGAGGCCTCAAGCCTTGTGCTCCTTTTGCCGCTCTGCCTTTTTGAGGGGAAGACCCAGCTGGTGCACCAGACCTATCTGAAGGTCAGCCGGATGGAGACCCGCCTCTTTAAGGTGAATCTGCTGTCGGCCGGGGTGAGCATTGTGCTCAGCTTTTATTCGGCATTTGTGCTGGGGAGCCTTGAGGCGGTGCTGTTAAGTGCTGTTCTCGCGGCGGCCCTGCGTTGTTTTATAAGCGCATATCCCATGTCGGAGGCCGGGGAGCGGCTGACTGTTTTAATGGAGCTTTTGTCGGATTTGGCAGTCTCGGCGGTGTTTGTATGCGCGGCGCTGCTTTTGCCCGGCATCGCGGCCTTTTTTGTGTATGTCCTGTTTTATGCCGGGTTTCTTCTGATCAGGCGCTCTGAGCTGTCGGTGTTGCTGCCCGGCAGGGTGTAAAAGAGTGCTCGGGCCAGCGCCCCGCACCCAAAGACGCGGCGGAGCCCGAACCATTAAAACTTTCAATTTTTATTGTGCGCACAAAAAAACGAACCAAAAAAAAGGCGTAGAGGGGGAAACCTTAGGTTTCCGCCCTAAGAACCCCCTTCCTCTTTGCCGTCGCATTGCGCGGCGGATTATGAAGGGACTTGCCATAAAGACACCGGCAAACCGGCTGACACGTCAAAGTTTTATGCCCGGTTTGCCCAAGTTGAGTGGTGTTGAATAGGCGAGAAGGACTTGGCGAACCTGCGCTTTCTTTTCTTTGCCGGTGCAGCAGGTGTGCCCATGCATTCCGTGGCGGTTTTCTCTGTCGTCGTGTTGTTCTCAATAGCCATATTTACCTCTTGCCGCTTTTGCGGCTAAATGGATTTAAGTCCGGTAATATAGCACCGGGACACTTCGCATATCTGCAGCCACTTAAGGCAATAATCAAACCGATAACAAAAAAGGACGGATCGTGATACATGGACAGGCCGCAAATCCGACAGCTTGGCGCTATTCCTAATCTTTTCAGCTGCCTGCGGATACTCCTGGTGCCCGAATTTCTCTGGCTCTACGTCGGGGGCGAGCGGCCGGCCGCGCTGGCCGTGCTTGTGCTCTCGGGGGTATCGGATTTTCTGGACGGCCGGGCGGCCCGCCGGCTCGGGCTAGTAACCCCGCTGGGCAAAATCCTCGACCCTGTGGCCGACAAGCTGACCCAGTTTGCGGTTATCTCCTGCCTTGCCACCGAATACAACCCGGTCATCTTTCTTCTTTGTATACTTTTTGCAAAGGAAGCGTCGGCTGCGGTCTGCGGCGCGGCGCTGCTCGCCTCGGGGGGCGGCAGCTTCAGCTCGCTCTGGTACGGCAAGCTCTCTACCGGTGCGCTTTATGTTTTCTCGGGAATACTGCTCTTGTGGAGGGTCGGCAGGGGGGCTCTGCTCTGGCTTACGGTCGCCGCCTCCTGTGTCGTGCTCGCGGCGTTTGTGCTTTATACATTTGAATTCGTAAGGAAAATCACCGGGGCATACCGGGATGGCTGACCTATACCATATCCTCCGGGCGGACCAGCTCGTCAAACCTCTCTCCCGTAAGGTAGCCGAGCTCAATGCAGGCATCCCGCAGCGGGATGTTTTTTTCGTATGCGGTCTTTGCGACCTTAGCCGCCTTATCATACCCGATATGCGGGCTGAGCGCGGTCACCAGCATGAGCGAGTTGTAAAGGTTGTCCTTCATTTTTTCTCGGTCGGGCTGAATACCCGCGACACAGCGCCGGGTAAAGGAAAAAATGCTGTCGGTAAGCAGGCGCGCCGACTGGAGGAAGTTATATATCTGCACCGGCATGAACACGTTTAGCTGGAAATTGCCCTGCGACGCCGCCATGCCTACCGCCACGTCGTTTGCCATGACCTGCACGGCGACCATTGTCAGCGCCTCGCATTGGGTGGGGTTGACCTTGCCGGGCATAATAGAGCTGCCGGGCTCGTTTGCCGGGATTTTTATCTCGCCCAGCCCGCAGCGCGGGCCCGAGGCCAGCCAGCGGATGTCGTTTGCGATTTTCATCAGGTCTGAGGCCAGCGCCTTGAGCCCCCCGTGCGCAAAAACCAGCGCGCCCATCGAGGTCAGGGCATGGAACTTGTTTTTTGCGCTGATAAACTGAGTGCCGGCGAGGCGACTTATCTCCCCCGCGCAGATGTCTGCAAAGCCGGCCGGGGCATTCAGCCCGGTGCCTACCGCCGTGCCGCCTATAGCCAGCGGGCGCAGGCCGGCGAGCGAGGATTTTATCATTTCCGAGTCAACCTCGAGCATCACGCGCCAGGCGCTTATCTCCTGTGAGAAGGCAATCGGCGTCGCGTCCTGAAGGTGCGTACGCCCGCATTTAATAATACCCTGACATTCCTCCTCAAGTCGGGCAAATTCGGCTATAAGCCCCTCTATAGCCGGGAGCAGGGTGTTCTCGATTTTCAGCACCGCCGCAACATGCATGGCAGTAGGGAAGGTGTCGTTTGAGCTCTGCGACATGTTTACGTGGTCGTTGGGATGGAGCAGCTTCTCCCCGGCAAGCTGATTGCCGCGGTTGGCTATGACCTCATTGAGGTTCATGTTGGTCTGAGTGCCGCTGCCGGTCTGCCAGACCGCGAGCGGGAAATGACTGTTTAACTCCCCGGCAAGAATCTCGTCGCAGACCTGCACAACAAGCTCCCGCCGCCGGCCGTCGAGCCTGCCGAGCCTGAAGTTGGCCTCGGCCGCCGCTTTTTTCAGAATCGCCAGGGCCTCTATAAGTTCAACCGGCATTTTTTCAGTCCCGATGTTAAAATTCTGTCGGCTCCGCTCGGTCTGGGCGCCCCATAAGGCGTCTTGTGGGACGTCTATCTCGCCCATTGTGTCGCGTTCTCTGCGATATTCCATACAGCCCTCCGCGCCGCCCCCAGCGGCATTATCCGCTCAATATATCAACATTTTAACATACGATAAAATAAATTTCAAGGATTCATTTTGATAATTGCGAGCCCGGGCAAGAAGGGGACACGCGACAGGGGCTCTGCCCCCACACCCCGCGGGAACGATTGTGGGGCTCAGCCCCACACCCCGCTCAAGGAACTTTTTTGAAAAAAGTCCCATGAGAATCCTCAAAAAGCTTCAAATATTAATATCGCTAATTACGTAGCTCGGGCCCCATATCCCGCGCTATACTTCCTTTAACCCGCTGACTGACATGGGGAAGTAGCGCGAGGTTCCGGCGCGCCGGGTCGTCGCGTCCTACAATTCAAGGCACGGGGATTGCGCCAAAGCGCCGGGCTGTCCGGCTTTCAGTCAGAAAATATAGCGAAAAATTTTACTACTATTGTTGAATCCTGATACAACATGTGATATAATTGCTGTAATAGTATTGAAAGGAAAATATTATGCACAACCTTTTCGCACAGCGCAACTCCTGGCGACACCCGAAAATCATAGCCCACCGCGGCGCGCTTGCTCTCGCGCCCGAGAATTCGCTGCCGGCCTTTGTCACAGCCGGCAGGCTTGGGGTCTGGGCAATAGAGACCGACGTACATATGACTGCCGACCGCGAGCTGGTCTGCTTTCACAACAAAAAAGTTGACGGCATGACAGAAGGCCAGGGTGTAATCGCCGAGATGAGGTTTGACGAGATAAGGGCACTGCGCATCACAGCCGGCAGCAATGTCGGCTCCTTTGCCCCCGACGAGCTGCGGATTCCGACCTTTCGCGAGTACCTGTCGGTCTGCCGCCGGTACGGCTCGGTGCCCTTTATCGAACTCAAGGCCGACATAGTGGGTGAGGCGCTCTGCCTTGTCCGCCGCATGGGGCTTGAGGAATACTGCGTCGTCTCAAGCGGCAGGCTTGAGCACCTTGAAGAGGCGAGGGCGCTGTCGGATAAGGTTTTTATCCATCATATTTTCAGCAGTGAGGACAATATCCCGCGGCTGGTTGAGCTTGGATATGCGGGGATGTCATTTAAAATTGCCGACCTTGACGACGTGCCCGGTGGGCTGGTCGAGAAGGTCCACGATGCCGGGCTGCGGGTCTGCTTCCGCGCCGCCGATACCACTGAAGTTATGCGGCGCGCTATTGACATGGGCGTCGATTATGTCCCGACGAATTGCGTGTACACTCTTGGGAGCCCGCTGTAAATCTTATACCGCCTATTAGGAGAAATAAATGAAGGCATACGAACGGCTTATCAAATATACAAAAGTAAACACGGCCTCAAGTGAGGGCGGGAATACCACGCCCAGCACGCCGGGGCAGTTTGAGCTTGCGCGCTTGCTGGTTGATGAGCTCAAAGAACTCGGGGTCAAGGACGCCCGGGTTGACGACAAATGCTATGTCTACGGGATAATACCGGCGTCGGCGGGCTGTGAGGGGGCGGTGAGGCTCGGGTTTATCGCGCATCTTGACACTTCCCCGGATTTTTCGGGTGAAGGTGTAAACCCCCGGGTGATTGAAAACTACGACGGCGGCGACCTTCCCCTCGGGCAGAGCGGGCGGGTGATGCGCGTCTCGGATTTCCCTCACCTAACAAAACTCCGTGGCAAAACCCTAATTGTGACCGACGGGAACACCCTGCTTGGCGCCGACGACAAGGCCGGAATTGCCGAGATAATGACTATGGTCGAGCGCCTGCAAAAGAGCGGCGAGCCGCACGGGCAAATTTCAATCTGCTATACACCCGACGAGGAAGTCGGGGCCGGCGCCGATTATTTTGATATTGCGGGCTTCGGGGCTGATTTTGCGTATACCGTGGACGGCGGCGAGGCCGGCGAGGTTGTTTTTGAGAACTTCAACGCCGCGGGCGCCGAGTTTGAAGTGAGAGGGGTGAGCATCCACCCGGGCGATGCCAAGGACAAAATGGTAAACGCACAGCTTGTCGCAATGGAGATAAACTCCATGCTACCGCCCGGTGAGACTCCGCGCGACACCGAGGGTTACGAGGGCTTTTTTCATCTCTGCCGCACCGAGGGCAGTGTCGGGCAGGCAAAGCTGACATACATCGTCCGCGACCATGACGCAGAACTTTTTGACAGACGCATAGAAATTCTTCGCGACATCGAAAGCGCGATAAACTCAAAATACGGCGACGGCACGGCCCGTCTGAAAATCAAAGAGCAGTACAGGAACATGCGCGAGGTGATAATGCCACATTATCATCTGATTGAAAATGCCATGGCCGCGTCCGGGGAAGCCGGGGCAGGACTCCGGATACGCCCGATACGCGGCGGAACCGACGGCGCCCGGCTCTCATTCATGGGGCTGCCCTGTCCCAACCTCGGCACCGGTGGCTATGCTTTCCACGGCCCGTTCGAGCATATAACCGCCGAGGATATGGAGGATGTTGTAAATATCCTTCTCGGCATTGTGCGCAGGTATCGCACAATGCGGCGAGGGGATGCGATAAAGGCATAGAAATAAAAGAAAGGCGAAGGATAAAGCAAAATGCACGACGGTCATCGGGAACGGATAAGGCAGCGTATAATCGCCGAGGGGACAGACGGCTTTGATGAACACCAGCTGCTTGAAGCCCTCCTGTTCTATTCGATTCCGCGCTCCGACACAAACGAGACAGCGCACCGGCTCATAGAGGAGTTCGGCTCGCTTGCCGGCGTGTTTTCGGCCTCATATGAGGAGCTGCTGCGCGTTTTTGGTATCGGTGAATCAAGTGCGCTGCTAATTCGGCTTATTGCCGGTATCAACCGGAAAATTGCGATCTCGAAGAACAGGGGAGGGCAGCGCTTCGATTCGCTGGAGAAAATCTGCAGATACTTAGCTAATCTTTATGTCGGTATCAATGTCGAGCGGGTTTATCTGATGATGTTCGACAACGGCATGAAGCTTATAGACTGCGCCAGAATCTGTGACGGGACGGTTAACACTGCGGTCATGCTTCCGCGTCTGATGATTGAAAAGGCGCTGCTCAAGCGCGCCTCGAATGTGGTGGTAGCCCACAATCACCCGGACGGGGTGGCGGTACCGTCGGGCGACGACATCTCAACCACCGAAATGCTGCGCTCGGCCTTTGATTTGGTGGGGATACATATGCTTGAGCATGTGATAATCGCGGGGAATAGCTATGCGCCGATTATGAGAGGGCGCAACTTTGAGAGCATGCGGGTAGGAATGAAGCAATCGTTGAAAACAGATACTCGCTCAAGAGAATTTATGACGACGCTCCGGAGTCCTCCGCCCCCGAGGACCGGAAGATGAAATAATAATCCGGAAGTTTTAAGGCTAAAGCATACATAAACATCCCGGTGCAACCGCACCGGGGCGTTTTTTTGCCCGGCAGGGAGTAACAGAATTAATTGCAATACAGTACTATAATTTTACCATCAACAATAAGAAAGTTCTAAATTTTGTGTCGAAAAATGAGGATAAAATTTAGTACGACATGAAATCGGCGGGTCAAAATAACAGTCAAATAACAGAACGACAGGCACAAAAATTAGTATAAAACCTCGCAAAAACGGTAAAAAAACAGAAACAAAGCGCCATCCCGAGAAAAAACCCGGACGCTGTCGATTCAGCGTCCGGGGTTTTGGGTGCAATATTAAATTGATTCAGAATAGCATGTTAAAGTTAAAAAAGCGGTGCAGGTCGGCTTTCAGCTCAGTTGACCATTCTTATTTCTCCGGCCTCGGAGACCTTAACCCGTTTGATGTCAGCGCCTACCTGGCGGAGTTTGCCGACAATGTCGTAATACCCGCGGTCGAGCGTGTTTTCTATTCCCTCAATGGTGGTGGTGCCCGAGGCTGCAAGCCCGGCAATAATCATGGCCGCGCCGGCGCGAAGGTCGACAGATCTGACCGGAGCGCCCGACAGCCGCTCGACACCGACAATTGTCGCGGTTCTCCCGTCGGCCGATACGTTTGCCCCCATGCGGCGCAGGTCTTCAAGGTATCTGAACCGGTTGTCGCATACCCCTTCGGTTATTGTGCTGATTCCCTCGGCGGTGCAGAGCAGGGCTGCGGCCTGTGGCTGCATGTCGGTGGGGAAGCCGGGATAGGGCAGGGTTTTGACATTGGCGCGATTGAGCCGGCCGTTTGAGGAAACCGTGATATAGTCATCGTTCTCGACAATCGCAACGCCCATTTCGAGGAATTTTGCCGATATTGATTCGATATGCTTAGGAATAACATTCCGGATTTTCAGCCTTCCGCCGGCCGAGGCTACCGCCGCCATGTAGGTGCCGGCCTCAATCATGTCCGGGATAATGGCGTATTCGCAGCCGTGGAGCTTTTTGACGCCGTGGATCTTTATCATATTTGTGCCAGCGCCGGTTATGTTTGCGCCGCAGGTGTTGAGAAAATTGGCCAAATCGACAATATGCGGCTCTCTTGCGGCATTGTCGATTATAGTTGTGCCCTCGGCAAGGCACGCGGCAAGCATGATATTGCAGGTTGCGCCCACAGAACTAATATCAAAATATATCGACGAGCCTGTTAGCTTACCCGGGCAGCGTGCGTTTATGTAACCGTTTTCGATGAAAATTTCGGCTCCTAATGCCTCAAACCCCTTGACATGCTGGTCAATCGGACGCACGCCGAAGTCGCAGCCGCCGGGCATACCGACCTTGGCCCAGCCGAACCTGCCGAGTTCGGCGCCGATAAGATAGGTTGAGGCCCTCATTTTATTGACAAGACTGTATGGAGAGATGCCACAGGTAATATGAGTGGTGTCGATTTCGGCAGTGGTTTTGTTTAGCATCCGCACGACGGCGCCCATTGCGCTGAGTATGTCAAGCGCTACGCTGACATCAGTGACGGGGGGCAGGTTTTCAATGACACACCTTTCACCCGTGAGGATACTTGCAAAAATTATCGGAAGAGCAGCGTTCTTCATGCCGTCGATACGGACATCTCCGTAAAGCCTGGCACCGCCGTTGATTATTATTTTTTCCATTATATATATCATATATATCCAGGTTCCGTGAAGGTTCGGAACGCATCCCTTGCTGTAATAGTAAGTAATTTATATGGAAACCGAACAAAAATCAGCCAATAAGTGACAGATGTTCGACAAAAAACGCTAAAAATAACGTACGACATTAGGTTTACATAATTATAACACATTTAGAATAATCTTAAAAGATGTTCTGCAAAAATTCTTCCAAAAAAAATGTACGAAATTTTAACATAATTCTTATGCAATATGCCCTCATATATAAAATATGCCGCATAAATCTGTTATGCGACAAGTATTTATGGTTATTGCCCTGATTTGATTTTAGGACCTGAAAAACAGAAAACCGGCGGGAAAACCCCCCGCCGGGAAAAGCTCGAAAAATGTCTAATATCATTCGTTTCTATAGTAGGCTACCGCAAGGTCGGTTACCATTCCGTAGCTCCTCGTGCCTTCGGTCCCCTGCGATTTGAGGTAGGCGTCGTTTATGGCCTGGCTGACCTTTGCGGCTTTTGAATGCTTATATTTTTTAAAGAATTCAGAGTATGCGCTCATCTCGTGGCGGACCGCAGGCTCAAGCTTTCGCATCAGTTTTGCATGGAGCTCGGGGTCGGCAGAGTTGAGTGAGCCTGAAACGAATTCGTATAGATTGAGGTAACCACTGTATCTGATATAGGGGTCGTCGCTTGCTATGCAGACCAGGAAGGCGACAAAGTTGGCCTCGTCCTCTCTGGCAATTCCGCGCTGGTGGGCAAGCTCGTGGGCGGCGGTGTAGGGCAGGGTGTAGTCCGGAAAATTCACGTTGAGGTTGGCCTCACCTGTAAAGTATGTGTAAACGCCGGTTGTATGGAGATAAGACATCAGCTCGCTGAGCATCACCGGCTTTACCCGACTGTAGAGCCGCGGGATAAAGTCATGCTCGTCGCACACGCCGTCGTAGGCTGCGTTGAGCTTTTTGTTCATTTCCTCAAGCGTGTAGGGCATGACCGAGAAGTTCTTATGGCGGAAGGTTAAATGCTCCGCCTCTTCGTTGACCTTCCCTGCGAGTATCAGCGCCGTGTTGTAGAGCTCCTCAACGCTAACCTCCCGCCGGTCAAGCCCCAGCTTTTTGTCGAGCGTGGTCGTGTGATAGGCCGGGCCAAATCCCAGGGCGAATATCGACAGAAACACCGAGGCGACCGACAGGAGTATTCCTACATAAACCGCGGTGTCGCGCCATGTGTCGCTGTATTTTTTTATCGCAGCCCTGATTGTAAAAAAAATAACCACCGGAAGGAAGAGTACCATGCATTCAGCCAGCGAGAAGGGAATCCAGCTTGTCAGATACGCAAGGATAGCCCGTACTGCCGCCCCAGGATACCTTGAGAAGAAGTCGGCAAAGGGAGTAAAGGCAACCGCGGCGGCGTATATCAGGATGCTAAAGCCGGCTATGGCAAAAAGGACAATAGAGTATTTCGGCAATTTCAGCCCGGAGGGATTGTCAACCGTCTCAGGCGGTGTTTTATCGGGGGAAGTATCATCTGCCCCCACCCGGGGCCTGTCTGACCGGCCGGCGGACAGGTTTAAATCAGCCGGGTTGCCGAATGTCTCTGACCCGGGCGGAGGTTCAGGCGCGGGAGATTTTTCTTCTTTTTCAATTCTAATATTCTCGTCGTTCATGAAGATACCTCACGGTTCGATAAAGCAATATCCCTGTCTGAATAGTATAACACCTATTTGTGGAGTTTACAAGGCGGCAGGGTGAATTTTTGCGGGGCGCCGCCCCGCACCCCGCTCAAGGAACTTTTTTTTCAAAAAAGTTCCTTGAGAATCCTTAAAAAACTTCCTGAACTAAATCGCAAGTCAAGCAGCGCGAGGTCCCGGCGCGCCGTGTCGTCGCGTCACACAACGCGGGATTTGATGCGCGGGCAAACAAAAAAGCCGGGAACGCCGCACGGCGTTCCCGGTAAAATATATTAATCAGCAGACTTTAACAACCCAACCTTCGGGCCCCTCAATCCGTCCCCACTGGATGCCGGTTAGCGAATCGTAGAGCTTTTGCGCTATGGGGCCGATTTTATTGTTGTTGATGACAAGCTTGTCGTCGCCGCTGTCAAGCTCGCCTATCGGAGAGATAACGGCGGCCGTGCCGGTGCCGAAGGCTTCGTTGAGCCTGCCGTTCTTATAGGCCTCTATAACCTCCGAGAGGGCCAGCCTGCGTTCGGTTACGGTATACCCCCAGGAGCGGAGCAACTCGATACAGGAGGCGCGGGTGATGCCCGGGAGGATATTGCCCTCGTCAAGCGACGGTGTGATAATCTCGCCGCCGATGACGAAAAACACATTCATCGAGCCCACTTCGTCGATATATTTATGCTCGATACCGTCGAGCCAGAGCACCTGGGCATACCCGAGCCGCTCGGCCTCGGCCTGTGCAATAAGCGAAGCCGCATAATTTCCGCCGACCTTGGCAAATCCCGTGCCGCCCCGCACCGAGCGGACATACTCGGTTTCAACGAATATCCGGATGGGATTTATACCGGCTGCATAATAGGAGCCAACGGGCGAGAGAATTATTGCAAAAATATATGTTTTTGAAGGATGTACGCCGAGTTGCGGGTCGGTGGCGAATATGAAAGGCCTGATGTAGAGCGAGGTACCTTCGGCACGCGGCACCCAGTCCCGCTCAAGCCTGACAAGCTCAACGACCGCCTGGAGCGCGTCGTTTAGGTTTACCTCGGGAATGCAGATGCGGCGGTTGGTTTTGTTCATGCGTTCAAAATTCTTTTGCGGCCTGAAGAGCAGGATGCTGCCGTCGGCAGCGCGGTAGGCCTTGAGCCCCTCGAACATCTCCTGCGCGTAATGGAAGACCATGCATGACGGGTCGAGCACAAAGGGGCCGTAGGGAACAATCCTCGCGTCGTGCCAGCCTCTCGACTCGGTATAGTTCATGATGAACATGTGGTCGGTAAATATCCTGCCGAATCCGAGCTTGCTCTCATCGTCAGGCTTTGGTTTTAAGTCCTTCCGTTGTGTGATTTTAATGTCCAGCATGATTTTTCTCCTTAATGTATATAAGCGGCAAAACCGCGGTAAGGTCGGAGTTTTATTTATCTATTATAAACCAAAAAAAGTTTTTTGACAATAGGTGACGGCAAAAAATCAGGTTTTATTTCGGGGAATATAACTCTTTATGGTTGACGTGCGGCGTAGGCAGGCCGCTGCACGTCTGCACCAGCGGCGTCAATGCCCCGTCGGTTAGTATAAGCTCCGAACACAAAGCCGACGGCAGCCCAAAGGGCAGCGCGGTGTATAGAAAAACCCCGATAAAGGAATATAACCGAAATGTAATAAATAAACTTTAGAAGACGGACATACCGTTACAATATGATGCTTGATTTAAGTGGGGGTCAGATATTATGAAGAGAACTGTTTTGTTGTCTATATCGGCGCTTTTGGTGACCCTGTTTCTGTCGGTCACCGCAAACGCCGGTCTGCCCGGTTCCGGGGGCGAACCGAATCGGGCGGTCTCGCCGGCGCTGCAGATAATTGCGCACTACACGCCGATGGCCAAAGCCGGACTTTTAGGGCATGAAATTTTATTTACCGCCGACGACTTTGAGCGGGCGCTGAATTTGTCCCGGCTGTCGACGATTACCATCACACAGGTACCAGATGTGACCGAGGGCGAGCTTTTTGTTGGGTCGGTCAAGCTCAGTGCCGGGCAGACTGTCTCGCGCGGCAACCTGTCTCAGCTAAGCTTTGCCGCCTCAAACGAAAAGGTGTCGCGGGCAAGCTTTAGCTTTGCGGTCAACAATTCCGCATACAGCATAGACTGCAACCTGTATCTGCTGAGCAAAATCAACCGCTCGCCATCAGCCGTCTCAAGAGGCCCTCTTGAAGTCAGCACATACCGCGACATAGCCGTATACGGCCGGCTGCACGCAATTGACCCCGAGGGCGACAAGCTGACCTATCAGATTGTAACATATCCGAAAAACGGAGCGTTGATTTTCACCGACGACAACGGCAGCTATGTTTATTTCCCGAACGCCGGATTTACCGGCCGCGACAGGCTTACTTATGTGGTGTACGATACATACGGCAACTACTCCGCGGCCGCGTCGGTCACTTTGAGGGTGGAGAAGAACTCAACGTCACTGGCCTATGACGACATGAAATGGCACCGTGCCTACAGCGCCGCCATAAAACTTGGCGGCGAGGGAATTATGAGCGGCACGCAGATAGGAGACGGATATTATTTCTATCCCGACCAAACGGTAAGCCGCGCCGAGTTTTTGGTGATGGCAATGAAGGCTGCCGGAGTGAGCAGGCTTCCGGATGTTGAGGACACCGGATTTTACGACGACGACGATATAGCCGGCTCGATGAAGAGCTATGTGGGGGCGGCGGCAAGGGCCGGGTACATAAAAGGCAGCTATGTCGAGGGCAAAATATGCTTTCTACCCGACAAGGACATCACAGTGTCCGAGGCGGCGGTCATGCTAGCCAATATCATGGGCCTGGGCAGCGACGGCAGTGTTGCGGTCTTCGCCAAAAACTCCGGAATACCGGCCTGGGCCGAGGATGCGGTATGGGCGCTCTGCTCGGCCGGTGTGCTGGTGTATGAGGACTACGACTACAATGCGCCGGTCACCCGCGGGGACGCCGCTGTTATGCTTGATGCGATGATGAGGCTGCTTGACTGACGCGCCGCGATAAAAAACGCTTTGGCTATTGCAATATTGAATGAAATATGTTAAAATAAACACAGACATAACATCCGGCGGGGGGTTTTTGACCGACGGCGGGAGGTTCTCGTCAATAGAGTCAACGGCATTCAAAAGCACGGGCGCTCGGAACCGTAGGTCTGCCGGCAACAGTTTTTGTGTATAATTTGCAGGTCTTAAGGCATAATATCAGTGCTATGCGCCGTTGACCCGAAGGCATTTGCCGGGTTTGCCGAAAACCTCTGATTTATCAAAAAAATTTCCGTGTAGAGAAACGAATAAATCGCTGTGTGAGTGATAATAATAAACGGTGTAAAGCAGGCTGCGAAATAAGACCATACCAGCCGGGGAGTTAGCGGTGCCCTGTACCTGAAATCCGCTATAGCAGGGGTGGATTCCCTTTTGAGGACAGCACTTCTATGTATTGAGCCCGAGTCTTCTGTGTTGACGAACGGGTCTTGCGCAATCGTGAGCCGTGAACCATGTCAGGTGGGGAACCAAGCAGCATTAAGCGGTCAACCCGATGTGCCGCAAGGTTGCCTGTTCCGAGCAGAGATTCGGGATATCGCGTGGAAGGAAAGTTCGACTAAAGGGTGTATGGTCTTACTTTGCAGCCTGTTTTGCCTGTTTGTATCGGCAGGAATACTGCCGGCTGAATATTAAGCAGGCCGCAGGATCGGGATGAAAAACAGCATGGAGAAGAAAGCGCATCTGGCCTTATACCGCAAGTGGCGCCCGCAGATCTTTGATGAGGTTTGCGGGCAGGACCACATTACCTCGGTGCTTAAATACGAGATTGCAAACAACCGCATATCCCACGCATACCTTTTTTCGGGTTCGCGCGGGACCGGGAAAACTTCCTGTGCCAAAATATTTGCCAAGGCGGTCAACTGCGAAGCCCCGCAGGGAGGAAACCCCTGCGGCCTTTGTGCCGCCTGCCGGGCGGTCGATTCGGGCAGGGCTACCGAGGTGCTTGAGCTTGACGCCGCGTCAAACAACGGTGTCGAGAATATAAGAGACATACGGGACGGGGTTATATACGCCCCCTCGGCGCTGCGCTACCGGGTTTACATAATCGACGAGGTTCACATGCTCTCGACCAGTGCCTTCAACGCGCTGCTCAAAACGCTTGAGGAGCCGCCCGAGCACGTGATTTTTATACTTGCCACCACCGAGCAGCAAAAGCTCCCGGCAACCGTAATCTCGCGCTGCCAGAGATTTGAATTCAGGCGGATTACGACCGAGCATATCATCTCCCGGCTTGGCTATATCGCACAAGAGGAGGGAATAGAGCTTGACCCGGACGCGGCCCGCCTGATCGCCCGGCTCTCTCAGGGCGGCATGCGCGACGCTATCGGTCTGCTTGAGCTATGTGCGGGCGGAAAGACCAGAATAACCCCCGAGTACGTGAGCGAGGCAACAGGCTCGACAGGGAGGGGCCAGATAGTTGAGACCGCCCGGGCGGTGGCACAGGCCGACTATGACAAAATACTTGACATTATAGCCGGGATAGTGAGCTCGTCAAAGGATATTGCGGTCTTCTGCCAGGACTTGCTCTCGCTCTGGCGCGATATGCTTGTGATGAAGACCATACCCGACACGGCGGCGCGCTACCTTGACCTGACCGACTCCGAGACGTCGCAACTAACCGAGCTTGCCGGGCTGTACAGCCGCGAGACTCTCCTGGCCCATTGCCGGCAGCTTGAGGGGGCCATACAATCTATGCAGCGCTCAAATGCAATTAAGCGCACCATAGCCGAGCTGACCCTGCTGAGCATGAGCGACGGCAGGCTTGACACCCGGGTTGAGTCGTTGCTTGCCAGAATTGCAAGGCTTGAGGACGCGCTGGCAGGCGGGGCATTTCAGCCGACGCCTCATAGTGTGGATAACAAGGAAGCGCCGTCCCGAAAGGCCAGACAGGCTAAAGAAAAGGCCGGGGCGCCGGCCGGAAAAACCGAACAGCCCGCCAGGACGCCTGCTGAAAACAATGTCACAAATCCTGCAAAAGGCGATAATACGCAAGCGGATATTACGATAATTGACATAAAATCAAGTTTCCGGGAGCAGTCCGACAAACCGGAGTCCAAGGAGCAGGCCGAAGAGCCACGGCCACAGGAACAGACCGTAATACAAGAGCAGGAACTAAAGGGGCAGCCCGAAAAACCAAAGCCAAAACCCAAAGAGCAAAAGTCTGTGTCTCGGGAGCCGACCGAAAAGCCAACGCTAAAAACCCTAAATCAGTGGACCGATATTATAGCCCGCATTTTAGATACAAATCCGGCGCTCGCGGCGGTGCTTACCGGCAGTCGCGCCTTTACACGAGCTGACGGCAGAGTAATTATCCGGTTTGAAGAAACGTTTCATATTATGACGATTGATATGATGAGGAAAAGGGATTTGATAAGGTCGGAGCTTGGCGCCGTGCTCGGCCGGGAACTCAGCGAGGGTGACCTGATATTTGAGGTGACTCCTTCTATCACGCCCGACCGGGACGATGCCATCTTTGATGAAATAACAAAATTCACAAAAAGCTGATAAAGGAGAGCAGAGAATGAAAGCCAGAATACCGGGCGGCAGGGGCGGCGGAGCCCAGAGCAACATAAGCGCGATGCTGCGTCAGGCGCAGAAGCTGCAGGAGGATATGGCCGCGCTTCAAGCCGAGCTCGACGAGCGTGAGTATGCAGTCACGGCCGGCGGGGGTGCTGTGACCGTGAAGATAAACGGGAAGCGGGAAATACTGTCGATTGACATACAGCCAGAGATTGTGGACCCCGACGACATAGAGACGCTGAGCGACATACTTACCGCCGCGATAAACGAAGCGATAAAGCGGGTCGATGAAACCAACAGTTCCGAGATGTCAAAAATAACAGGCAAAATGCCGGGGCTACCGGGGATGTTCTGATATGGCCGACTATATCGAATCGCTTCAGGTGCTCTGCGAACAGTTTGCAAGGCTGCAGGGAGTGGGGCGTAAGAGCGCTTTGCGAATGGCCTTCTCTGTGCTCGATTTTACAGACGAGGAGGCCGAGTGCTTTGCGCAGGCGATACTCGACGCCAAGCGAAAAATCCACCTCTGCCCGGTCTGCCAGAATCTTACCGACCAAGAGCTGTGCAATATTTGCCGGGACGAAACCCGTGACGTCACTGTGATTTGTGTGGTAGAGGACGTGCGTGTGCTGATGGCAATAGAGAAGGTGCGCGAGTACCGGGGTACCTATCATGTGCTGCACGGCGCAATCTCGCCGGTCTCGGGCGTTACCCCCGACAAAATCCGGATTGCCGAGCTGCTCGAGCGTCTCAAAGACGACAGGGTCAGCGAAGTTATTATCGCCACCGACCCGGATGTCGAGGGCGAAGCGACGGCTATGTACATAGCCAAACTGCTGCGGCCTCTGGGCGTTAAGGTCTCGCGGCTGGCCTACGGGGTCCCGGTTGGCGGCGACCTTGAATACGCCGACGAGGTGACCCTCTCCCGTGCCCTCGACGGCCGGAGGGATTTTTAAGGGACGTCTGGGACTCCGCCCCGCGCCCCGATTTTACTGTGGGGGATCCGCCCTTTACTTCGGGGGCGCTGCCCCCGCACCCCCGCTTAAGGGACTTTTTGAACAGAATTGTCAAGTCAAGTGCAAGGATTTATGATAAAAAACTTCTTCAGGACACTTCCAACCGAGGCATTTTCGAGGCCGGCGGTTGAGAAGCTTAGCAACAGCATCTACATCTTCCTGAATCCAGACAGACAACGGAACAGAATGGACAAATGCGCTGCTTGTAAAAAAGTCAACCCACAAAACGCTTTTTGAAGAGGGTCTTGAAAAACTCGGAATTATATATCACCGCATCCGGATAGCCACGCCGCGTCACAATGGCAAGGTGGAACGCCAGCACAGAATAGATGATAAATCCCCCCTTCCTCACTTGAATTATTGTATGATTTTTGATATAATTATATATTAAAAGCAAAATCGCCGGCGGCATACAGTGCAAAAAAGAGCGAGGACGAAATGCAGTACAATAAATTCAACCTGAGGAGCGAATTCCGCCCCACCGGCGACCAGCCCGAGGCCATCGAGGCTCTTGTGAGCGGGATTGAGCACGGCTGTCGCATGCAGACCCTGCTCGGGGTCACCGGCTCGGGCAAGACCTTTACCATGGCCAATGTTATCGCCGAGCTCAACCGCCCGACACTCATACTTGAGCCTAATAAGACTCTGGCGGCGCAGGTCTGCACCGAGTTCAGGGAGTTCTTCCCCGACAATGCGGTAGAATTTTTTGTTTCTTATTACGACTACTACCAGCCCGAGGCGTACATCCCGGGCAAGGACATGTATATAGAAAAGGACGCGCTCATTAACGACGAAATTGACCGCCTTCGGCACAGCGCCACCTCAGCGCTCTTTGAGAGGCGGGACGTGATTATAGTCGCCAGCGTTTCCTGCATCTACTCGCTCGGCGACCCCGGGGAGTATCGCAAGCTGGTACTGGCCGTCCGCCCGGGGATGCTTATGAGCCGCGACGAGCTGATAAAAAGGCTGGTCGCAATCAGCTATGATCGCAACGACATAAACTTTGTCCGCGATAAATTCCGGGTTCGGGGGGACACGGTTGAGATTTTCCCGGCAGGGAGCGGCGAGCGCGCTATCCGCGTGGAGTTTTTCGGCGACGAGATTGACCGGGTGTCCGAAATCAACACCGTGACCGGCGAGCTTTTGCGCCTGCTTCATTACGCGGCGATTTACCCGGCGACCCATTACGCGGTATCCGACGACAAAAGGGAAGCGGCGCTGGCTGAAATCGAGCAGGAGATGCGCGAGCGGGTCGAGTTTTTCCGCTCGCAGGACAAGCTGCTCGAAGCGCAGCGGATTGAGGAGCGGGTGAAATACGACCTTGAGATGCTGCGCGAGATAGGCTACTGCTCGGGGGTTGAAAATTACTCGCGGATACTCTCGCGCCGCCCGCCCGGCTCGACACCCTATACTCTGATGGACTACTTCCCCGATGATTTTCTGCTTTTTGTCGACGAGTCGCATGTGGCGCTTCCGCAGGTTCGGGGCATGAGCGGCGGGGACACGGCGCGCAAGAAGAACCTTGTCGATTACGGCTTCCGCCTGCCCTCGGCCTACGACAACCGCCCGCTTTTCTTTGAGGAATTTGAAGAGAAGATAAACCAGGCGGTATTTGTCAGCGCGACGCCGGGGGATTATGAAAGGGAACATTCTGACGCAATAGTCGAGCAGATAATCCGGCCTACCGGGCTGGTCGACCCCGAGGTTGAGGTTCGTCCGGTAGCCGGACAGGTTGACGACCTGATGGGCGAGATACGCGAGCGGGCAAAGCTCGGAGAGCGGGTGCTTGTCACCACTCTGACCAAACAGATGGCCGAGGACCTGACCGACTATCTTGAGAGCAACGGCATCCGGGTCAGATACATCCACCACAATGTCGAGACTATAGAGCGAATGGAGATTCTGCGCGACCTGCGGCTCGGCGTATTTGACGTGCTTGTCGGCATAAACCTCTTGCGCGAGGGGCTTGATTTACCCGAGGTGTCGCTGGTCGCCATACTTGACGCCGATAAAGAAGGCTTTCTGCGCGCCGAGCGGTCGTTGATACAAACAATAGGCCGCGCCGCGCGCAACGAGCGCGGCAAGGTCATTATGTACGCCGACAGCATCACAAAATCAATGCGGGCGGCGATAGACGAGACCAACCGCCGCAGAAAAATCCAGAGCGAGTACAACCGCCTGCACGGAATTATACCGCGCACGGTTCAAAAGAGCGTGCGGGATATAATAGAAATATCGGCCGGCGACGATTACGGTAAAGACAGAAGCCGGAGCGGCCGAAAGGACAAGGCGGTAAAGTTTAGCGCCGGGGAGCGCGAAGCCTTAATCGAGCGGCTGACAAAGGAGATGAAGGAGGCCGCGCGCCGGTTGGAGTTCGAGCAGGCGGCATATCTGCGAGACCGAATCAAGCAGCTGCGGGAGAAAAACTGATGGGACGCGCCGCACACTATAAAGCAACAGCGAAAGGACAGAAGAATGGACATTATCGCAACACTGGCAAAGGAATTCAGCCTAGGAGTGCAGCAGGTTGAGCGTACTGTCGAGCTTTTTGACGCGGGGAACACAATCCCCTTTATCGCGCGCTACCGCAAGGAGGTCACCGGCTCGCTTGACGACATGGTGCTGCGCGAGCTATTCGACCGCCTCGCCTACCTGCGGAACATCGAAAAGCGCAAGGCCGAGGTAAAGGAACTGATAGCAGCTCAGGATAAGCTGACCCCCGAGATAGAGAAGGCAATCGACGCCGCGGTGACGATAACCGAGGTTGACGACATATACCGCCCCTTCAGGCCCAAGCGCAAGACCCGTGCCTCTGTGGCGCGCGAGCGCGGCCTTGAGCCGTTGGCAGGCCTGCTGCTCGCCCAGAAGCCGTCCTATACCCCCTCAATTGAGGAGCAGGCCGCCTCATATGTGAGCGAGGAGACCGGAGTTGCAAGCGCCGGGGAGGCTTTATCCGGCGCCTGCGACATTATCGCCGAGGATATATCCGACAACGCCGACTACAGAAAGGCAATCCGCGCCATGACCTGGGAGCGGGGAGTGCTGAATTCTTCCGGCGAGGGCGACTCGGTTTACACCCGGTATTATGAGTATTCCGAGCCGGTCTCAAAAATCCCAGGCCACCGCATACTTGCAGTCAATCGCGGTGAGAAGGAGGGTTTCCTCAAGGTGACGCTGACCGCCCCGCACGAGCAGATTCTGCAGTATCTCGGTAAAAAGCTGCTGTCCGGGGGCGACAGCCCGGCAAAAAAATATGTGGCGGCGGCTATAGAGGATTCCTACATCAGGCTTATTGCCCCGAGCGTCGAGCGGGAAATAAGAAGCGATATGTTCGACACAGCCAGCGAGGGTGCGATAAAAGTATTTGCCGATAATTTGAGGCATCTGCTTATGCAGCCGCCGCTGCGAGGCAGGGTTGTAATGGGCCTTGACCCGGGCTATCGCACCGGCTGCAAGCTGGCCGTGGTCGACCAGACCGGAAAAGTAAAAGATACCGCGGTGATTTACCCGCACAAGCCGCAGGAGAGAATCAGGGAGAGCGGCGAGATTGTCACAAGGCTAATAAGAAAGCACGAAGTCAATGTAATTGCGATAGGTAACGGCACCGCCTCAAAGGAGAGCGAAATTTTCATCGCCAACCTGCTGAAAACCATCCCTGAAGATGTAAAATACATTGTGGTGAGCGAGGCCGGGGCGTCGGTCTACTCGGCCTCAAAGCTCGGCGCCGAGGAGTTCCCCGACTTCGACGTCACGCAGCGTTCGGCGGTATCAATTGCCCGGCGGCTCCAAGACCCGCTCGCTGAGCTGGTCAAAATCGACCCGAAATCCATCGGGGTGGGGCAGTACCAGCACGACATGAAGCCGGCAAGACTGGGGGCGGCGCTCTCGGGCGTGGTTGAGGGCTGCGTCAACGCGGTGGGCGTCGACCTGAATACCGCATCCTACTCGCTGCTTTCATATATTTCGGGAATCAATGCGACAGCTGCAAAGAACATTGTTAAACACCGTGAGGAGCACGGTGCATTCAACTCGCGTGCCGAAATTCTCAGGGTGCCGAAAATAGGCGAGAAGTCCTTTGAGCAGTGTGCCGGGTTTTTAAGGGTCCCGGGCTCGGCCGAAATCCTTGACAACACTGGAGTGCACCCCGAGTCATACGACGCCGCGAGGGGGCTGCTGGGCATGTTCGGATACACTGAAGAAGATGTCCGCTCAGGCGGCCTCTCGCTTCTCTCGGTGAAGGTAAAGCTCAAGGGAGAGGAAAAAGTGGCCGCCAGGCTCGGTATCGGCGTGCCGACCCTCAGGGACATCATCGCCGAGCTTGAAAAGCCCGGGCGGGACGTCCGGGACAGCCTGCCTCTCCCGGTACTGCGCGAGGACATCCTTGATTTGAGCGACCTTAAAGAGGGCATGGTTTTGACCGGAACTGTCCGGAACGTCATAGATTTCGGGGCATTTGTGGATATAGGTGTGCACCAGGACGGGTTGGTTCATATTTCGCAGCTATCCGAAAGGTATATCAAGCACCCCTCCGAGGTGGTGTCGGTGGGAGATATTGTCAGCGTTAAGGTGATTGGCGTTGACCTGCAAAAGAAAAAAATATCACTTTCCATGAAGGGCCTGCTAAAAACTTAATGTATTAAGATTGTGGCGGGTCATATGCTTGATGTTGGGCGTTGCATAGACTCTTGTGTTGTACAGGTTGTACAAACAACGCTTAGAAATTTTGGGGAAATAACATCTTCCATTTTAATCGATTATTTGATACAATATATGTTGTTAAAAACCCATGTCCCGAATTCTGCCCGAGTGGCAGCATCGGACCAAGGAAGGAGCATTTATGGCAAGCTTATCATTTAGACACGTGTATAAGAAGTTCCCCGGCGGCGTTACCGCCGTGTCCGACTTCACTCTTGAGGTTAAAGACAAAGAATTTCTCGTTCTCGTAGGCCCTTCGGGCTGCGGAAAAACCACCACTCTCCGCATGATTGCGGGACTTGAGGAGATAACCGAGGGCGAGCTGTTTATCGGCGACCAGCTGGTCAACGACATTGCCCCCAAGGACAGAAAAATCGCAATGGTGTTCCAGAACTACGCGCTGTATCCCCATATGTCGGTTTTTGAAAATATGTCCTTCGGGCTCAAGCTCAGCAAAACCCCGAAGGAGGAGATCAAGCGCCGCGTCGAGGAGGCCGCAAGAATTCTTGATATTGTCCACCTGCTTGACAGAAAGCCGAAAGCCCTCTCAGGCGGTCAGAAGCAGCGTGTGGCGCTGGGTCGTGCAATTGTCCGCAATCCCAAGGTCTTCTTGCTCGACGAGCCGCTCTCAAACCTTGACGCGAAACTCCGTGCGGCGATGAGAACCGAGCTTATCAAGCTTCATCAGAGCATCGGTACCACCTTCATATACGTTACCCACGACCAGGTTGAGGCTATGACCATGGCGACAAGAATCGTCGTTATGAAGGATGGACTCATTCAGCAGGTCGATACCCCGCAGAACCTCTATGACTACCCCTGCAACCTCTTCGTCGCGGGATTCATCGGGACGCCGCAGATGAACTTTATAAATGGCACACTCGAAAAGAAGGGCGAGGACATTTTCTTCAACTTTGAGGACAAATCAGTGAAGCTGCCCGCCGAGAAGGCCAACAATCCCGCCATTAAGGATTACATAGGGCGAGAAGTTATCCTCGGCATCAGACCCGAGTGCATCCACGATGAGCCGGTCCACATTTCGACCTTCAAGGACAGCGTTATCGATGCATATGTCGACGTCACCGAGCTCATGGGCGCTGAGATTTATCTTTACCTCAAGGTCGGAGAAGAAACATCGCTCATTTCGCGTGTTTCCTCGCGTTCGACCTCAAGGGCAGGCGACACCATCAAGGTTGCCTTCGATATGTCGAGAATTATCCTTTTCGACAAGGACACCGAGCGCTTCATAATTCACTGATAGACAACACCAAAAGCGGCTGCAGGGCAGCCGCTTTTGAGTTTCTTGTGGGTCTCCGCCCCCGCACCCCCGAAAAAGAACGCACGGGGGCGCTGCCCCCATACCCCTCTCAAGGAATTAAAAAAAGTTCCTTGAGAATCTCAAAAGATCTAAATAATCAAATCGCTAATACTGTAGCGCGGGAGCCCATATCCCGCGCTCATAAAACCGACATCGCAATATTGACAACCCCGCTTGCCGCCATCATTGCATAGACAAGCTTTTTTATAAGGCCTGCATTGAGCTTGCCGCAAACCTTTTTCCCGGCATAAACGCCGGCGAGCATTCCGGCAGCACCAAACAGCCAGAAAATCAAAACACTGCCACTGACAAAACCGGCGGCCGCCTTTATGGCGGTATTGAAGAGATTTGTAAGGGCGAAATAAGCCTGGATGGTGGCTAAATACCTGTTGACATCGTTCTCGGATTCCATGAAATACACCACGACCGGCGGGCCGCCCATTGCAAACAGGCCGCTCATAATCCCCGACAAGCCCCCTGAAGCAAGACCGCCGTACCAGGTGGGTTTTATATGTATTCTGTCCGAGAAAAACATAAGGTAAACACTGAGCAGTATAAGAAAGACACCGAGCAGAACCCGGAGCAGCGCGTCCTCCTGCCCGCTCATAAAGCGCACCGCAAAAAAGGAGGCTGCAACCGACGCGCAGGAGGGAAGTATAAGGTTTTTCCAGTCAACAAGCCTGAAAAGAGAGGCGGTTACCACAAGACAGGACAGGAGCGACAACATACCTGCCAGCGCATTGGCCGCCTTATATGAGCTGAGCAGATGCGGCAGGAAGATCATGGCAAAAATGCCGAATCCGAATCCGGTTATCCGCTGCAGAAGGCTGCCGAAAAAGCTGACAAGTACTACAAAAATGTATTCCATAAGGTGCATTCCGCCACATTATACATAATAGAGTTGAACTTGAGTCCAACAGACGAAATTATACCATGCGGCATTCAAATTGTCAAACTGGGCAGGTGTTTTTCGTAACGGAGCCGACCTTCCGGCAGGCAAAAACATAAGCATGCAATGCCGCCATAATATGAATGATATAGCAAAAGCAGGGCATGGCCCTGCAAAAATGAAAATGCAGACATCACGTATGTGGTGTCTGTTTCTTGTTGTTGCTGCTTTGTGCGGTGTCAAGTCACCTGTCGTCCCCGGCGCCGGGACCAAAGGTCTTAAGCCAGGATATCACCCTCTTGGCTTTCTCAAGCACTTCGAGGGCGGTGTTCTCTTCGATGAAGCGGTCGAGTGTTTTCTGGTAGGAGAAGGGGTAGTCGTTTATCCGGTAGTATGTGATGTCTATTATCAGGTCAAGGTATTCCTCTTTCTCGGCTTTGAAGCGCTGGCCTCCCTCGGTGGCCGAGAAGGTCTGATTGCCGCCAAGCCTGTTCATCAGGAAAACCAGATTGTCGGATTTGGGGGTCTCTTTGTTCGTGTTGTATACTATTAGCCCTTTTAGCAGTCGCCCGATAGCGGTGTGACAAATAGAGGCAACATACATCCACCGCTTGGCCTTGACCATATCCTCGGCGGTTCCCATATCGTAGTCTGATATCATTTCCCAGTAGCGATATTTTTCGGTAGCCGTCATTTGTTATCTTCCTCCTCCCCGGATGTAATTATGTTGACATGGTTGTTGCACAACTTATATATCTCGCCGCTGTCCACCAGCTTTTTTAGAGCCCTTACCGCGCGCATATCGTAAAGGTCGGGCATTCCGAGCAGTTCCTCCACCGCGTCCTTGAAATTCTTGGGGGAATTGTAGGGGCGCTTGGTAGTTATGGCGTCAAAGGAGTCGGCAACCGCAATTATCCGGGACTCGAGCGGTATCTGGTCACCGAAGATTCCCTGGGGATAACCCGAACCATTAAGCCGCTCGTGGTGGCAGAGCACAATATTAGCGATTTCCTCCCCGAAGTTGGGCTCCACAAGCTCTTTTGAATGTATAGGGTGCTTGTATATGGCCTTGGACTCCTCGGGAGTGAGCTTGTCGGGCTTTTGCAGGATATGGTCCGGGATATAACATTTCCCGACATCATGGAACAGAGCCGACAGCGCAAGTTTTTCAACAATTGATGTGCTGCACTTCATGTTGCGGCTGATTGCGATTGCGTAATTTGTCACATGCTCGCAGTGGGTTTTGGTGTAGTGGTCCTTTTCGTCTACCTTTTTTATCAGTTCGTCAAGATTGCTGAAGTACATTTTTACACGATTGAACATCGGTTTTGATGTAACGTAAATAAAGGTGACGGGGACATTGCACCGCATCAGTATCGTATTTTTTATGTTGGAAAAAGAAAAAAAATCATTTTTTCCAAGCTTTACGGTTTCCTTCTCGGATTCAAGAATCAAATCCCCTTCTATTATGTAGACATGCTCGCAAACATCCGCATCCTCTGCAGGAGTAAGCATTACAACATTGTTGGCGTTTATAGTTTGCAACATAACTTCAGTGCCGTGGCTTTCTCCCAGCAGTGTAAGCTGTGCTTTGTTAAGCCCCGGAAAATAATCTTTTCCGGCGCGCTTAATTGTAACCCCCTTTATTATAATGACTCCTCCTTCCGAGAAAGCTTGAATTCAGATGTATGATATATCCCGTCCGTATTCGACTATTTCCTCTACTATGCCTATCGGATTGTCAAGCGACGAGGCGGTAAATATCAGAATCTGAATATCAAAGTTGTATTTCGCAGCACAGCGGACGGCTTGTCTGAAAATCATGAGCATTTTGCCCGCTGCCGAATTACGGACAAAGACAGCGATATCAATATCGCTGTCCTTGCCGTAGGTTCCCCTGCTGTATGATCCGAATAAAACGACCGAAACGATGTCTTCAATAGATATAAGTTCATTTTTCAGATTTTTTAGCATTGCGAGGATATCCGGCGGGACAATCGGGCATTGCTCATCGTATCTGACGACTGCTACCATTCCGAATTATTAATCATTCTTCACCAATCGGAATAACGATTATCGGGTCGATTTCAACAAGCTGGCCGCCGACTTCATATGTGACATATTCGCAAACCGCGTCAAATCCGAGGGCGTTAATAACGGCAATCGCTGCTGATGAAATCGCGTTGGTTGCGGTGACAAGCGCCTGAATATTGGGGTTGGGCATGGCCTGGAATACAGCGACAAGCCTTTCGATCTGGGCGTTTGCTACGTCGGCGATGGCCTGAGCGAGTTGGAACTTGATTTCCTCTACCCTGTTGAGCACCTTGATGCCGGGGTTGCTCACTGCGGCGGAAGCGGGCAGAGAGAGTGCCGTTGCGAGCATTGTGGCGGTGAGGACGATGATGATGACTTTCTTCAGGCTTTTCATTGGTATTAACCTCCTTAAAATAAAAAATTTTAGATGATAATGCCAATCACCTAAATACTAAACCCATATGTAGTTATGAAGTTTAATATCGGTAACTGGCTGCCATAGGCGGGTACCCGCCCTTAGACCCTGTAGCTTCGCGCCCCTGCCTTTCGACAAGTTAGCCTTTGCGTGGGGATATGTGCATATCCATGATAATATTACCATCATTTTTTATGCTTGTCAATATAATTTATAATTTTATCTGAAATTTTTTATATTTTTTCGCATCTTGTTTCGAATTTTATGAAAAACCTATCATTCTCCATAAAATTCCTCAGGGCGGGCTTGCAGAGCACCCCGCATTGCGGCAGGATTAGCCCGGCTCGCCGGGCTAATATAAAAAAATCCGTAATTTGCGGCTTATTTTTCGCGAAAATATCAAAATAGGAAAATATATTACAAAATACTATTGCATTCTTCAAGGATAAATGATATAATTATTCCAAAACAGGGATATTGAGGTTGAGCAAATGACCGCATACGATCTGATGATAAGGACAAATCACCGAATGATATGCGGCGGGGACATACCGGACAGAGAAAAATCATACATCGCGCGCCGGCTGCTCGATGCGAGGAGCAGTTCTGCAAGGGTTAAGCGGTTTTATGACGATGTCAGATGTTCGGGGGTCATCGAAAACACAAGCCGCATATATCCCGAGTTTTATATTCCGCCGCACAATGGAAAAAAGCTCAGAACCGTCACGGGTCAGCTGCCTAAAACGCAGATATTGTCCTCAAACATGTACGAGCTTGAGATTCTGCGGCTGCTTGTACTGTTTGCCCCCGAGCGGACCGAGGTCAGAGAAATGGTCGGGCGGACGCTTGCCCGTCTGCGTACCACCTGCTTCGGCGCCGGGGGGTGTATTGGCGGAGAGTGCCATGACACCTTACTTGTCGTGCTGCGCTTTATTGCGGCCGCCGCCCCCTGGGATATGCGCTGGATGCGCAATCTCATATACAAATTCAACCGTGGGGCCGGCAAAAGAAAAAGCCCGCGGGCTCTGCTCTGGTATTATTGGCTATGCCTGTCCGAGCTGCCGCCGCTTGTCGCGGTCTCCGAACTCAAAAGAAACAGAGAGCGGGTGCTCAGAACGCTTGAACGCCTTGACAGGCAGGGCGCGCTAATCCGCGGGGAGGCCGACCGGGAAAGGCAGACAGTAGGCTGCTGCATTATGCGGAATCTGCTTTGCGGCATGGCCGAATACGGGTACATAAAGGGCCGCCGGCCTTATGTCGATGCCGATGACGGCCGGCTGCATTTTGATATGTCCCGGCAGATAGTCACCGCCGAGAACGTATCTCCCTGCGGCAGAAGCTGTGACTTTTGCAATTACCGGCGTGAGGGGGCATGCCGGGGCTGCCGGCAGATCGGGGGGCGGGAGGTTGCGTTATGGAGAAACGGGTGCAAAATTTATGCCTGCTCACTTGAGCATTTTGCCTGGCATTGCGGGCTGTGCGAGGAGTTCCCCTGCAATTTGTACTTAAGGGCAACTGCTGCGTGTGGTCAGACGGGGCTTGAGGAGCTCAGAAGGCTTGCCGGAAAAGATAACAATATGAAAGAAATTGAGCGATGAAACAAATGTCCGGAAAGGGGGCTGCGATATGCCGCCGCAGCCCGCAGAAGCATCCGGGGTTCCTATTGACGCGCAGATTTGGCATCGGGAGGGATTAATTGTAGGGTTCCTTCCTTTTGACCTTATCGTTAATCGTTAATCATACGGATTTATATAATACACACCTCCGGTTAATATGTTTATCCGCATTATTTTTATTTTTGTTCCACTGTTGCTTTGATAGCAATCCGAATCGGTAAAAACACCATCACTGTCGGAATCAGTCCAGTCAGTATATGTGGCATATACATAGTTACCGATGGCATGCCACTCGATGAATCTCATATTTGCGTATTCACCTTCAAATTTCCAGACCAGCTCATCGCCGCTTCCGTCATGCGCGCATCTTCTCAACTCGCTGCCTGTCAGGACCAACTCGCTTGACTATATGGATTTTGACTGTAGTTTACCAACAGTTATTTTATCATATGTTAGGTAATAGATGTAATTTGTCGTAAGCTTCCACGACCATGCGTCGACGTTAAGAGCGGTTTGGTCGCTGCCGTCTATATTCATACTGAAAAGAGATATGCTCCCGTCACTGTTTTTTTCTTCCCAGAAAATCCGTCTGCCGTCCGTTAACATTTGATCGGAAAATTTTCCTTCTACGACGGTTTTCTTTTCTTTCAAGTCATAATCGGTGGAATATACAGATTTCAAATCGCTGAAATGTTTGCTTCGGCCTCGGATACCTTTGTGTAAGTTTCCCATAGTGAGATTTGCACAACCTTATTTTGCATGACTTTTTTCTCCTGCTTTTTTGGTGATTTCTTGGTTTTGCTACCTTTATTTTACCATAAAAGCGGAGAAAAGTCAGTGGATGTTTACTTTGATTTGCCTTTTATTTATTGGCTTTTCGGAGTTTCGCAATCAACACTATATATTTATTGAAATGGAGAAACCGATGACGAATATTGTAGTATGGCCAGCATGGATTCAAGCGAATATGTGTGCGGCCGCCCGGTATACGAATAATACGCATGCCGGAATTGTTCCGGGATGATTTCATCCCAGTCAAGGTATTCGTCGAGCAGGCGAAGAAACTCGAGCGACGCTTCAGCGCATAATAGGCGTGGAAATCGATAAGCTAAGAAAGGCACTTCAAGGGTCTGCACCTGCGAGAACCCTTGCACCGATTCCCCTTACGGCCGCTGCGTCTATGTCTATCCTCACAAAAACCTCCGCCTGCACCCCGGCATTGAGCGGGGCTC
>DURE01000027.1 GCA_012837425.1 Clostridiales bacterium
ATGATCAAGTCTGTATAATGGTGTAAAATAAAAATGAGCCAAAAGCTCAAACTTCTGTTAGAATGTTAGTGATAAAACAAAACAACTAATAGGAGATGAACTCATGGCACACATTAACATTACACTAAACACAGAAATTTTGCAAGGGTTATTTTCAAAAAGTGGAAGAGATGATGCATTTGCGAAGCTTTTGGAGGAAATCCTCAATCAAGTTCTACAAGCACAGGCGACAGAACAGCTTCAAGCAGAACCATACGAGCGAAACGGGGAGCGACAAGGCTACCGTAACGGATTCAGGGAGCGTGAGATAACAACCCGTGTTGGCTCGCTTACGCTTGCTGTGCCTCGTCTTAGAAATGGGAGCTTCAGCACAGAACTTTTTGAGCGGTATCAGCGTAGCGAACAGGCATTGGTTCTTGCTATGATGGAGATGGTTGTACAAGGCGTTTCAACCCGTAAGGTTTCTGCAATAACAGAGGAGCTGTGCGGTAAAAGCTTCTCGAAATCAACAGTTTCAGCACTGTGTGAAGCGTTAGATCCAGTTGTAGAAGCTTTTAGGAACCGCCCTTTACACAAACATTATCCCTTTGTTATCGTTGATGCCCTCTACTCAAAGATACGCGAAGACGGACGAGTTCGATCCAAAGGTGTGCTCATAGCAACAGGTGTTAACGAAGATGGATATAGAGAGGTTTTAGGCTTTAATATTGACGACAGCGAATCGGAACAAAGCTGGGGAGATTTCTTTACAAGCCTAAAAGAGCGTGGTCTTGAGGATGTTGATCTTGTGGTGTCCGACAACCACAAAGGCTTAGTAAAAGCAATACACAAGCAATTTATCAATGCTTCTTGGCAGCGTTGTCAAACGCATTTTTCGAGGAATGTATCTGACAAAACACCGAACAAGCTCAAAGCAGAGATAAATGAGCGCTTGCAGAGGCTGTATAATGCCGATGATAAAGCTCACGCAAAGCAGCTTTTAGAGCAACTTGTTGAAGATTATGCAGAAAAAGCTCCACAAGCAGTTAATAGCATCGAAGAAGCTTTTGAAGACATCACGGCTGTGATTGCATTGCCTGCCAAATACCGCAAAAGGTTGAGGACAACCAACAGCATAGAGCGGATGAATGAAGAAATTCGCAGGCGTGAGAGAGTAATTCGCATATTTCCAAACGTGGATTCCGCTGTTCGCCTTATCGGTGCAATGCTGATAGAACAGCACGAAAAGTGGACGAGTTCGCACAAATACTTTGAGATGGATGAATATTACCAGTTTGCGAAAGAGGAAAAAAGCAGCAATCAAAGCAGCTCCCAACAGAGCCAGCCATCAAAACATAGCATTGAATCAGTGGCTTAAAGACTATAAAGACACGGATGTTCGCAGATAACAGGACGATTGTGGAAATGTGGAAAACCGCAAAGAACACGGTTTACCACATTACGCACAATGCGACTACGACGAACCTTAATGCAATTCTAACAGACTAATTTACACACAAATTTGGACTTGACTCAAACCTGATGACCAGCGGTACCCCGGGGGCGAGCAGCTCACCCAAAATGGGAGTTAACGGGGTGGCTGTTTGCCGCCGCGCTTGAAGCCGCCGGCGCCACTACTGCCGACGAACCGGCTGTGACAACAACATCTTCTGATACAGACGCACCTGCGACAAAACCATCCGGAGAGAACACCACCGCCCCCGCAGGTCCGGATGTTACAACCAAAGCTTCAGAACCCGAGAAAAAGGGCGGCTGCAGCTCGTCGGTCGCTGCAGGTCTCATTATCCCCGTCATACTCATGCCGGCCATAATGGTCAGAAAAAAGAAAGACTGAATCTAAAGACACCTCGGCCTTGTAAAAAATACCTCCTATGATAGAGCAAAACTACTATCATGGGAGGTTTTATGTTTATTTCCTTTGCATATCTGCTAGCACCTTCAGGGCGTCATATATTGTCTTTACCGGTACTACCTCAAGCTCAAAATCACCCCTGCGCCCGCCGAAATTGCGGTGCGGGATAAGCGCTTTGGTAAAGCCGAGCCGGGCGGCCTCGCGTAGGCGGGCGTCAAGGTTGCTTGTTGCGCGGCACTCGCCCGAGAGCCCGAGCTCGCCTATAGCTATTATGTCGTCGGGTATGATTTTGTCGGTGAGCGAGGATATCAAAGCCAGCGCGGTGGGCAGGTCGGCCGCCGGCTCCTCAAGCTGCAGGCCACCGATGACGTTCAAATATACGTCGTGAGCAGAGAAGCGCAGCCCCAGTCTTTTTTCAAGTACGGCCAAAATAAGGTACATGCGACCATAGTCCACCCCGTTGGCCGTGCGGCGCGGGGAGGGGAAGGCTGTCGGGGTGACAAGCGCCTGGACTTCGGCAATTATCGGCCGGGTCCCCTCAAGCGTGCAGACCGCGCAGTTGCCGGGTGTATCACCAGGGCGGTCGGCGAGCAGCATCTCGGAGGGGTTAGGCACCTCAACCAACCCCGAGTCGGTCATCTCAAAGACGCCTATCTCGTTTGTCGAGCCAAAGCGGTTTTTGACCGCGCGGATTATGCGGTAGCTCTGATTGCGGTCGCCCTCAAAGCAGAGCACCGCATCGACCATGTGCTCAAGCACCTTCGGGCCGGCAATTCCGCCTTCCTTGTTGACATGCCCGACAAGTATCGTTGACATTCCGCTGCTCTTTGAGCGGGTTATAAACGAGACGGCGCTCTCGCGCACCTGCGTGACGCTGCCCGGCGAGGAGGCGCTGCTGTCAATGAACATGGTCTGGATTGAGTCCACAATGAGTATGTCGGGCTTTATCCTGTCGGCCTCGGACAGGATACTGTCGACATTGGTCTCTGTGAGCAGGTATATCCCGTCGCCCGGAATGCCGAGCCGCCCGGCGCGCAGTTTAAGCTGGCCGCCCGATTCCTCCCCCGAGACGTAAAGCACCTTTTTCCCGCGGCTGAGCGAGGCCGAAATCTGCAGGAGCAGCGTGGATTTTCCGATACCCGGCTCGCCCGAGAGCAGCACGACCGAGCCGTCCACCAGCCCCCCGCCGAGTACCCGGTCGAATTCGCCCATGCCGGTTGACGAGCGAAAGTGGTCGGGGATTGAATAGGAGTCAAGCAAAACAGCCTGGCTCAAGGCGGCCGGACTTCGGCGCGGCGCACTTTTCGGCGTGGCAACCTCGGTGTGCTCCTCAAATGAATTCCATCTGCCGCAGGCGCTGCATTTGCCCATCCATTTGGGGCTTGTGTATCCGCATTCCGAGCAGACAAACAGGGTTTTAGGCGGCTTTTGAGGCATTTTTCTATCCTTTCTGTCCTTAATTTTTAACACGGGGGAAGGATTGGGGGCGCTGCCCTCGCACCCCCGCTTAAGGGACTTTTTGAACAGAATTGTCAAGTCAAGTGCAAGGATTTATGCTGAGAATCCAAAAACTTTACTTACAATTATACCTTTATCGGGACGAAAAATCAAGAATTATCCATTTTTCATCGAAATATATTCCATAATCGAGCAGAAAAGAGCAAGCGAGAGCTGCTGGCGGTAGGCAGGCTCAGAGAGCCTTTGACACTCGGCGTCATTTGACAGAAAGCCACACTCAACCATTACCGCCGTGTTTTTATTATAATGCAAAAGATATATGTTGCTCCCGGCGGTCTTGGGCTGGCGCAAATTATCGGGCTGCAGCAGCGCCTTTACGGTATTTTGAATTATATCGGCGAGTGCCTTTGACTCCTCAGAGCCCTGAGGGTAGTATACCTGAAACCCGCTGTATTGTTTTTGCGGAAAGGCGTTCATATGTATGCTGACGAATACCGCGCCGGGGTTGTCATCGGATATTTGCAGGCGGGCCTTGAGGTCAAGCTGCTTTTTGCGCCCGTGGTAGTCGATGCTCCGGTCATAGAGCAGAACGTCCTCGGTCCGCGTCATGATGACCGACACCCCGTTTGAGGTCAGCATATCGCGCAGAATGAAGGCCATCTCAAGGTTGAGGTCCTTTTCGAGCGTCCCGTTTGAGCCCGACGCGCCCCCGTCTTCGCCGCCGTGTCCGGCGTCGATAATCACAACCGGATATTGGGGGGCGGCCGAGGCTGCTTTTGTGTCGGAGAACCGGTTGCCGGCTGCGTATCCGAGCAAAAGCGCGAGAGCCGCCAGGACTGAAAGGCAGAGGACGCAGCGCAGCGCATAGGCCGCGGGTCTTGTATTTGTTGACTGGGAAATGCTAACCACCTCGCTTTTGATACATTTTATTTCAGTGCCCGCCGAATAATTCACCGTGCGAAAGATAAGTGTGGCAAAGGCCGTACAACTCGGTGGGGTTTTGCGGGGCGGTTTTATAAAAAAACGGAAGGCTCACGCGCCTTCCTTTGGATACATTCGGATTTATTTTTAAAGCCCTTTGAGGTATTTTACCACGTCGCCGACGGTTACGAATTTGTGTATATCCTCATCCCGTATTTCAATTCCGAATTTATCCTCGCAGAGCATAATTAAATCGGCAAGCTCAATTGAGTTTATGCCGAGGTCTGAAGACAGCTTTGATTCAGGCGTTATGTCGTCGGCGTCAATCTGGAGTTCATCGACAAGCAGGGCCTTAATTTTTTCGTACATTATCAGATCCCCCGTGTGATAATAGTTTCAAAGAATTGTTGGAAACAATTATATATCATCTCCGCGGGTTTGTCAATATTTATTTTAGGTATCTCCGACCGGCCGGCAGGCTGTTGACATAAATAGACAATTGAAGTATAATCTATATAAAAACAAAAAGGGAGCGGGGAATGAGCTGTTTTGACGAAATAAGACAGGCCGGGGACAAGCGAATACTTCTGGCCGCGCACCGCGGCATATCGGGGGGGAATATACCCTGCAACACGCTTGCCGCGTTTGAGATTGCGCTGCGGCAGGGCGCCGACATAATTGAGCTTGACGTGCAGCGCTCGGCCGACGGGCAGCTTTATGTTTTCCACGAGGGAAAAGAAGGGCCGCACCTGCTGACGGCAAAGCATTTTATCAGAGACAACACGTCAGAGGCCATAAGAGATTTACGCTATGTCAACCAGGACAATGAAATTACCCAGTTCGGGGTCAACACACTCGACGAGGCGCTGGAGTTTCTCAGGGACAAATGCTATATCAACCTTGACCACTGCTGGCACTTCTTTCCCGAGGCGGTGGCCTGCGTGCGCCGACAAGGGATAGAGGAGCAGATAATCCTCAAAAGCGGGCCGAAGCAGAAGTTTTTTGACATTATCGCCGAGTGCGCCCCCGATATTTTATATATGCCGATAGTAAACACAAAAGACGATTGCTTTGACATCCTTTGCTCAATGGATATAAATTTTGCCGGGGTCGAGGTGGTCTTCAGCTCGGCCGACAGCGAGCTGGCAAGCAAGGCCTATATCGACAAGCTGCACAGGGCAGGCAAGCTTATTTGGGCCAACGCGATTATCTACAGGCATACGGTTCAGCTATCGGCCGGAATGAGCGATGACACATCGCTGACAGGAGATCCCGCCGACGGCTGGGGCCGGCTGGCCGACATGGGGTACGATATCATTCAGACCGACTGGGTGGGTATGTGCCGGGAGTACCTTACCCAAACCGGTAAAATTTATAAGAAACACGTTTAGTACGCTGCTAGAGATACAGGCAACCTCCCCCTTGCTGTTCCCCGTGTCAGCCGCTCTGCTGCCGGTAGAACGCCGGGATATGGGGCCCGGCGCACTTAATTAGCTAAGAGAAATATTTCAGGAAAGTTTTTGAAGGGGGTCTGGGGGAAACTTTTTTCAATAAGTTTCCCTCAGAAGAAAAACATGCAGCTATTCTACCGCAGGCCGCTGGCGCTTGTCTCGGCGGCCTTCATCGCAGCGTCTCTGCTCGGATTTTTCACACAGGCGAGAATTAAATATGCGGTGTCGGTGATAATAGTTGCCGCAGCGCTCTTTTGCGCCGTGTTTTTTTCGCTCGGGCGGCTGGGGAGAAAGAAGCTCGCCGTGACTTTGGCCGCGGCCGCGGCCGCGCTGCTCGGCCTTTTGGCTTCGTTTCTTTATTTTGACGTCTACTACATGTCGGCGCAGGAGTTGTGCGGTCTGGAGTGTGAAATTGAGGGGGTTGTGCTTGAGCGCAGGTACACAAGCCCCTATTCAAGCGGTTATGGCGTCAGAGTTGAGAGGATTGACGGCAAGAGGACAAACTATAAAGCCATACTTGACTGCGAATTTGTCAGCGACCTGCAGCCGGGCTATGAGTTCTCGGCGCGCGCCCTGCCCGAGGCGCTCGGGTATTTGAGCTACAGCACCTCAGACAAGCGGGCTCAGATTTCAGACGGCTTTGTCATCCGGTGTATTGTCCCGGCCGACACCGACCTTGAGATTGTCGACGAGGACAGGTTTGTTCTGCGGGTGTGGCTGGGGCGGCTCAACCGGCGGGTGACATCGCTGATAACCTCGGCGGTCGGTGGTGAGGAGGGAAGGCTTGCGGCGGCAATGTCGCTTGGGCGGCGGGATTTGCTGTCCGAGCGCACCCTGCGCGACTTTCGCCGCACCGGAAGCTCGCATATGCTCGCCCTGAGCGGAATGCATATGACAATAATCATTGGCGCCGCCGGGCTTGCACTCGGCTGGCTCGGGTTTAGCAGGGGTGCGCGCTGCATACTTCTGATAGGATTGACGCTGTTTTATCTCGCACTGACCGGATTTTACCTCTCGGCGGCAAGGGCGGCTATCATGCTGATACTGGTGTATGTCGCGCATATTATGTCGGCGCAGGCAGACCCTGTGACCTCGCTGTTTTTAGCCTGTGCGCTGATTATTGCCGTGTCCCCGGGCTCGGTGGCCGATGCCGGGCTGCTTATGTCATTTTTTGCAACGCTCGGGCTGATAATAGGAATAACAGCCTTTCGCGAGCCGCTTGGCCGTTTAGTCGGGAAGCGAGAGACCGGGGTGGTGTGGAAATTCACAGCTAAAATAATAAAATATATTGCAACTCTAATAGTCACAACCCTGTCGGCAAGCTTTGCGGTCGCGGTTTTTTCCTGGCTGTTTTTCGGCGAATTCTCGGTGGTCACCCTGCTTGCCAACATTGTGCTGGCGCCGGCGGCGACTCTGCTGCTTGCCGGCGTGCTGCTCTTTCTTGTCTGCTCGGGAATACCGTCCGCCGATCTCACCGCCCGGCTTATTCGGCTGCTCTCGCGGGGGATGCTTGGTTTCACCTCATATTTTTCGCAAAAGGAATATGCGGTGGTCTCGCTGAGATATGCCTTTTCCGTAACTATCATTCTTGCAATGACCGCGGCGCTTGCCGCTTTATGCGTCATTAAGCTGAAAAGAAAGTGGCTCATGCTATTGCCGCCGGCCGCGGCGGTCGCCGCATTTGCAATATGCCTCTCTGTCTACGGCGCCATGAACGCCGTTAGCCTCAAACTCACGTATCTTTCCGACCACAAAAATGAGATGCTGCTTGTCACCTCCGGGGGCGGCGCTGTGATTTGCGACATATCCGACGGGAGCAAGTCAAACCTTGGCAGAGTGCTGGCCGCCGCCGACAGGGAGGGGATAAGCGAGATAAAGGTGTATATGCTGACGCATTATCACCAAAAACACATTGCAAGCACCGAATGGCTGCTTATGTCCGAAATTGTGAGGCAGCTATGGCTGCCCGAGCCGCGCGACGAGCGGGAATACGGCGTTATGCTTAGCCTGGTTTACCTTGCGCAAAAGCAGGGCTGCGACACGGTCATATACAAACCCGGCAGTGAACTCAGGGTATTCGGTTCGGGTGTGCTTGTGGCCGACACCGCGTATATCAAGCGGTCAACCCACCCGGTAATAATGCTAACGCTCAAGTCCGGGTCAGAGAGATTTACTTATGTCGGGGCCTCGGTGCAGGAGAGCCCGCTCTACCCCGCGGTATCAAGCTATGTCGCACTGAGTCGGGATATAGTCTTCGGCATACACGGCCCGGTGACCAAAACTGCCTTTTCGTATGATGTGCTTTCCTGGGATGCCGGGAGTGTTGTTTTTGCCGGCGACGAGATTGTTGCGGCATTCGAGTACACTCCGGAGCAGGAAAGGCTGCTGGCCGGCGCCCTGCTGATAAGGTCGCCGCAGATAAGGGAGTTTACATACGCAAAGCAATGAATACTACATGAAAGGTGCTGCCGCAAATCAGATGGAATTGCGGCAGCACCGCCTTTTATGTCTTGGTTTTACTCAATATCCTGTTGGGTAGGGCGCGCCGCAGCGGCGCACCTTTTATATTTTTGTAGGGCGCGACGACCCCGGCGCGCCCCAGCTCTATTAGTTTCTAGTTATATTCGTATACTCCTTCATACACGGTCACGGCGGGACCTTCTATTGTTATGTGATAATCGCTGTCACAGACAATTAATAGCTCGCCTCCCGGCAGCTTAACGATGACGGGTGTGTCAAAGCTGCACAGCCCAAGCCGCGCTGCCGCCGCCACCGCGGCGCCCGCGCCGGTACCGCAGGCCAGAGTCTCGCCGCTTCCACGCTCCCAGACGCGCATTTGTATGGTGTTGCGGTTGAGAACCCGGATGAAATCAACGTTTGCTCTGTCAGGGAAAAGCTCATGCCGCTCAATGGCCGGGCCGATCCGCTCAAGGTCGAGCAAGTCAAGGTCCTCCGACATTATTATCACCGCATGCGGGTTGCCCATGGAAAGACAGGTGGCCGGGTAGGTTTTACCGAGGATAGAGAGCGGCCGGTTGATTACCGGCTCAGCTGAGAGCACCGGGACGCTTACCGGCAAAAAATCTGCCCGGCCCATGTCAACCTTAACCGATGAAACGCAGCCATCATCCCCGACGGTCAGCTCAAGGTGCTTTATGCCTGAGGGCGTCTCGACAGACAGGCGTCTTGCCCTTTTGATGCCCCGGTCATGGACATATTTCCCGACGCAGCGGATACCGTTTCCGCACATACCGGCCTCACTGCCGTCGGCGTTGAATATCCTCATTTTCAGGTCGGCCACCTCCGAGCGGCATATCAGCACAATGCCGTCGGCGCCGACAGAAAAGCGCCGGCGAGACATCTCCCTGGCAAGCCGGGCTGGGTCGGGTAGGTTGTACTTTTGGCAATCAATATATATATAATCGTTGCCTGTGCCCTGCATTTTGGTGAATTCGATTTTCATACGGCTGACGGCTCCTTTCCTTGCTATGGTGGCTATATCACTCGCCGGCGCTGTCTGCTGCCGGAAAACTTCATATATTGATATATTAACACAATAAAGCTGGCGGCGCAATAGAGAAAAAGGTCGATTTACAAGTGGCGCGGGGCGGGATGACACCATAAAATATAGTATGGTAGCGTGGCCCGAAAAGCCGGACAGCCTGCTTTTGCGGGAGAGGGTTCAGTCCGGTCAGGCCGAAATGATTGCCTGGCCGGGCTTCGGGCCTGTTTCAGATTTTCACAGCCGTCTGTTACGGCATGGAGGTAAATATGTACGACAATATAAAACTAGCTTTGCTGGGAGGCGACCTGAGGCAGCTGTCGATAGCCAGACGGCTGTCGGGCCTGGGGTTTGAGGCCGCGGTGTGGGGGCTCGGAACCTGCGAGACCGAAATAGGAGATGCGGTGCGCTGCGCCGAATGGCAGGACGCCATAAAGGGAAGCCGGGCGGTGATACTGCCGCTGCCCGCCTCGGCCGACGGCATAAATGTCAACTGCCCGCTGAATACCGACGCGGGGAGCCAACAGCTGAGAATGATGCAGCTGCTTGAGGAGATAGAACGAGCCGAGGGAGATGTGCTTTTAATAGGCGGGAAATTTACGCCCTCGCACAAATCGGCGGCCGAAAAGCGCGGGATAAGGACTGTTGATTATTTTGATTCTGAGGAACTTCAGATAAAGAACGCCGTGCCTACCGCCGAGGGCGCTATTGCTATTGCCATGAATGAGCTGCCGGTAACCATACAGGGCTCAAAATCGGCGGTCATCGGCTATGGCAGGGTAGGCAGGGTGCTGGCCGACAAGCTTGCCGCGCTTGGCTCCCGGGTGACTGTCGCCGCCCGGAAGCCTGCAGACCTTGCGTGGGCATACAACCGGATGTTTGATACGCTGCGCATTGAGCTGAGAAACGGGAAGAGCAGCCTTGCGGCTCTGGGCCGGGGATATGACGTTATATTCAATACCGTCCCTTATTGGCTCTTTGACAGCGGCGTGCTCGCGCAGCTCTGCGAAAAAACCCTGATAATCGACATCGCGTCGGCCCCCGGCGGCGTCGATTCGAAGGCCGCCGGCGAGTGCGGCATAAAAGTAATCTGGGCGCTGTCGCTGCCCGGCAAGAACTCGCCCTTTACCGCGGGCGAAATAATCTGCGATTCGATAATCGACATTCTGGCACAGGAAGGAGTAATACAGTGATAGGATATGCAATGTGCGGGTCGTTTTGTACCATGGAATCCTCGCTGCAGCAGCTTGCCCTGCTCAGGGAACGGGGATATGACATAATTCCGATTATGAGCGGCAACCTGTACAACACCGATACGCGATTCGGCCCTGCCTCGTATTTCCGCGAACGGGCAGAGCAAATCTGCGGCAGAGAAATACTACATACCATAGTAGATACCGAGCCGCTAGGACCGCGAATATCGCTCGATGCGCTGGTTATCTGCCCCTGCACCGGGAACAGTCTTGCCAAAATAGCGCTTGGAATCACCGACACCTCGGTGACAATGGCGGCAAAGGCGCATCTTAGGTGCAACAGGCCGCTGGTAATTGCCCTGGCCTCAAACGACGCGCTGTCGGCGAACCTGAAGAATATCGCCACGCTGCTGGCGCGCAAACATGTGTATTTTGTCCCGATGGCCCAGGATGACCCGGAGGTAAAACCAAACTCGCTGGTGGCCGATTACAGCCTGGTACCCCAAACGCTGGAGTGCGCACTTTCCGGGCTGCAGTATCAGAAGGTGTTTGTATAAAGGTAGCGGCGGCATGACCACATGCCGCCGCGATAATCTTTTTACAGATTTTCAAAAAGGGTCTTGAGCGGGGGACCGGGGGTGGAACCCCCGAAGTAAACGGGGTTCGGGGCAGCGCCCCGCCTTACTTCCGGTTGCGGATAATTTTTCTTACCAGCACCCCGACAAAATACAGCAGCGCGAGCACCGAGATGATGATCAGAGCCATCAGGACATTGCGGTCTACAACATTCTGCGCAATCATTATGGTCAGCAAAACCGCCGGCGCCCGGGCAACGCCCGAGATAAGCAGGAAATAGGCAAGCTTTATTTTTGTCGTGCCGAAGCAGTAGTTCATCATATCTTTGGGTGTGCCGGGGACAAGATAGAGCAGAAAGGTGAGAATATACAGATTTCGCCCCTTGATTTTCGAGAAAAACCGCTCGTATCTTTCTTCGGAATAAAAGAGACCGACAACTACCCGACCGAAGCGCCGGGCGAGCAGGAAGGATATAACCGAGCCTAGTTCAAAGCCCAAGAGAAACAACAGGGTTCCGCCGACAGGACCGAAGGCAAATCCTCCGGCAATCTGCATCGGGCCGTCATGGATGACCGCAAGCATCACCTGAAGCGCGCAGAGCAGCACATAAACCAGCTTGGCGAAATAGCCGTAGGAATCTATCCATTCTCGGAAGCGGTCGGGATCGGCGGCAAGCTCGGCCAGCTTGTTCTGATATATTACGGCAAGCAAGCCGATTAGTATTATATAGCCCACAGTAATAGATACGACAATTATTATCCGCCGTTTTTTTGCCTGGTTGTGCTTCCCGTTGTCGGGCAATGACGCCATAAATTTCCTCCCGATTTATCACTGGCAGAGCACGCAAGTCGCGTCATGTGCCGATAATTAATACTGCTGTATTGCGTTAATTGTTCGGATATGTGATTTCATATATGCGTGGTGAGACGGTAATACCTTCACGCTTCAAGCGGTACTCATAGCACCAGCGGTCCCCCAAGGTGCGCCATGCACCGGGGCCGGGATAGCTCAGCAAATCGTCGGCGCAGTGGAGTGGGCCGCAGGTGTTGGTCCGCGGGACATAGAGGTTGACATCAAGCTTATGCCGGCCGGCCGGAAGCACACCGAAATTGGCCTTATAGGGCGAGAAGGCGATTACCACCGGTTCACCCTCATCGACCGAGGCGGTGAGGACCGCGCCGCGGTACTGCGGTATGGTTATCTCAAGCTCGCCTCCGCGGGTTTCGGGTTCGAAATGATAGGTAAGTACGCCGCTGTAGAAGGGTAGGGTCTGATTTGTGATACTTTCATAGGCCAGTGTTTTGGCAGGTTCTACAATTTTTGCAATCCGCCCACGGACCTCGACTCCGAAATTCCCGAGGAGATAGCAGGGCTCGGTTGCAGTGCGCTTGCCGAAGGGATATTCAATCTCAAGGGTATTATTCCCCTGCCTGATAGGCGGTAATCTTAAGGTCTTTATCGACTTGTCGATATACCAGCCCGAGGGCGTGTTGTCAGTAGGCTGCCCGTTGAATATGATTTTTGCAACCTCGGGGGTCTCAAGCGCAAGGAGGGGGGCGGGATAATCAATATCACTCAATATGCTGAACCTCAGCCTTATTTTGTGCTCGGGCGGGTCGGCAGGCAGATACCAGGGTTGGTCGGCGCCCCCGCTCCAGGGCGTCCAGCCGAGTCGGCGGCGGCAGGCCGTGTCTGCACGCAGGATTTCCTCGGGCAGGGCCGAATACTCCTCGTCGTCAAGGGCGTAATGAGCCATGTCAAGCAGCAGCACGTTGGGTTCGCCTGTTGTGTAGGGAACGGCCGGCGGGACGTCGAGGGCCCGCACTTCGGGCTTGGCCTTTGGCGGCTCGGGCCGGGCGGCGGCTGCGGCAGCTGGCATGAGCCTGAGCAGCAGGCTGTCATGCTGATACAGTCCGGCGCTTATAACCGTATTTCCGGCGGCGTGCGAGCAGGCCTGCGGGCGGATTTCGCCGGTCAGCGTGTCGTAGAGCGTCGGTGTCCAGAGCCCCTTTATTGTGATTTTTACATCCTGGCGGCGGGAAATGTCGGGGTTCGCTGAGTCCTTGCCGGGGCAGACGAAAAGCCACATGCCGTCCCCGTCATACCGCAGCTGGTGGACGAGGTTGTCGGTAAGGCTGCCGCTGGTGTTGCGGATGTCAATAATCCTGTAAGGCTCAAGGGCGGCGAGCAGCGCGCTGCGCGAGTAAGAAATGCGCTCGGCTTTTGAGTCGTTGTAGAGCGCTATTGCCGGCCCGGCGGCTTCGTCCGAGGCGTCGACATACTTCGGGGCGTCGCCCATGAATATCAGCCTGCCGCCCGCGGCTGCAAATGCCGCGAGCCGCTCAAGTGTGGTTGAGCGCAGGGTCCGACAGCCGGGCACAATAACAACATCATATTTCATATAGCCGACCTCAAGCGGGCAGCCGCCCTTCTTGCATAGGTCGGGGAGCAGCGACTCTGCGATATAGTCGAAATCAATTGAGCCGAAAAGCAGCCATTCGGTGAGGGACTGGAATTCGGTATCAAGCTGGTCGCGGACAAGCGCGGTCTGCTCGGCCGGACCCCAGTGCAGCCAGTAGCTCTCGATGGGATGAATCACGCCAACCCTGACGCAGGGCTTGCCGCGGGTCAGTGCGGTATTCAGGCGTGAGAAGTGATTTTCAATATATGAGTAAAGCGAATACCAGGGCGACTGATAGCTGATGGAGGCGGGGTAGTCGCGTTTGGCCTCGCCCTCCATCGAAACCCATGAGAGGTGCGGGACTCTTACGGTTACACCCAGCGCGGCCTGCCAGTCGCCCTGCAGCTTGTGCCCGCGGAAGTCGTAGTCCCAGCTGGTCACGCCATAGAGTTCGCTCATAACCCCCTCGCGGCCGAACTGCCGGGCCGCCGACTGCGCCTGCTTAGCGGTAGTGTACTCATGCCGGTTTGCCAGCATGTCTATCCCCGGGATGTGGAATGAGCGATAGGCACGCATGGCCTCGCTGACAGCCGAGGTCTGAGAGAAGAGCGTCGGTTCCTTCATCATGTGCCCGGTGAGCAGGATATTGTTTTTTTCGCACCATCCCCCTATGTTGTCGGCAAAGGCCTCGGTAAAGCGCTCGCAGACATGGTCGTGATAGCGGTATCTGGTCTTTGAGACCCGCCCGTCGGGGAGTTCCCAGATAAGCTCGGGGATATTTGCCACAAGTTCCTCGCCGTAGACCGCAGCGTATGTGTCGGGCAGGTTGTCGGTCCAGGGCAGCGCGACATCCTGGAGCGAGTCGGCGAAGCGTAGGGTCTGCTTGTGGGTGAACTGGGGTTCGTCGGTGAAAATCGCCGGGACGGTTGAGCCGAACTCGCTGCCCACCTTTTGTCTATAGGCCTCGTGGGTCAGCTCGATGAAGCGGTCGATAGCCGCTTTTTTCAGGGTGTCGGCATAGGTATAGCCGTTATACCGGGGCGAGCAGTGCGGAGTTTCGATGTAGGCATACCAGAGTCGGCCTTCGGCCGCCTCGCCTTCTTTTATCCTGCGGTAAGACTTGAGACAGCCCTCCTCGTCGAGCACAATGTCAAATACGGCAACAAGCCGCCCCTGCCCGCTGCGGACCGCCGTGGCCTGCTCGTTGCCCTGCCTCTCTCTGCCGCCCTCGACCTCATAAGGCGTCGGTGTGAAGAGCAGATACTTTATGCGGTACTCGGGGTCTTTAGTGACAAACCCGCCGGCGTATCCAGAGGGCCACCTGTCCTCATCGTAGAGCCAGGCCAGCATTTCCTCTTTTTTTGCTTTTTTGACGCAGGCGGCGACAAGGTCCATGAATTCCTCGCCGAGATACGGGGTAGCCATGCCCTGTCGGACATGCATGTGAAAGCCCCCGAAGCCCATTTTTTTGAGTACCTCAATTTGCCAGAGTAGCTCGTCCTTGTCAAGCCTGCAGTTCCATGACCAGAAGGGGGTTCCACGGTACTCAGATGTAGGGTTTCTGAACAGCTCCTCGCTGAGTTCCTTTGCCGTATTCTTTTTGTAAAGCATGAGATTCTCCTCGCAAAAGTATTATTTTCTGTATTTCAACACTTCGTTTTCATATTCTTTTACATCATCGAGCCAATTCTCGCCGGGCTCAACCTTCGCGCGACGGCAAAACTCGGCCCACACCTCGCCATATGGCAGGGTTTTCAGCTCTTCCTGCAGTACCAATAGCTCGGTGAAGTTGCCTGAGTGCTGCAGCTCTGCCAGCTTCTCATGCGGGGTGAGTAGGGCACAGAGCAGCGCCTTCTGGAAATTACGCATGCCGAGTATCCAGGCGGCGACGCGGTTTATGCTGGCGTCAAAAAAGTCAAGGCCGACAAGGACGCGGCCAAGAGCGCCGCACCTGACAATTTCGTATGCAATCTCGCGTACCTCGTCGTCAAACCTCACGACATGGTCGCTGTCCCAACGCACCGCGCGGGTGACGTGCAGCGCGACTTTATCCGAAAATAAGAGCATTGAGGGTATTTTGTCGGCTACCTGCTCGGTGGGGTGGTAGTGCCCGTTGTCCATGAGCGGCACTATCCCGCGGGTGAGCGCATAGTTTGTGCAGAATTCGGCCGAGCCGACGGTGTATGATTCAAGCCCGATGCCGAAGACCTTTGACTCAAGCGAGACATAAACCAGACTTCTGTCATATCCGGCGGTGAGTATCGCGTCAAGCGACTCTGCAAGGCGGGCTCGGGGCGAAAGGCGGTCGGCCGGGATGTCTTTGAGGCCGTCGGGAATCCAGATGTTCATAAGGCAGGGCGTGCCAAGCTCGCGCGCAAAGTATTCAGAGATGCGCAGGCAGGCCACACAGTGGCGAATCCAAAACTCGCGCACTTCCTTGTCGGGGCTTGAGAGAGTCAGTCCGCGGGCCATGGGGTGCGCAAAACAGGTGGGGTTGAAATCAATCCCCAGCCCGCGCTGCCTGGCAAACTCCACCCACCTCCTAAAATGCCGTGGCTCGAGCCTGTCGCGGTCGACTTTCTCGCCGTCCTCAAGGATAGCATATGAGGCATGGAGATTGAGCCTGTGCCGGCCGGGGATGCGGGCGAGCGCAAAGTCAATATCGGCCATCAGTTCATCCGGATTGCGGGCGACTCCGGGGTAGTTGCCGGTTGCCTGAATGCCCCCGCCGGGCGACAAGGCGCCCTCAAATCCGCGGACATCGTCGCCCTGCCAGCAGTGCAGCGAGACCGGGACACCGAAAAGCCTCTTAATAGCGCCTTCGGTATCAACGCCTATTTGTGCGTATCTCTCGCGCGAGGCGGCGTAAGCGGAATTAACTGCCATAATACCTTCCGTTCCTTTCTGTAGGCGTTAAGTGTTTGCCGTACAAGGCCGGCGGCAAACACTTCAGTAACAATTATAATAATAAAAAAACAGGCGGGCAAGGCCGGGGTTTGCGTCTTTTCCAACCGATTTTAATATCATTTGCCACACAGTTATTCTATCATAACCTGTATAAACTTTCAATTGCAATTTTTTCGGTTGGCAGATAATTGATTTTAATATCCAAACGTGGTATACTGTTACCTGAAACAAATAACGACTGACCGCCGAAAGGATAACCCGAAAATGAATTACCTGACCGAAAATCTATCCATGCTCTGCGATTTCTACGAGCTTACCATGGCCAACGGTTACCTTGGCTGTGGCATGGGCGACAAAATAGTCTACTTTGATGCCTTTTACCGCTCAAACCCCGACGGCGGGGGATATGCCATCGCCGCCGGCCTTGAGCAGATTGTCGACTATATAAACAATCTGAAATTTAGTGATGAGGACATCGGATATCTCCGCTCAAAGAAATGCTTTTCGGAGGAGTTTCTTTTATATCTGAAGAATTTCAGATTCACCGGCGATGTCTGGGCGGTACCCGAGGGCACGGTGGTCTTTCCGGGCGATCCGCTGCTCATAGTTCGCGCCCCCGTGATGCAGGCGCAGTTTATCGAGACATATATACTCATGGCGCTCAACCACCAGTCGCTGATAGCCACCAAGGCCTCGCGGATGGTCAGAGCAGCAGCCGGCAGGCCTATAAGCGAGTTCGGCGCCCGGCGCGCTCACGGCTCGGCAGCGGCTATGCTCGGGGCGCGGGCGGCCTATATCGGGGGCTGTGCCGCAACTTCCTGCACAATCGCCGACCTGCGATACGGTGTGCCGGCTACCGGCACCATGGCTCATTCATGGGTTCAGATGTTCGACGACGAGTACACGGCATTTAAGACCTACTGCGAAATCTACCCGCAGGATGCGGTTCTGCTTATCGACACCTATAACGTGCTCGAATCGGGGCTGCCGAATGCAATCCGGGCTTTTCGCGAGGTGCTCCTGCCGCGCGGAATAACCAAATGCGGGGTGAGACTCGATTCGGGCGACATAGCCTATCTCTCGCGTCGGGTCCGCGAGCGGCTTGACGAGGCCGGTTTTCCGCAATGCAGAATAATCGCCTCAAATTCGCTTGACGAATATATAATCAGCGATCTGTTAAGGCAGGGCGCCAAGGTAGACGCCTTCGGTATCGGCGAGAGGCTCATAACCTCAAAAAGCGACCCGGTGTTCGGTGCAGTGTATAAGCTGGCGGCCGTCGAGGACGAGGCGGGGAGGATTATACCCAAAATAAAAATCAGCGAGAACGTGGGGAAAATCACAACCCCGCACTTCAAAAAAGTATACAGGCTGCGCGACCGGGAGAGCGGCAAGGCCGAAGCAGACCTTATATGCATCTGGGACGAGCGGATAGACGACACCCGTCCGCTTGAGATTTTCGACCCCGAATACACCTGGAAGCGCAAGACCCTGACCGACTTTACCGCCCATGAGCTGCTTGTGCCGGTGTTTCGCGGAGGTAAGCAGGTATATAAGCTGCCGGCACTCGACGAAATTCGCGCGCATTGCACCGCCGAGCTTGACGGGGTTTGGGACGAGGTAAGAAGATTTACCAACCCGCATAACTATTATGTAGACCTCTCGGAGCGGCTCTGGCACTGCCGGCATGACATGATAAAGGCCGCAAGGGCAAAGAAATCAAAATGATAAGCGGGGGCGCTGCCAACACCCCCGCTTTACTTCGCGGGACCCAGCCCCGCACCCCGCTTAAGGAGCTGCCCTTAAGAATCCCCAAAAACCTCCTACTAAAATCGCAAATTCTGTAGCGCGTGAGCCCATATCCCGCGCTCTGCTGCCATTAGTTTTTCGGCTGCCCGTAATAAGCGCCCGGCCCGTGCTTGCGGCTGTTATGTTTGGCGAGCAGGTCCTGCTGCATCGGAATCCCGCCGCCCTTGCCGACCGCCACAAAAAGCAGTTCGGTGTTGAAGGCCATGTGGGCGACTTTCTCAAGCACTATCGACTTCTCAACCGAATCAAGGGCGTCAACCCCCCAGGTGAAAGGGCCGTGCGAGTGGACTAGTACGCCGCATATCGCTTCGTAATTTAAGTCCCCGAAGGTCTCGACGATAAGGCGTCCGGTTTCCTTTTCATATTCCCCCGAAATTTCATGCAGTGTCATTTTGCGGGTGCAGGGAATTGTGCCCCCGAAATAATCGGCGTGAGTGGTCCCGAAGGGCTTTATTGCGCGCCCGGCCTGTGCGTATGAGGTGGCGTAGGTCGAATGAGTGTGGGCTATCCCGCCGACTTTCGGGAAGGCCTTGTATATTTCAATATGCGTTCGGGTGTCGGAGGAGGGTCTGCAGATGCCCTCTACAATATTGCCGTCAAGGTCGACCACCGTTAAATCGAGCGGCGAGAGTTTGTCGTATTCAATCCCCGAGGGCTTGATGACCACAAGCCCCCGCTCGCGGTCTATACCGCTGACATTGCCCCAGGTAAAGATAACAAGCCCGGACCTTGCCAGCAGCATGTTGGCCTCATACACCTGCTTCTTAAGTTGCTCAAGCATAGCTTAATCCTTCTTTCAGGCTTTCTTTATACATCACTTGTTAGAAAAATGTCGGTAGTATATCTCATACATTTCATCTTTGTTGATGACATACGGGCTGTTTGAATAATTCTTTGCGTTGCAGACCAGCTCAATGCGCTCCTCAATCTGCCCGGGTGAAAATTCAAGCCTCACCTCCGACAGCTCAGGGAGCAGCCCGGCCATGGTCTCGGGGGTAGTGCCAAGATAGGCGGCTATCTCGTTGATTTTGCGGGCGCCGACCTCGGTCCTTTGGTTATACCTGATAAAATCGCCCTCAAAAACCGCACAGGCAGCGCCGTGGGGAATGCCATCAAGCAGGGTTATCGGATAACCGAGCGGATGAGGGAAGCCCGAGCCGGTCACGCTGATGGCAATTCCGGCGGCGCAGGAGGCATAAAGCAAATCTTCCCGCATCTCATATGTGAAGCTCTCGGGCCGGCGCGAGAGGACGTTCCAAATCAGCCCCATCGCGTAAATCGCCAGCGCCGAGGAAAGCCCGGTGGCCCGGGGCGAGAGATAGGACTCAATGCCGTGTGCAAAGGCATCGAGCGCGCAGCTTATTGTATATGCCCGGGGCAGTGATATTGTATAGCCGGGGTCAAGGAAGGCATAGCGCGCCCAAGAATAGGCGCTTGTAAAGGTTTTCTTGCGCTTCCCGTCGGGCAGGGTGAGGACCGAATAGGGGTTGGCCTCACTGCCGGTTCCGGAGGTCGTGGGTATCAGGACCAGCGGCAGTGAAGGGGTGGTCAGCTTTTCCGGGTCATATATGTCAAGCGGCTCTATACCGGGGTTTGAGGCGAATGCGGCGACAGCCTTTGCCGCGTCGAGCGCCGAGCCCCCGCCGATACCGATAACAAAATCGGCACCAAAGGCTAAGGCCGCTCTGCCGCCCTCGTAGCACACCGCGAGCGGCGGGTTTTCGGCGGCCTTGTCGAATATCAAATACTGTGCACCGGTAGCCTCGAGCAGCAAGGTGACATCATCAAGGGCGCCGCTGGTCCGAGCGCCCCTGCGCCCGCAGACAATAGCCGCGCGCCTGCCGAGCGTGAGCCGGCCGGCGTTCCGGGCAACGCACCCGCGCCCCGAGAATATCCGTACCGGAATGTCAACGTCGAATTTCATAACAGAACCTCAATTTAAAGTTTATATAATCTTACCATATAGAGATAAAAAAAGCAAGCAAAAAAAGAAGGGGGCCGTTGCAAGTCGGTTGATTTGCAACGGCCTCGTTTCTCAGTATCCTTTTTTGCTTCTTATGGTTTTCGCTGATGGCGGTTTTCTGCCGGAGGGTAACCTGTAGTCGCCGGCGCGTCCTCTCTGTAACCTGTAGACGCGACCACCCGGCGTGTCGCCGGGTTTTTCAGCCCCTGTATTCATATCCCAGCAAGAGGGCTTTTTTGTTGCCCTCAATAAGTGCAGACTTTGAGGCCGGAATGGATGAGAGGATATTTCCGATTAATTCGTCATAATCAAAAAGCCGCGTGACATAAAGCAAATATCCGAGCATTATGACATTGGCGCCGCCGGCAAGGCCATTTTTTGCAGCCAGCTCGGTGGCGGGGATATAATGGGCCTTTATGTCACCTCGCTTACTTTTTTCAGGAATCAGCGAGCTGTTTGCAAACAAAAGTCCGCCCTCTGACACCGCCGGCTCAAATTTTGAAAAAGAGGGGAGACTTAAAGCAACCAATATGTCGGGCTGGCTGATAATCGGGGAGCCTATTTCCTTGTCGGATATTATAACCGAGCAGTTTGCCGCACCGCCCCTCATCTCGGGGCCGTAGGAGGGCAGCCAGGACACATGCCTGCCCTTGTGCATAGCGGTTTTGGCAAGCTGCTTGCCGGCAAAAAGAATCCCCTGTCCGCCAAAGCCGGCAAGAATTATGCGCGAGGTCATTTGTTCATCCCCCCTTTGGCTCCTGTGTCCTTAAATACATCAAGCGGATAACAGGGAATCATAGCCTCCTCTACCCAGCGCAGCGCCTCGACGGGGGTCATCCCCCAGTTGGTCGGGCAGGAGGACAGCACCTCGACTATTGAAAGCCCCCTGCCCTCGGTCTGGTAGCGGAAGGCTTTCTCAATTGCTGCTTTGGCCCGCAGCACGTTTTTAGGATTGCTGACCGCTACCCGCTCGGCATAGGCGACACCGTCAAGCGTCGAAAGCAGCTCACAAATCCGTATAGGATAGCCCTGAGTTTTCACATTTCTCCCGTATGGTGATGTGGTGGTAATCTGTCCCGGCAGGGTGGTGGGCGCCATCTGGCCGCCGGTCATTCCGTAGACGGCGTTGTTAATAAAGATTATTGTGATATTCTCGCCGCGCGCCCCGGCGTGCACAATCTCTGCGGTGCCTATGGCGGCAAGGTCGCCATCTCCCTGATAGGTAAAGACAATACAGTCGGGGCGGGTTCTCTTGACGCCGGTTGCCACCGCCGGCGCGCGCCCGTGCGGAGCCTCAACCATATCGCACTCAAAATAGTCATACGCCAAAACCGCGCATCCGACCGGGGCAATACCGACAGTCCGCCTCTCAATTTCCAGCGCGTCAATAGCTTCGGCGACCAGCCGGTGGACAGTGCCGTGCGTGCAGCCCGGGCAGTAGTGGAAGGGCAGCGGCGAGAGAGACCTCGGTCTTTCAAACACAACCATTTTATGCCCCCTCCTCACGGATACTTTCATGGATTTTTACAATCTCGGCCAGCACGTCCTCGGGGGTGGGCAGCATACCGCCGCAGCGCCCGAAGAAGGAGACCGGCCGGTGGCACTGGGTTGCAACCCTCACATCGTCGACCATCTGCCCTATGTTGAGCTCGACCACAAGAAAGTGTTTGGCATGCCCGGCTGCCCTTAAGAGCGCCGCGCGGGGATATGGCCAGAGGGTTATCGGGCGTAAAAGTCCGGCTCTGATTCCCATTGCGCGCGCTGCTTCAAGGGCCGACCTGCAGATGCGGGCGCTTATCCCGTAGGCGACAAGGATTATTTCGGCGTCGGCGGTGTCTGTCTCCTCACAGAGGACCTCGGTTCGCTCGATTTCCCGGTAGCGCTCCTGCCTTGAGAGCACCGACCTCTCAAGCGCCTCGGGGCTGAGGTACAGCGAGTTGACAATATTCTTTTTGCGTTTTCCCCCGTGTCCTGTGGTAGCCCAGCTCTTTTCAGGCAGGTCGCGCCGGACGCTGAGTGCCGCGTCAAAGTCTACCGGCTCCATCATTTGTCCCAGCGCGCCGTCGGCCAGCAGCAGCGCCGGGGTGCGGTAGGTGTCGGCGACGTCAAAAGCGCGCGCGACCAGCCCGGCCATCTCCTGCACCGAGGCCGGGGCTACGACATAAAGATGCATATCGCCATGTCCCGGCGCCTTTGTCGCCTGGAGGTAGTCCTGCTGGGTCGGCTGTATTCCACCCAGCCCCGGGCCGCCGCGCTGGATGTTGCATATAAGACAGGGGAGGTCGCTGCCCACCAGATAACTTATCCCCTCGCTCATGAGCGAAATGCCAGGTGAGGAGGACGAGGTCATAGCCCGCACCCCCGCGGCGGCGGCCCCGAGCACCATGTTTATCGCGGCAACCTCGCTCTCGGCCTGCAGGCAGAGCCCGCCTGCCTGCGGCAGGCGCTTTGCCATGTATTCCGAAACCTCGGATTGCGGGGTTATCGGGTAGCCGAAAAAATAAAGACAGCCGCAGCGCAAAGCGGCCTCGGCAAGCGCCTCGTTGCCCTTCATGAGTACCTTTTGGGACACTTTTTGCCTCCTTACGCGTCACGCTCGACGCAGATTGCCGCATCCGGACACACAAGAGCACAAAGCGCGCAGCCTGTGCAGCTCCCGGGGGCTATTACCGACGCGGGGTGATAGCCCTTATTATTTATTGCCTTTGAGTCAAGCACGATTATTTTCCGGGGGCAGGCGGCGGCGCAAAGCCCGCAACCTTTGCAGTAATCGGCCGAAATTGTGACTCTGTTCATGGTTAAAACCTCCTTGCCGCCATGGCGGCTGTTCTGTCTATCTGCTGGGTAAAACCTGCTCACTCCCAAAATATCAAAACAACCGGCGCGTCGAGTCGGGGAGGGTGCAGAAGGTCATGTCGGGATATTTGCGCGAGAGCGCGTCGCAAAAGATCCGGCTGTGCATAGTCGTGCAGAGTAGCCCCGCTCCGATAAGACGGGAGATTTCCCGGGTATACTCAAGCGATTCTTCTATGTGAGCCGACGATGTTTCCCGCCCGAGATTTGAGTTGTTGATTATATGCGTTACCCGAAGTCCTGAGAGGGCTTCTGTTTCCCGCAGGTCGGCAGCTGCGGTTTCCGGCATTGAGGTCAGCGGGCGGTACATGTTGACAACGCAGATTACCGAGCAGCCCTGTTGCCTAAGGTAGGGCAAGTACCTGCCAAGCACTCCGGCCCCCTCGCTGCCCCCGACGTCAAAGACCGCGTAGCAGCCGGGGTCGGACTCCCCTCGGGCAAAGACCGAGAAAATTTCACCGCCCAGGGCAGGGAGGTCAAGATTTGTATTGGCATATTGCGGAACAATGCACTCGACCCCGGCGTCTTTTAAAATAAGTGCGGCGTCTGCGGCGCGGAAATAAGGATTTACAATATCAAGGTCGACCAGCGCACAGCGGTATCCGGCGGCAGCTATTGCCAGCGACAGTCCGACCGAAACATTTGTCTTGCCGCTGCCAAAATGACCGCAGATAATAGAATTTTGCCCGAGCCTGCCAACAAGTCGCCTCACAATAGCTCCCCTGATACGCGGAACTTACTCCCGCAAAAGCGCTGCACAAAATTGTGTGTGCTGTTTATTAGTGATGTTCGGCAGATGAAAGTTACACCCCGATGGCAATTATTTCTGCAGGGCGGATAAATTAATAGCTAAAGTAATTTTTTATTTGAAATTGCAGGCGCATTATGGTATAATAGGCTCATCGGCGGATTCTGCCTGAATGTCGCAGTACAAAACCGGGTTTTGACTGCGCTAAAATAAGCTTTTCGGCGGGGTTTGAAATAACACTGCCGGTACATATTAATAGCGGTGGCATGCTAAAAGGAGAGGCTTTGATGCTTAAGGCTGAAAACATGTTCCCCTCGCTGTGGGACAAAATCAAGCAGTATATCATTCTGCCGTTATCGGACATCAGGTTTGCCGACATTATCGATATACTGATTTTAGCGCTGCTGTTTTATGCTTTTTATCATTTCATAAAAAACCGCAGGGCCGGCAGGCTCATATCCGGTCTTATTCTGATTATTGTCTTTCTCATACTCAGCTCGGCCTTTCAGATGCACGCCATTAAATTCATACTCCAGAACTTCTATCAGGTCGGAATGCTCGCCATAATCATTGTTTTTCAGCCCGAGCTGCGCGCCGCGCTTGAGAAGGTCGGAAACACGCCGCTCTCGGGGCTGCGGAACATAAGCCTGAGCGATACGCGCGACATTACAATGCTCAGCGCCGGAATTGACGCCATTTGCGAGGCGGTCTGCGACATGTCGCTCTATAAAACCGGGGCGCTGATAGTTATTGAGCGGTCGGTGAGGCTTGGCGAATACATCAAGCCTTCCAATGTAATCGAGGCAAAACTGACCTCGCGGATGCTGCAGAGCTTATTTTTCAACAAGGCCCCCTATCACGACGGAGCAGTGATAATCCGCAACATGCAGATTTTTGCGGCAGGCTGCGTACTCCCCCTGACAACAGACGAGAGCATCGACAGCAATCTGGGCACCCGGCACAGGGCAGCTGTGGGCATCACCGAGGTCAGCGACGCGGTGGCGGTGGTGGTCTCCGAGGAAACCGGAATAATATCGGTAGCCTACGAGGGGCAGCTAAAGAGAAAATACAACTACAATTCGCTAAAGCAGGAGCTCTTCCGTCTGCTCACCCGCACTTACACTAAAAGAAAAAACAGCCATGCAAAAACAGAGGACATTGCAGACGAGGAGGGCAAGTGATGGAAGACAGGGATTCTCCGGTCGGGAGGAAGGATATGGATAAGGAAACCGGCGGGGCTCAGACTCCCCCGGAGAGTTCGCCGCCTGAAAAAAAGAGATCGGCCTTCACTGCAAAAATTGTGTTATTGTGGTATAAAGCAAGAGTACTGCTAAGGAACTACTGGGTGGTTGCAAAGGAGTGGCTGCTTTCCCGGAACATGGGTAAGGGCGACCGCTGGGCCTTTGTCGTCTGCCTTCTTATAGCGCTGTCGGTCTGGCTGTATGTCATGAGCACCGACGATACCAGCTATGAACATACATTGTCTTATGTGGTGGTCGACCTTGAGGGGATGGAGATGCTCTCCCAGGCAGAAATGTCGGTTATCAGTGGCTTTGACAATGTTGTGTCGATAACTCTCAGGGGAAAGCGTGCCGATATAGGCGGGCTTACTGCCGAGGAGGTCAACGCCTATGTTGACCTGAGTGAAATTGTCGATACCGGGCGCCATTCGCTGCCGGTTAAGGTTGATTTGCCCGGGTACTCGACGCTTGTCTCAATTGAGCCGAGCCATGTTTCGGTCAATATAGACACCAACGGTGTAAAGGATGTCGAAGTCAGAGTCAAAATGGACTATGTAACCGACGCATCCTATATTGTCGGGGATTTTGTGCCCAACCACAATACGGTTATAGTGACCGGGCCGCAGTCGGTGCTCGATAAGATCGAATACGCCGCGGTATCCTTCAGCCCCGGGGTCATAACGACCAGTCTTAACCTGTCAGGCACCCTTAAATTCTATGACGAGTATGACAGAATAGTCGATAACCCCTATCTCAAATGCAACGTTTCAACCGTAAATGTCAGCGTAACCGTCACCATGAGAAAGAATGTGACGCTGACAGTGACATTTGAGAGCGGCATCAGCTCAAACTACCATGTAGAAATAAAGCCGGCTGAAATCACGCTGCTCGGCGACCCCAAAATTCTCGGAGAAATTGATGAGATTTCGGTTTACACCATAAGTATAAGCGAGGGTAGCGTCGGAGTGCCGATATTAAGGCACATCAGCAGCCTTGACAATCTGCCCGAGGGGGTTGTCTGGGAGAATGCGCATGAGGGTATAAACATCAGCATTGAAAGACTTTATTGATGCGCTTTGCCGGAGGGCGGGTGCTGACACCTGGGCTTAAAATGAAGCGTGCGGATAATTGTCCTGCACTGCTTCATTTTCGCCTATAAAATAAGCCGGCATTTTGCTCGAATGAAAGAGCAAAGCTCTGAGTCTACCGGATGCCGTGAGAGGAAACCCGATGATAACCCAGGGAAGAGTTGTTGCTGTCAGTGGCGAATATGCCACGGTTGAGGTTGACAGAAAGTCGGCCTGCGAGGGCTGCCATAAAAACACCGGGGCGGATGGATGTGTGGTCTGCGCCATCGGTGGGAACCAGAAAATCACACTCAGGGCGCGCAACATTGCTGACGCCGCGACCGGGGATATTGTAACTCTCAGCACCAAAACCCGACGCGTGCTGGGATATGCGCTGCTGGTATTTATTATGCCGCTGCTGATAGCCGCTGTCGGATATTGGCTTGGCACCGCGTTTTTTTCCGGCAAGCATACCGGCCTGGCACTGGGCGCCCTCGGAGTAGTGCTCAGCTTTGGCGGCCTTTGGCTTTATTCAAAGCGGGTGGAGGCGCGCTGTGACGCCGAGATTATTGCGGTTGTCAGAAGGGGTGAGCCAGGCGGCAGTAAAAACTGAACTTAAATTAGGGACGTGATATGTGCGGGTGACATTCGCGTGCCATATGAACGGAGAATGTCATGGTTGGAAGAAAAGGAAGAGAGAAGGTCTGGAATATCCGGTATATCCCGGGCGACGGGGAGCGGGACCGGGAGATTGACGAAATTTCCGGCAGTATAGGGGTATCGCGAACGCTGGCCGCGCTGCTGCACAACCGCGGATACACAACCCCGGAGGCGGCCGAGCGCTTTTTGAAAAACGAGGAGAGCATTCTGCACGACCCGTTTCTGCTCCGGGATATGGACAGGGCGGTCAGGCGCATATGGCAGGCAATACAAGGCCGGGAGAGGATTGTTATTTACGGTGATTATGATGTTGACGGGGTTACTTCGGTTGCGCTTTTATGGCTGCACCTGAAATCCAAGGGAGCCGATGTCGGATATTACATACCGAGCCGGAGCGGTGAGGGCTACGGGCTGTCCTGCAATGCGATTGACAGCCTGAAAAAAGAAGGCACAGACCTGATAATAACAGTGGACACCGGCATCACGGCCGGCTATGAGGCCGAATATGCCTCCGCGCTTGGAATAGATATTGTGATTACCGACCACCACGAGTGCCGGGAAGAGCTGCCGGCCGCCGCTGCGGTAGTCAACCCGCACCGCCCCGACTGCTCCTATCCCTTTCCCGACCTTGCCGGGGCCGGCGTTGTATTCAAACTCCTCTGCGCCTGCGAGATAGCCGAGGCACGGGAGCGGGGCGAGGCCGTGATTGCGGCGGTGCGCCGGGTTTGCCTTGAGTATGCCGATTTGGTTGCAATAGGCACGGTGGCCGACGTGATGCCGCTCAAAGACGAAAACCGGCTGCTTGTGCTCATGGGAATAAGGCTGATTTCCGAGACCAAACGCCCCGGGCTGGCCGCGCTGATCGAGGCTTCCTCGGGCGCAAGAGGCGGCAGCGGGCAGGCAAGGAAAAGGAAAATCACCTCAAATTATATAGGATACGGAATAGCGCCGCGGCTTAACGCGGCCGGACGTATAAGCGACGCTACCACCGCGGTGAGGCTGCTGCTGTCCGACAAGGACGACGAGGCCGCAACACTTGCACGCGAGCTCTGTGAAATCAACACCCAGCGCCAGATAGAGGAGAACCGGATTGCAGAGCAGGCATACAGGAAAATCGAGCGCGAGTTTGATTTTTCAAGGGATAAGGTCATAGTGCTCGAGGACGACGGCTGGCAGCAGGGGATTATCGGGATTGTCTCCTCGCGCATAACCGAGAGGTACGGGCTCCCGTCGGTGCTCATATCCTTTGACGGGAGCACCCGGGGATATTCGAGCGGCGACGACGCCGGCAAGGGCTCGGGGCGGAGCGTCAAGGGAATGAATCTGGTTGAGGCGCTGAAATACTGCGAAGACCTTCTGATAAAGTACGGAGGTCACGAACTTGCCGCCGGGCTCACAATTGAGCGGGCAAAGGTCCCCGGATTCCGGAGAAGGATTAACGAATATGCGGCTGAGAACCTGAGCGAGGAAGACCTGGCGGTAAGACTTGAGGCCGACTGCGTGCTCAGCCTCCCGGACCTGACTCTCGGGCTCGCCTCCGAGCTCTACCACCTTGAACCCTACGGGGTGGGGAACCCGGTGCCGACCTTTATAGTCTATGACGTGCAGATTGCCAGAATAATGCATATAAGCTCCGGCAGGCATACAAAGCTCCTTGTTTCGGACGGTGACACCTCGCTCTACGGGATTTACTTCAACATGCCGGTCTCAAGATTTCCGCTCCATGAGGGCGAGCGTGCCGACATTCTTTTTACGCTTGACATAAACGAGTTTCAGAACCTAAAGAGCGTGCAGATGATAATTCAGGACGTCAGGATGTCCAAAAAGAGCAGCGAGAGCCGGCGCTTGCAGAGACAAAGGTATGAGGAGATTCTTTCGGGCGGGGAATTCGACCTTGAGGAAGACTTTATCCCCGACCGGGAGGATTGTGCCGCGGTTTACAGGGTGCTGCGGCGCCAGCTGCGGCTCGGACATGACACCCTCTCCGAGAGAATGCTCCTGTCACTCCTTTGGTCCTGCGAGCCGGAGCGACAGATAAATTATGTAAAGCTGATGTACATACTCAGAATATTCCGGGAACTGAAGATCTGCTCGATAGAAAAGATAAGCGAGGGTCTCTTCAGCTTTGACATGTCATATAAAACCTCAAGAACCAGCATAGATAAATCGACCATATTAAGAAAGCTTAGGATTCAGTGCCGGAACCGAGGATAGACAAGACCGGGGCGGCTCTGTAGGCATGCGGCCGCCGTATAAATTTCCGAGTCTCCCGGATTTGCATGAGGGAAATATGGAAAAGAAGTCATCCCAACCGAATATTGGCAGGCTGCTTTTGCACCTTGAGAAGACGGGGAAGAAATATGGCACCGCCAAAATCACGCGCGCCTTTGAGTATGCCCGTGCCCTGCACGAGGGGCAGTTCCGCAACAGCGGCGAGGCCTATATCTCCCACCCTATAGCGGTAGCCGAGATAGCCGCCGAGATGGAGCTTGACACCGACTCTATCTGCGCCGCGCTGCTCCACGACATAGTTGAGGACTGCCCGGACAAGACAAGCCTTCGTGACATCGAGAAAAAGTTCGGGCGGGATGTTGCGACTATTGTAGACGGCCTGACAAAGCTTGTGCAGCTTCAAATCGAGGACAAAGAAGAGGCGCACATAGAAAACATCCGCAAGATGCTTTTTGCCATGGCCAAGGATATCCGGGTCATTCTGATTAAGCTCTGCGACCGGATGCACAACATGAGAACGCTTGACGCCAAACCCGAGGACAAGCGCCGCCTGGTCGCGCTTGAGACCATGCAGGTTTATGCGCCGCTGGCCCACCGGCTGGGCATGCAGAAGGTCAAGCAGGAGCTTGAGGACAGGGGGCTTTATTATCTTGACCCTTACGGATATGCCGAGGTAAAAAAGGATATTGAAAAGAAATTCGGTCAGAACCGCAACCTTCTGGGCACGCTGCGCAGGCACATTGCCGCAAAGCTGAGCGAAAACTCAATCAGCTTCACGCTTGAGGGACGCGTGAAGTCGGTTTACAGCATTTACAAAAAGATGTACAACCAGAACAAGAGCTTCGACGAAATTTATGATTTTTATGCCATCCGCATAATCGTAGAAAACGAGCTCGAGTGCTACACTGCGCTGGGAATAATTCACGAGATGTTCAGCTCGGTTCCCGGACGCTTCAAGGACTACATCTCAACGCCCAAGCCCAATATGTACCGCTCGCTTCACACCACGGTCATAGGCCGCGAGGGGATACCCTTTGAGGTGCAGATACGCACCCACGAGATGCACCAGATTGCCGAGTATGGCATTGCAGCGCACTGGAAATACAAAACCGGAGAGCAGTCAAAAGAAGAAATTGACAAGCGGCTCGAGTGGATTGCCCGCCTTATCGAGACCGAGGATGTGGCAAGCGACCCCGAGGAATTCTTGCAGGCTATAAAAACCGATATATTCCAGGAGGAAACCTATGTCTTCACCCCGAAGGGCGACCTTATAGCGCTGCCCTCGGGCTCTACCGTCATTGATTTTGCCTACGCCATACATTCCGAGGTGGGCAACAAGATGGTGGGTGCCAAAATAAACGGGATGATAGTCCCTATTGACCGTGCAGTCCAAAACGGCGAAATAGTCGAGATCCTGACCTCATCCTCTTCAAAGGGGCCGAGCCGCGACTGGCTTAAAATCGTCAAAACCAGCGAGGCGCGCTCGAAAATCCGCCAGTGGTTCAAAAAGGAGAGGCGGGCCGAGAATATAGTTGTGGGAAAGGCCGCGGTTGAGGCCGAGCTGAAAAAATTAAACCGGCCGTACACCGAGGCACAGAAGAACGAAATTGTCCAAAACGTGGCCCAGAGGGTCGGCTTCAACACAGCAGACGACATGTACAACGCGCTGGGCTATGGCGGGATGGCTATAACCAAAATCGCCGGCAAGCTGCGCGACGAGTTCGACCGCATTGTCGAACCCGAGCCCGTGCGTCCGGAAATCGAGCAAATTCAGTTATCAGAAAAGCCCAAAAACATGAAGGCGAACACCGGAATAATAGTTGACGGTCAGAGAGGCTGCCTTGTCAAGTTCGCCAAGTGCTGCAACCCGCTGCCCGGAGATGAGGTTGTAGGCTTTATAACCAAGGGCTTCGGAATTTCGATACACAAGTCAAACTGCCCGAATGTCATTGAGGGTAAAAAACGAACGGCCGATGCCAGCCGATGGGTCAGCGCCCGCTGGGACAGCGATGCCGAAAATGCGCAGGACGTGTACGAGGCTATAATGCAGCTCTACATTGTTGACAGACTCGGAATGATTGCCGACATCACCGGGGTGCTGGCCGAGATGAAGGTGCCGATACTCTCGCTAAATACGCAGAAGCGCGGCAGCAGAAGGGCGATTATCAACATGAAGATAAGCTGCAAAAATATCGCCCACTACGATATGATTGTGGACAGGCTGAAAAGGATTCACGACGTCGAGGACGTTATCAGGGGATTTATATAACAGGCTTTCGGAGTCGGAATACTAAGCAGAGCAAAGAAGGGGTTTTAAAATGACGGCGGTAGTGCAGAGAATCAGGTGCGGGCGCGTCAGTGTCGGGGGCGAGGAGGTCGGCCGCGCCGGGCAGGGGCTTTTTGTCCTGCTCGGTGTGGCGGCAGACGACGAACGGCGGGATGCCGAACTGCTGGCAGCCAAGATTTTAAAGCTTAGGGTCTTTAGTGACGATGCCGGCAAAATGAACCTTTCGGTGACCGATGTCGGCGGAGAGATACTGCTTGTGCCGAATTTTACGCTGCTTGCCGATTACCGGCGCGGAAACCGGCCGGATTTTCTGCGCTCGGCGCCCCCAGAGAGGGCAAACGGGCTATTCGAATATTTTGCCGGGCTGCTTTCTTCGGGTGTCGGGCATGTCGGCACCGGGAGATTCGGAGCCCACATGGAGATAGATGTCACCTGCGACGGGCCGGTGAGCATAGTAATGGAAAGCGAAGTGCTCCGGGGTAGCAGAAGGAGGGGGACAGTTTAAGTCGAATGAAACTGATAATCAGCGGAGATATTAACAAGTACTATGTGCAAACCCTCTGCATGCTATTTTTTCCGGGGGCAAAGTTCGGCGAAGGCGAGGTTGAGAGTTATGACAACCCGACCCTTGAGCTCAGGATTACCGAGGGTCAGGACGGGGTTTACGCATATGCCGAGCTGCGCTACATGGGAAAAATCTGCTCGTCAAAAAAGTTCGAGAAGTACACCGACGGGGTCAGCGCCGAAAAGAAAACCCGGATAGCTGCGGGCGCCGCGGTGCTGGCCGCTGCCGGGGAGCTCACCGGCTACCGTCCCTCCTGGGGGATGCTGACCGGTGTGCGGCCGGCAAAGGTTGCCTTTGAGCTGCTTCGGCAGGGCATGAGCAAGACAAGGGTAAAAAAAACCATGACCTCCGAGTATTTTGTGATACCCAAAAAGGCGGCGCTGGCCACCGAGGTGGCGCTGGCCGAGCGGAAAATCATCGGAATACCCGATAAAAAGGACTGCTCGGTCTATATTTCAATACCCTTTTGCCCGACGCGATGTGCATACTGCTCCTTTGTCTCCTACACCTCAAGAAGGCTGCTGTCACTGATACCCGAATATTTGGACAGGCTCTGCCGGGAAATTTGCGAGATGTTTACTCAGATAAACGAGCTGGGGCTCAGTGTCAAAACAGTTTATATAGGCGGCGGGACGCCTACCATACTTGAGACCGGCCAGCTTGAGCGCCTGCTCGGGGTTGTGGCCGGGTGCACCGATATAAGCCGGCTTGAGGAGTATACGCTTGAAGCAGGCCGGCCCGACACCATTACTTCTGAGAAGCTCAGGATTGCGGTTGACGCGGGGATCACCCGAATCTGCGTGAACCCGCAGACACTTGCCGACGACGTGCTCTCGGGAATCGGCCGGGCGCACGCGGCCGGGGATTTCTTCCGCGCCTATGAAATAGCCCGCGGGTCGGGGTTCAGGTGTATCAACACCGACCTTATCGCCGGACTGCCGGGAGACCGCTTCGCCACCTTCTCGGACAGCTTTGACCGGATACTCCAGCTTGGGCCCGAGAATATCACAATTCACACCTTTTGCGTAAAAAAAGCCTCTGAAATACTCAGACAGGGGAGCCATGTCTATTCAAGGCAGGGGGGCGACGCCGGCAAGTGTGTCGATTACTCGCAGATAAAATCGATGCAGGCCGGCTATAAGCCCTACTACATGTACCGTCAGAAAAACACGGTTGGCAATTTTGAGAATGTCGGGTTTTCGCTTGAAGGGCATGAGGGGCGATACAACGTCTATATGATGGAAGAGGTCCACTCGATTTTTGCGGCCGGTGCCGGGGCGGTCACAAAGCTTGTAAGATACGACCCCGAGGGGTCCGGGACCCACATCACCCGGCTGTTCAACCCCAAATACCCTTATGAATACTTAGCGGGGGACAGGCGGGCGAAGATTAAAGGGAAAATTGCCGAATTTTATGCCGATATTTCATAACCGGGCAAACCGGAGCAGAATAATATAGATGATATGGCGCACAGCGCAATAACACAAGAAGAAAAGGCCGCCCTGTTGCGGCACGGAGATAATGAAGATGAAATCAAAAAGACAATTTGAAAGCGCACAAGAGGTACGGAGCTTTGTTCAGAGCTGCGAGGCCGATTTTGAAGCAAGGCTGAGTGCCGTGGTCGAGAAGGTCTGCGGTATTGAGGGGCTGAAGCTTATCGGGCTGTCGGGGCCAACCTGTTCCGGGAAGACCACGGCGGCCAGAAAGCTTGACGAGGCCATGACCGAGCTCGGAAAGAATGTTCATGTAGTTTCAATAGACGATTTTTATCTTAACCGGGAGATGCTCGAGCAAAGAGCCCGGGACAACGGCGGCGGGATAGATTACGACTCGGAGGATACAATAGACTTTGATGCGCTTGCCGAGTGTGTCGATGAGATTTTTTCGGACGGGCCGACGCTTATCCCCAAGTTCGACTTTGTAAAGGGTGTGAGAGTTGGGTATACCGAGATAGAGGCCGATGACAACGACCTGTTTATTTTCGAGGGTATTCAGGCGGTATATCCCAAGGTGTCCGAGCTCTTTCACCGCTATACCTACAAAAGCATTTATATCTCGGTCGAGAGCTCGATTGAAATCGAAAACGAGGTTTTCGAGCCCAACGAAATAAGGCTGATGCGCCGGCTGGTCCGCGACTTCAAATTCCGCGGGGCAAAGCCAGAATTCACCATGTATTTGTGGGAGAGCGTCCGCTCAAACGAGGAGCTGAACATCTTCCCCTATGCCCTAGGCTGCGATTATTTTATCAACTCAACGCTGGCCTTTGAAATAAATCTATTGCGCCCCTACCTTGAGCAGATACTGGCAGAGGTGCCGGCTGATAACAAATACCGCGAGCGGGCCGACCGGATACTTGCAAAGGTGAAGGGGCTTGAGGCTATCCCCGAGACATATCTCTCCCCGAACTCGCTCTACAACGAGTTTATCAGAAGAAGCGGAAAATGAAAATACTTTTCAGGAATGCAGTCCTTCTGCCGCAGTGCAATTCAGGGCCGGGGGCCGGTAGTGCCGCGGGAGCGCGGTTTTATGTGGTGGTTGACGGCCGGTTTTTTACCCATGTCGGCCAAGAGCCGTCTGGCGGGACCTATGACCGCATTGTCGACTGCCGGGGCAGGCTGCTTATGCCGGCCTTTTACAATACCCACTGCCACGCCGCGATGACGCTGTTCCGCGGCTATGCCGACGACCTGCCGCTCTCCCGCTGGCTCGGTGAAAAGATATTGCCGGCCGAGGAGCGGCTGGACCACGAATGCGTATACTGGGCGTCGCTGCTTGCCGCCGCCGAAATGATAAGGGGCGGCATTGTTTCGTTTTCGGATATGTACATGTATGAGGAGGCGACGGCGCGGGCGGTGCTTGAGAGCGGTATGAAGGCAAATCTCTCGCGCGGTCTTGCTTCCTTTGACGAGAACACCGACCCCCGGGCCGACCGGCGCTTTTGCGAGGCAGTGGCGCTCTACCGGGAGTATAACGGCGCCGGCGGGAGCAGGGTCTTGGTCGACATGGCGCTGCACGCCGAATACACGAACACTCAAAGATACTGCCGGCATGTGGCCGAATACTGCCGTGAGAGGGGTATTCGGATGCAAATACATCTGTCCGAAACCAGGGAAGAACACGAGCGCTGCGTCGGGAAATACGGCGTGACGCCGGCCGGCTTTTTTGAGAGCGCCGGCGTCTTTGACCTGCCGGTCACGGCCGCGCACTGCGTCTGGCTTACAGACAAGGATATTGAGCTGCTTGCAGAGCGGCGGGTTTTTGTCTCGCACAACCCGACCAGCAACCTAAAGCTCGGCTCCGGAATTATGCCCTACGAAAAGCTCAAGGCGCGCGGGATTAAAATATCACTCGGCACAGACGGCGCGGCATCTAACAATAATCTCAGTATTCTGAACGAAATGCGGCTTGCCGCCCTTCTGCACAAAGGGGTCTTGTGCGACGCTGCAGCCGCGCCGTCGCACGAGATGATAGAGTGCGCGACTATTAACGGCGCCGTGGCACAGGGGAGGGAGGACTGCGGCAGGATTGCACCCGGATACCGGGCCGACGCGGTGCTCCTTGACCTTGAGGACGTAAACATCCTGCCGGCGGCCGACCCGGCCTCGGCTCTGGTTTACTCTGCCGACCGGGCTAATGTTGTTCTTACCATGTGCGACGGAGGAATATTATTTGAGGCGGGCGAGTATAAATCTATTGACGTCGAGCGCGTAAAATACAATGTCAGACGGGCGGCGTCGGCTATATTCGGCTGATTTTTTGCTCAGGAGTATTCGGTATGGGAAACAGCCCCGCCCGGGCATCGGTAAACAGGCTGGTCTCAGGTTCGGCGGCGCTGGCCGCCGCCACTGTGATAACCAAAGTTGTAGGTCTGTTCTATAGAATCCCGCTGGTAAAATACGTCGGCATTGAGGGCATGGCCTATTTTCTGGCCGCAAACCATATATATGTCTTCCTTTTTGTGGTTTCCACCTCGGGCCTGCCGGTTGCGCTTTCGATTATGGTTTCCCGGGCAACGGCAGGGCGGAGCGGCGACGCCGAGGCCGGCGTGGTTTTCAGAACTGCGATGGGGATGTTTGTCATAGTCGGCGCTGTCGGGACGCTCTTTATGATGGCGGCTGCTGAGGGAATATCCTCGCTGATAAATATCCGCGGGGCGGCGCGCTGTATATGCGTCATAGCCCCGGCTATTATCATGGCCTGCATCTCGGGCGGATACCGGGGCTACTTTCAGGGTCGCCGGATAATGGGCCACACGGCGCTCTCGCAGGTGATAGAAGCCCTCGGGAAACTGCTGCTCGGCCTTGCCGGGGCGCTTTTCGCTACCCGGCAGGGTTACGATAAAGAAACGGTCGCCGCCTTCGCCATAGCCGGCATTACCGCCGGAGTTGGCCTCTCAATGCTTTATCTGGCGGCGGCAAAAATCATTTTCGACAGAAAGCATAAAATAAAGGCAGTAAAAACCAAAGCGCGGGTGAGGGGAATTGCATGGCGGCTGCTCAAAATCTCGCTGCCGATAACCCTGAGCTCGGCGGTTATTAGCCTCACCGGCCTCATTGACACCTCGCTTATTGTCAATTGCCTTTTGTCGGCAGGCTTTTCGGAAGCTGTAGGCAACACACTCTACAGCTGCTATGGCAATATTGCAGTCCCGCTTTTTTGCCTGGCGCCGGCGCTGGTAACCCCCATATCTATGGCGGCTGTCCCACTGATTTCGGCGGCACTGAAGTCAGAGGATATTCCGGAGGTAAAAAAGCTGACCCGGGCGGCCTATAAGCTGACGCTGCTGGCGGCGCTGCCGGCCTCGGTCGGGCTGTCGGTCTTCAGCCGTCCGATAATAGGGCTGATTTTTCCGGGTGAGCCCGAGGCCGCTGACATAGCCGCGCCCCTGCTCTCGCTGCTCGCGCTCTCGGTGGTGTCTGCCTGCCTTATCACCATCACCAACGCCCTGCTTCAGGCAAGCGGGGGAGCGCCGGTGACCATCATCTCGATGCTCTGTGGCGCGGGGGTGAAAATTGCCTCCGAGTATTTTCTCATCAGAAACCCGGCAATAAATATAGCCGGCGCGCCGATAAGTACATTCCTCTGTAACCTCACGGTGGTCGGTATCAATATGTATTTTATAGCCAGATTTGTAAAAGGCGCGCCGCCCCTGAGCACTTTTTTGCCGGCCTCACTGTCGGCGCTGATTGCGGTCGGAGCTGCTGTTCCGGTCTATGGGATTGCCGGGCATCTGGGGCGGGGAACACCCGCAATTCTTGCCGCGCTATTTGCGGCGGCGGTGATATATGCCGTGGCGGCGGTTCTCACCGGGGCGGCCGACCGCGATTTTCTGGCGGCGCTACCCGGCCTGCGGCGTTTTTTGGGGCCAAAGCAGCTCAAGAACAAAAAAAAAGACCGGCTGGGAGTCAAGAATATATAAATATGTGAAGCTAAGGACACAGGAAAGGTACTGTCGTACAAATGAACAGGGATGAAAAAATCAGGTATCTACTCGGCGCCGAGCACTACGGCACCGAGGACTTAAGGCTTTTGGTCGAGCTTTTACGAAGCGAGGGCGGCTGTCCCTGGGACCGGGAGCAGACCCACCAGAGTATCAGGGCCGGGCTTATTGAGGAGACATATGAGGTTGTCGAGGCGATAGACAAGGATGACCCGAGCCTTATGTGCGAGGAGCTCGGCGACCTGTTGCTGCAGGTCATATTTCACACACAAATTGAAACCGAGGGAGGAAATTTCACGCTGGGTGACGTGACAGACAATGTCTGCCGCAAGCTTATACACCGGCACCCGCATGTTTTCGGCGATCTTAGGGTAGGCTCAACCGACGAGGTACTGGCAAACTGGGACAGAATAAAGAGTGAGGAAAAGTGCCGCCTGACTATAACAGACAAGCTCCGGGCGGTGCCGGCCGCGCTGCCGGCGCTCATGCGGGCGGTAAAGGTGGGAAAACGTGCCTCATGCCTTGACTTTCCGGACGCCGGAGCGGTTATGGATAAAATCCACGAGGAAACCGATGAGCTGAGCGCTGCCATTGCCAGCGGGGATACCGAGTGGATTGACGAGGAGCTCGGTGACCTTTTGTTGACTGTCAGCAGCTTGGCGCGCAAAATTGACATAGACCCGGAAGCCGCACTGAACAGGGCAACCGACAAGTTTATCGACCGCTTTGAGAGGGTCGAGAACAAGGCGCGTCAGGCCGGACTTGATATAAACAAAACGAAGATGACCGAATTGGATAAAATTTGGAACAAAATTAAATAAAAATTATGAAAATTGTTAAAGAAACTATTGAATATAATGCCTGACGATGGTATAATAAAGCTGTCAGACGGGTTTATTTATATGTTGTTTTGGTTTTTTCGGCTCAAGTGATACGGACTTTAATTATTAAAAACGAAAGAGGTGCAAAAATGAACAAGGCTCAACTCATCAACGAAGTAGCTGCAGCGGGCGGGCTCAAGAAGAAGGACGCGGCCGCGGCGGTCGATGCCACCATCAACTCTATAGTAAACTCAATAAGAAAAGGGGAAAAAGTACAGCTTTCGGGATTCGGCACGTTTGAAACCAAGGTAAGAGGAGCCAGAACCGGACGCAACCCCAAGACCGGCGAGACGGTTATGATTCCCGAGTGCAAATATCCGGTATTCACTGCCAGCAAGGCGCTGAAAAAATCCTTCAAGAATAACTGAAATTATCCAAACAGGCCGGCTTGATTCCGACCGGGGCGTTGTGTGCGGCGGGCGTACTATCAAAAAAAGGAAAATCCCGACTTATGCGTCTTGATAAATTTCTCAAGGTTTCAAGAATAATCAAGCGGCGTACCGTAGCCAACGACGCCTGCGATGCCGAGCACGTCATGGTGAACGGCAGACGCGCAAAAGCTTCGTATGAGGTCAAAAAAAACGATATAATTGAGATTACATTCGGGCAGAGAAGGCTCAAAATAAGAGTGCTTGACGTCAGGGAGCACGCCGCAAAATCCGACGCGGCCGGACTCTACGAGGTGCTGGAATAAACATACGGGCCCCCGCATATAGTTTATTGTCATTTGGCTATTGACTAACGAGAACTTATGCGGAGGTTCGTTATGAATGCTGAGAGGTCAAGGCCCGAGGCTCGCAAGACGCATGAATGTGCAATCCGGCACCGGGAGCATATCGATATTACCGGAGTGAGGGAGGTTACAAGCTTTGACGACGGGGCGGTTCTCTTGGTAACCGACTGCGGGGATCTGACGCTCGAGGGGGACGGCCTGCGCGTCGGCACGCTTGACACCGACAAGGGCATAATATCGGTGGACGGGAAAATAAATGCCCTGTATTACACAGACAGCATAAAAAAAGGCCGCCGCGGATTCTTTTCAAGGGATAAAGACTGATGACGGTTGAGCCGCTGGCGCTTCTGAGGATGTTTATAGTGTCGCTTCTTAGTGGCATTGCGCTTGAGGTGCTCTGGGAGTGTCTCGGATTTGTCGGTTTTGCGTTGCGATACCGGCGGCAGGGCGGTGCGGTGACATTTGGCGACACTCCGATAAGCCTTATTGTAATTTTTGTCAAGGACGTCCTTTTTTTCACGGTTGCCGGCGCGGTGGTAGCCGTGCTGATATACTGGGCAAATGACGGGCAGTTCCGCATGCTCTCGCCGGTCGGGGCGCTTCTGGGATTTTACATCTGCCGCTCGACGTTGGGTAGGCTTCTGCGCCGGCTCAACGAAGAACTGGTAAAACTGCTCTTTGCCGCCCTCCGTATACTGTTTTGGCCGGCAAAGAAACTGGGTTTGCTTGTTATGTCGCTGATATGCAGGGGGGCTGTACTCCTGCGCCGGCAGCGGATGAAAAGATACACACAGCGGCGCATTCGGGCGACAAACATAATTAAAATACATGGAATGCCCGAGTAGTTACAAGCTTTATAGATATTTGACATTGGTGGAAACGGGGCGCGGGACACAAAAGCAAGAACGCAAAAACAGGGGCGCGAGGGGATTTTACAAAATTGGCGGCAGGGCCGGGGGATGATGAAGATGAACGAAGCAAAAACGGCAAAAATAAAGCCCAATATGCTCATTACGGTTGTGCTGGGTCTTATTATGGCGGTGGCGCTCGGGACCTTTATCAGCCGGATAATGGAATATAATGACCTTAAAAAGGAAAAGGAAATACTGCAAAGAGAAATAGAGGCCTGCGAGAAGGAGATTGACGCGCTTGAATACGAGTATGCCGCGCCGTTGGATGACAAGTACATAGAAAGCGTGGCAAAGGCCGCGCTGGGGCTGGTAAATCCTGATGAGATGATAATTATAAATGAGGTTGATAAGTAAGGCGCCTGACAGGGCGCCTTTTCTTAATTACTATGTTCATTTCTTTGTGCGCACAAAGAAACGAACCAAAGAAGAGCGTAGAGGGGGAAACCTATGGTTTCCGCCCTGAGAACCCCACACCTCTTGCCGCGACGCAGCGGATTATAAATGATACAGCTCAGCGTGTATATCATAGAATACATTTGCCCGAGTTAAGCTAACATCGCGGCGGGGTACGGATTATGAAAGGCTCGCCATACAGACACAGTTTGACCTAGTTATACAGTATCGAAGTAGTATCTTGCTAACATCAACGGGAGGCCTGCTACATCTGCAGAGAAATCTGGTTTTATATAAAAGAAGAACTTAATATCTTGATATCCTTATCTGTATCCCTAATATATTTAACAAGTCTTATTTGAAATATATTTAGTCCGTCGTGAAATGAGTTTATTTCACTAACGCATTTATCAATGTCTTCAGGCAGTAATGACCTTGCATTCATTAATTTCCTAATTTTCTCTTCTGCATTATATTCGCATACTTCGATAAATTCTTGTTGATCAAGTTTATCGCCGCTCATAATAGTAAAACAAAAATCAATTCCTGACTCAATAACTTCACTTAATTTATTTTCTTCTATTAAATTTACATCTTTGAGTTTTTTAACAGAGTTATAATTTTTACAGTATAAACTAAAATTCTTTGCGATATTTTGTAAATATATTACTTGCAATATATAAAACTAGTCCTGTCAAAAGACCTGTAAAAATATTAGACGAAATTGAAAACATGAAATCACAATTAAATACTTTCTTAAATAGAATCGTAAATATAAATACAATACAAGTGCTTATAATTATTCCAATAATTAATTTACGGCTGGAATATTTTGTTTCAAATATTTTCATTGTTTACCTCTTTGATATTTTTATAATTCAATAATACCACCATCCCCCATAATTGTCAATAATTCAACCTATTCCAATAAAAAAAGACCTAAACTTTGTAGATATAAAATCCCATAATCAGGGTTGGAAAGAGCGCCCCCTGCTTTCTTCCCCAAGTAAGCTGGTAAACTAATGGCAGCAAAAGCGCGGGATGTGGGGCCCGCGCTGCTTTATTTGCGAAGTAAAAAATGTTTGAAAGGTTCTTGAAGTGGGTTTGGGAGAAACTTCTTTAAAGAAGTTTCTCCCAAGCTCGTTTATTATTCATATTCTCCCGCGATTTCCTGTAGCCTCCGTTCTACCTCGTCAGCGCGGAGTTTGTCGGCGGCGTAGGCTTTACGGAGCAGCTCGCCGGGGATGTAGTCGTCATATTTGTCGAAAACCGGCAGCTCGGTTGCGGAGACCAGCGAGGCGCAGTCGATACCCTTGTGCGCGGCAATTCCGGCCAGATGCCTTATCAGCTCGCGGTCGTCCCCGCGCTCCATGCGGAAGGTCATATAATAGCAGCCCTCGAAATCAAGATTTGAGACCTTGAAACCCCTTGAGTTCTGCAAAAGAAACTTGCGCAGGGTGCGGAAGGAACGGGTCCCGAGCCAGGGGAAAAGGCACCAGGTATACCCTCCGAGGCAGACCAGCGAGCGCTCGAGCATTCCGGTGTTGCGCGCCAGATGACGCGCCACCTCAAGCCGCTCGGCGGCGTTGGGCTTGAGGTAGGGATATACTTTGTCCTCGGCGAGCACCTGCTTCATCCGTTCAATAATCCGCGTGTGTATCTCGCCGAAGTCGCCCGGCCAGGAAATCTCCATCTTGCCCTCGACACCCCGCACATAAATCAACCGGCGCCGAAGGTCAAGTTCCTCGACCTCCCAGACTCGTCCGGCCAGCGCGAACCTGTCTCCCACCGGGGGCGGCGAGGTGATGACGCCTATCTCGTCCGACCCGCAGCGCACGGTGTAGTCCTCGGTATCCTTGAACACCGCGTAGAATTTAAAGCTGCCGAGCAGCCGCTCGCCCTCGGTCCCGACGATAAGCCCCTTTTCCTCGGTCAGCTCAAGGAATTCGTTCTCAAGCATTGAAATTATCAGTGTTCTGTAATCCTCCCGGCTGACCGCGGCAAATGGGGGCAGCGAGAGGACCCGGTCGGCAAGGCGTTTTGGTGTAAGCTCGCCCGAGGCGCCGAGGATGCTCAGCGTCTGCTGGAAGAGCAGTGAGAAAGGAAGCTGCCGGACCCGGGGCGGCTCGATGAAGCGCTCCTCGATATACAGTTGAATAATGGCAATCGCCCGAAGCAGTCCCCAGGGGATAAGTTGGGGCAGCGGGGTGTTTGGCAGCGGGTTTTCCTCGCGGAAGACCATCATCATCTCCGGCGGCTGCCCCCGCCGGCCCGAACGCCCCAGCCGCTGCAGAAAGCTCGACACCGAGGCCGGCGCGTCGTTGTGCAGTATCCGCTCAAGCCGCCCTATATCCACGCCGAGCTCAAGCGTGACGGTCGCGCAGGTGACGGCGTGGGTCTCCTCGTCCTTCATTTTCAGTTCAGCCTCTTCGCGGATTGACGCCGAGAGAAATCCGTGGTGGATGAGGAATATGTCCGGCTCCCCCCTGCGCCGGGCAATCTGCCGCAGAGTGGCGCAGGTGTATTCGGTCTCCTCGCGCGAGTTGGAAAAGACCAGCGATTTGCGGTCCTTGACGCAGTCGTATATAAACTCATAGCCCGCGTCAAGCCCGGCGATATGCTCTCCCGCCGGCTCATCCTGCGCTTCTGTATCGTCTCCGGGCCCGCGGCTGCCGGGCGCCGGCTTCGTGTCTGCGGTCCGGTCTTCTTTCGGGTTCTGAATGTAAAAATGTTCAATTCCCAGCCGCCAGTGCAGTCTTTCGGGCTTGAATACAGGCAGGTCGGTCTCAACCCCGGTCCCGGCACTCAGCCAGGCCGCGGCCAGCGCCGGGTCGCCGACAGTCGCCGAGAGGCCGATGCGCCGGGGCGTTCGCCCTATAATCCGGTCGAGCCGGCAGAGCTGGCAGATAATCTGGTTGCCCCGGTCCGAGCCGGTCAGCGTGTGGATTTCATCAATTATAACATAGCGCAAATCCCAGAAAAGCCGGAGGATGTCGTTTGAGCGGTTGAGCAGCATAGACTCGAGCGACTCGGGCGTAATTTGCAGGATTCCGGTCGGATTTTCAAGCAATTTTCGTTTATGTGACGCCGCAACGTCGCCGTGCCAGTGAGTCACCTTGATGCCGGTATTGGTTAGCAACTCATCAATTCGCGCGAACTGATCGTTGATAAGGCTTCTCAGCGGTGCGATATAGAGCACACCGACAGAGCCGGGAGGTCTCTCCCAGATGTCGGTGATAATCGGGAAGAAGGCCGCCTCGGTTTTCCCGCTGGCCGTAGACGAGGTGAGCAGCAGGTTGTGGTCGGTTGTAAAGAGCGTGCGCGCCGCGGCTATCTGCACCGGGCGCAGGCTCTTCCACGAGTGCGAGTAGATGAACTCCCGGATAAAATCGGGAAAGCGCTCGAATATTCTATCGGCTTCGTACATATTGATTTGCTCCGCTAATAGTTTTTGTTATTAGAGGACACCGGCTGACATGGGCGGGAAAGCCAATCAGTCGTCAGATAAGACCTCAGCAGGCGGGGGGGCGTGCAGGTCGGCGGGCAGGGAAACCCGGGCAGGACTGTCAGAATACTATGTCGTTCGGGTCAAAGTCGGGTTTTTTGGCCGGGCTGTCGGGTGGTCCGGGCGTGAAATTATCGTCGTCATCGTCGTTTATGGTTTTGAGAGTGACCGCCTTGCCGACAATGTCGGAGAAGGACGCCTCGGGGTTCTGCATTATGATATTCAGGACTGTAAGATAGTCGCGCAGCATCTCGCGCGGGGTAATCATCGAGTTTGCGCCGGCGCGCTCAAGGCAGATTGAGAGGAACTTCACCCTTTCCTCGTCGCTTATCCGGGGCGTCCAGTTGTAATGAAGCGCGTGCAGCCGGGTTACCCGGTTGATTAGCGCCAAGAGCTCGTCGTCGGACAGTCGGCGCAGGCGTATGACCGGGCCGAGCAGGTTTTTGTAGCCGTCGAGCGCAAAGCGGCTGTCACAAAGGCGGCTACGCAGCGCCTCGTAGCCGAAAAGCCCCCGCCGCGTGTCCTCAAGGAACTGCGGCGTGCCCCCGAGGATTATCCCGAGCCCGGGCGCCCGCCCCTGCAGGGTGTCATTGAACATAGAGAGGATTTTTTCGTAATTATTCTCGCGGCTTATCCTGTGGGTGATTTTGTACAGGTTGACGCACTCGTCGATAAAAACCACCAGCCCGCGGTAGCCCATCCGCCGTACCAGCGCCGCCCAGAGCTTGATAAAATCGTACCAGTTGTCGTCGTCGATTATGACCGAGACCCCGAACCCGAGCGCCGACTTTGCCTCGGTTTTGTTTGAGTACTCGCCCCGTAGCCAGCGTATGCAGGCGCTCTTTATATCCTCGTCTCCGGAAATGTAGGCGCGGTAGTATTCGGAGATTACCTTGGCGAAATCAAAACCGCCTACGAGGAACTCGACCTCGCGCAGCTCTTCCATCACGCGCAGGCCGAGCTTTTTTGAAAACTTGGCCGAGTCGGGCTCAACCCCCGCCGCGACGAGGTCGGACTGCAGCCCGGCTATCCAGCGGGCTATAATTTTGGGCAGCGCGCCCCCGTCGGGCGAGGATTTTGAGGCGAGATTTTTCATCAGCTCGCGGTAGGTGGCCACCCCGCTGCCGCCGCTGCCGTGAAGCCGGCGTTCGGGCGAGAGGTCGGCGTCGGCGGTGATAAAGTCGCGTTCGAGCGAATAGCCGCGCATAAGCTGCATAAGAAAGCTCTTGCCGCTGCCGTATCTTCCGATAAGAAATCGCATTGTGCCGCCGCCCTCGTTTACAAGCTCGAGGTCGGAGAGCAGGGCGGCAATTTCATCTTTTCGTCCGATAGCAACATAGGGCGCCCCGGCGCGGGGGACCACGCCAGCCGAGAGCGACGCGAGCAGCGAGGTTAAAATTCGCTTTGGTATGGCAGGAGTGACATTCGTCTCAGTCATCAAAAATCTCCTTTCTGTATTCCCCAACAAGAGAATACCCCGCATCATCCCCGGTGAGTATTATGTCGCCTAATATTTCGGCGGAAATCTCGTTTATCCGGTCGGCCACAAGGTCGGGGAGCATGCCCCGCTCGGCGGCAAATCGCCGCTGCCCGGCAAAGTCGCACAAATCGGCCAGGCGCACGAACTCAAGAAGCTCGCCGAGCGAACCGGCCAGCGGGGTTTTTGCGGCTCCGGTTGTAGTAACAGGTGTTTTTGCGGCTTCGGTAGTATTTTCGGAATCCGATGTTACGGATTTTTCGGTGTAGTCTACAATATCAGTGGCGCCTCTCGTGTCACAGAGCAGCTCGTCGACCGGAGTTTTCGGGCTGCCGGGTTGTCGGTTGGCTTCGGCATGAGCGTCCTCGAAGGCTCGGGTTAAGCGCTCGGTGGTCTCCCAGGAGGCCTGCTCAATCTGCGCGGCGCGGGCAGGCGAGAGCGGGGCAGGGGGAGCATCATACAGCTTGTCATATTCATTGGGGGGCTGCCCGGTAACTCTCGGCTTTCTTGGCAGTAGCTCGGCGAAGTATCCGTCTATACATTCGCGTATGGGAACCGGGAGCGCGTATATGCTCAGCCTTGACTTTATTCCCAGGTGCGCGCGGAGCTTGTTTTCCGAGTATTTTACTATATCGGTGACAAGAAACCTCAGCTCATGCGAGCGCGAGAAGGAGCAGTACTCCACCTCAACTCTTTTTTTCATCCTGTATGAGCAGAGGGCACCCGCAAATGCATCGCGTATCATGCGGCTACTCTCAAGCTCAAGGCCAGAGAGCAGCCCGCCGTTGCCTGAAAAGCGGTTTATCGTGCGGGCCAGCGCGCCGCGTATATGCTGATCATACAGCCGTAGCACATCACCTTTTGCAAATTTGCTGTTTATATAGTTGTAATTTGTGCAGTATGTGAGCAGTATATTGCAATAGGCGTCGGCCGACCTGCCGACCGCGGCGATATAAAACTCTTTAAGTGTGCAGGACTGCAGCGCCTCGGCCGGGAGCCTCTCGGGTATGTTGGGGGGCGGCGGCAGGTGGTGTATGAGAGAAAAATCACATATCCACTCGCCGAGCAGTTTGTCAAGGCGCGGGAACCCTTTGCGGTATGCGCTCCAGAGGCCGAGCAATTGCTTTTGCCCCCACGCGGGATTGTCGTGCCCGCCGGTGTTTATAATTTCGTATATAAACAACAGTATATAGCTGTAGTCGGTTTTCAGGTATCTGCCCGATACTGCCTGCTCGCGCCACCACAAATACCAGTTAAGCTGCGCCCGCGAGAGCTGGGAGTACTGCGGCACATAGGAAAAGAAGGGAACCTGCCTGCATTCCTGCCCTTTGATATATCTTATTTTGCGGGCATGAGTTAAGAATTGCTCGTAATAATTATAGCTGGTTTTCCAGTTGAAAATCCTTACTCTGCGGATAAGTCCGTGCTCGGGCGTGTATTCGTCGTCGGGCTTGGGCGGGCTTTCAAACTCTTCGGCGGTGTGCGGCGGTATGAACCTTCTTACAAGCACCTCGCCATCCGAAGGCTGCGGCTTTTGCGAGTATGTTTTGCTCGCCATAACCCGGATTATCGGGACTTCGGGAACGGTCGGGGTGATTGCGCCGTCTGATTTGGTGTCGGGAGGGTCGAAGGTTATGTCGACGGTATAGGTGGACCTTTTTTTTCGGGGCGGGCTTTTTGCTTGCCCGCGGCGGGACAGGAGCGACGGAATGTCCCAAAACCCGTCAGACTCGTCCCGGTCGGGGTTATTATTCTTTTTCTTCTCGTCCATCTGCTGCCTCCCCGCCAGATAATCCGGTTTTTCTTAAATTATTATTATAGCATGGAATGTAGCCGATGTCAATTACCCGCCGGCTCCCTTGAGGCGGTTGCGCCCAAGGATTTTAGGATGTGGATTGACAGGCACCATGTGATTTGGTATAATTAAATTGGCCGGATTCATAGAGCTTGAGCAGGAGGGCGAGCGATGTCTGAATTTTTTGGTAATATCGCCGGCAACGCCACGCTCCGCGTTCGCCTTGCGGCCGAGATAAAATCGGGAACCTTCCCGCACGCATACATTATCGAGGGGCAGGAGGGCAGCGGCCGCAGGACGCTTGCCCGCTCAATAGCCGCAGCGCTGTCCTGCTCAAACCCTGACAGGCTGCCCTGCGGCGTCTGTCCGGCCTGCCGGAAGATTTTCGGAAATAAAACCCCTGACGTAATATCTGTTATTCCCGAACAGGGCAGGTCATCTATCGGGGTTGAGGTTGCCCGTCAGATCCGGCGGGATGTTATTGTCCTGCCGATTGATTTTGCGTATAAGGTCTATATAATTGAGGAAGCCGACAAAATGACGCCCGAGGCTCAGAACGCCCTGCTCCTGACCCTTGAGGAGCCGCCGGGCTTTGCGGTTTTCCTGCTTATATGCCGCTCGGCCTCGGACCTGCTTTTAACCGTGCGCAGCCGCGCTCCTACTGTCCGCACCGAGCCGATAGCCTCCGAGGTTATAGCCGACTACCTTATATCACACGACAATAGGGCCGCAAAACTAAAGGCAGAGTATCCCGGAGAGTTTGCCGAGCTGATAAGCGCCGCCGGCGGGTGCATCGGACAGGCTCTCTCTTTGCTTGACCCTGATAAACGCCGACCGATAATGGAGCGGAGGCGGCTGGCGCGCAGCTTTGTCGGGATACTCGCAGCGCCGGACAGGTCTTTTGCCGAGAGGCTTGACATTATCTCAATGTTTTCCTCAAGGCGCGAAGAAATCACCGAGGAACTAAGGCTTATTGCCGACGCGCTGCGCGACCTTATCCTACTCAAAAAAACCGGGCAGGCACAGCTTGTGTTCTGGTCGGACCGCGCCGCGGCCCTTGAGGTGGCGGGCAGGTTTTCGCTTGAGGAACTGCTTTTGCTTTTTGAACAGGTTGACACCGCCGCCGGGTTTATCGGAAGGAACGCCAACATAAGGCTCACTTTGACCAATTTGGTTTTTGCCAGAACAGCCGTCATACGGCAATAGAAAGGAAATATAATGAACGACAGAAATAAAAAGAAGAAAAAGAAAAACAAGCCCGGCTCCCCGGGCGGGTTAAAAAAAAGCAGGCATAACCGCTATTACCGCAAGAGGCAAAATATAACTCAGCCCGAGCATAAGACCGAACCCTGCGCGCCCGAAGCGCTGGTCAGCACCCAAGACGTTTTTTCTGCGGCTGATGCTGTGTCTGACAATATAGCCAGACAGAATTGCTCCTGCGACTGCGGCAGCATAACCGGCGACCGCCCGCAGGAAGTAAAAGCCCTGCAAAAATTTATTCTGCCCGACCTCTCTGTATTTGATTTTTCGGACGAGCAGCCCGCCCTCAAAGTGATTGATGACGCCGATGCGGTCGAGGTTGTCGGGGTCCGCTTTAAGCGCCGTGGCAAGGCATATTATTTCGCGCCGGGCGAGATACGCGCCGAGTGCGGCGACCATGTAATTGTTGAGACCGCGCGCGGCCTGGAGTACGGCGAGGTCTGCATGGCCAACAGAAAAGTTCCTGCAAAAGACATCGTGCTTCCGCTCCGCCCGGTAATCCGGCTGGCAACGCTCGAGGACACCGAGCACCACGAACAGAACAAGGCAAAAGAAAAAGAGGCGTTTGGAATCTGCCTTGAAAAAATCGCAAAACACGGCCTTAATATGAAGCTGGTCGACGCACAGTACACCTTCGACAACACCAAGCTGCTCTTTTATTTTACTGCGCCCGGGAGAGTGGATTTCAGAGAGCTGGTAAAGGACCTGGCTTCGGTCTTCCGCACGCGGATTGAGCTCAGGCAAATCGGAATCCGCGACGAGGCCAAGTTGATTGGAGGCATAGGAGCCTGCGGCAGAAAGCTCTGCTGCTCGAGCTTTTTGTCTGATTTCGTTCAGGTTTCGATAAGGATGGCTAAGGAGCAGAACCTCTCGCTCAACTCGGGAAAAATTTCGGGTGCCTGCGGGCGGCTGATGTGCTGCCTCAGATACGAATACGACACCTATGTGGACGAAATAAAGAAGACCCCACCGGTCGATTCGGTGGTGAGGACCGAAGACGGGGAAGGATTTGTTACCGAGATAAACCCGCTGGCCGCCACTCTAAAGGTGAAGCTCACCGAAAAACCCGACCTGCCGCCCAAAACATACGGGCGGGATGACATAACGGTGATAAGCCGCGCGCCCGAGAAATATAACAACAATGGCGATATCAGCAACGGCAACAGCCTTGAGACAAACAGTGCTGCCGGTGAGTCGGCCGAATAATCCGCGGCCGCTGAGCTATCAAAAACGCCCGCGCGCGGGCGTTTTTGATTTGCCCCTTCTGCCCCGCGCCGCCCGGCGCGGGGCAGAAGGACCCCGGCGAATGAAATTCGCCGGCTCAGCGGCCGGCAGCCCCGGCAGCATGTGCGAATTATTTTGTTTCGGAAATAATTTTTCCGATTGCAAAATCCGGCACTTTATGCTACAATATAGCCATAACAACATCCGGAGGTATCAAATGGCTTACAAAATTAATGACGACTGCACCGCATGCGGTGCCTGCGCCGATGAATGCGCTGTCGAGGCGATAAGCGAAAAAGACGGCAAGTATTTTATCGACCCCGAAAAATGCATCGATTGCGGGCTCTGCGCCGGTGTTTGTCCGGTAGAAGCGCCGCAGTCCGAATAACCTACATATCCGCATGACCGGAAAACAAACGGAGCAGCCGGCTGCTCCGTTTGTTTTCCGAAAGGAGCGCAAATGTATAGCCTGCCGGTATATGATGATGAGCGCATTGAAAAGGTCAATGACAGAATAAGGCTGATTCAGAAGGTCGGCGGCCTCGCTTACGGCACCGACGCCTATATGCTGGCAGCCTTTGTCCGCCCGCAGCCGCGGGCGCGCGCGGCAGAGCTTGGCAGCGGGACCGGAATAGTCTCGCTGTTCTGCGCCGAGCGGGAAAAGCTCGGCCACATCTGGGCTATCGAAATTCACCCGGGGCTCGCCGGCGTCGGCCGGCGCAATATTCTGCTAAACGGCTTTGAGGACAGAATCACACAGCTCTGCGCTGACATTAGGGATATAAAACCCGGCGTGCTCGGTGGCAGTCTTGACGTGGTTTTCTCAAACCCTCCATACATGCCCACCGGTCAGGGCAAGCGCTGTGCGCGCGACATAAAAAACATCGCCCGGCATGAGGTCTCGGGCAGAATTGCCGATTTCTGCGAAGCCGCCGCACGCCTGCTGCGGCAGGGCGGTATATTCTATGTCGTATGGCGGCCAGATAGGCTTGTCGACCTTATAACCTCGCTGCGGCAAAACAGGCTTGAACCCAAGCGCATGACCTTCATATACCCGGATGTTACCTCACCGCCCTCTGTCGTGCTGACCGAGGCCAGGCTTGGCGCCGCGCCCTCGCTCAGACTCACGCCGCCGCTTGTCCTTTATCGCGACGGCCCTGCCGTCCGGCCCCGGGTAATGACCGGGCGCGCCGCTGAGGTATATGATACCTGCCTGCTCTAAAAAGGGTTAGTTTTATGGAAAATATAAAAAGAGTGCTGAGCTATGTCCGCCGCGCCGTCGACGACTACAAAATGATAGCCGACGGCGACAATTTAGCAGTCGGTGTCTCGGGCGGGAAGGATTCGCTGACCCTTCTTATCGCCCTTGCCGAGCTGCGGCGGTTTTATCCTAATAAATTCAGTCTATGTGCGATAACCATCGATATGGGCTTTGAGAGGACCGATTTCTCGGCTGTCGCCGGGCTATGCGGGCGTCTCGGGGTACCCTATCATATTCTGCCGACCGAGATAGCCAAGGTCATATTCGATATTCGCCGGGAGCCGAACCCCTGCTCGCTCTGCGCCAGAATGCGCCGCGGCGCCCTTCACGCTTCCGCAAAGGGGGCAGGCTGCAACAAGGTGGCGCTCGGTCATCATTTTGACGATGTGGTTGAGACCTTCATGCTCAATCTGTTTTTCGAGGGACGCATTGGCTGCTTTCAGCCGGTGACATACCTGTCTCGGCGCGACATAACGCTAATCAGACCGATGATATACATGCCCGAGAAGGATGTACGTTATTTCGCCTCAAAGGCAAAGCTTCCTGTGGTCGAGTCGACCTGTCCCGCCAACAGGCATACCGAGCGCGAGGAGATGAAAAAGCTGCTCGCCACGCTTGAGCGGCAGCACAAAGGGCTGCGGCAACGGATTTTCGGCGCCATTTTGCGCGGCGGGGTAGGTGGCTTTTGCAACTTCGGACGGCTTGAGGGCATAAAACAGTATGAAGAGGAACAAACAAAATAATTAAAGGGCCTCCCGAAACGGCGGGAGGCCTGAATTCTTACATCAGCTCCCTGAGAGCTCATGTATCTTTGCCAAAAGCAGCCTGTGGGCGGCCGCGGGGTCGTCTATATCCATGACCGCCGCCTCCATCGGGCATACCCCGGTCCCGGCACGGTTGGCTATATACTCAACCCGCCGGTCGTAATAATACGGAATCCCGTGCGCCTGAAGCACCGCCGCCGCGCCGGCGCTCATTACCCCGGCGTAGACCTCGCGTATCCCGGCAAGGACAAAAAGCAGCGCCGCGGCCCTGCCGACAATCCGGTCGGCGACAGAATAACCGTCCAGGTCAAGGCCTGAGTTGATAAAGCTCATCATCGGTGAGATGCCCGGGAGGTTTGAGGTGAGGATGTCCTCCCCCCGGCAGAGAACGCAGGTGCAGGAGCTCTGCTCAAGCAGGGTTTTGGCTTTTTGCGTGTCGTTGTTCATGGTTTTCCTTTATGTTTTCATTGAATCTATGTGCAGGGACGCCCCCGGCAGCCAGACGCGTTTTTTTTTGTAGGGTGCGACGATAAAGCGATACAAAACTACAACGCGCCGCCACGCCATTATTATGTAGGGGAGGATAATATCCTTCCGCCGTTCCCTCAAAACAACCGGTGAATTAATGGCAGCAGAGCGCGGGAATGGGGCCCGCGCTACTTGACTTGCGATTCAGTTTAGGAACTTTTTTCAAAAAAGTTCCTTGAGCGGGGGTTCGGGGGCAGAGCCCCCATGAAGAAAGCAGGGGTTCGGGGGCAGAGCCCCCATGAAGAAAGCAGGGGTTCGGGGGCAGAGCCCCTGTTAATGTTCAAACACCTCGGCCGCGCGTTTGAGTTCGTCGATAATGCCGATGTGCTGCGGGCAGACGCTTTCGCACCCGCCGCATTCGATACATTTTGAGGCAGCGCCGCCGGCTTTGGTGGCGCGGTTGTACTTGCTCTTGGCGACCGACAGGTTTTCGTATACTATGTAGCGGTTGAGCGCCTCAAATATTCCGGGAATCGGGATGCCCTCGGGGCAGTCCTTGGTGCAATAGCGGCAGTCGGTGCAGGGAATGGTTTTTGCCGTGTCGAATATCTCCTGCGCCGCCTTTATTGCTTCCATCTCCCCGGCGTCAAGCGGCCTGAAGTTTTTGAATATTCCGATATTTTCTTCAAGCTGCTCCATGTTGGACATCCCGCTGAGCACGGTAATAATATCATAGTCGAGCGAGGCGGCAAAGCGCAGCGCCCAGGACGCGGGGGAGGCGGTAGGATTTACCGCACGGAAGCGCTCGGCAATCGCCTTCGGGAGGCTGGCCAGCAGACCGCCCCGAACCGGCTCCATTATTATTATCGGCTTGTTGTGTTTTTTTGCGACCTCGCAACAGAGCCTCGACTGCACCTCCTTATGGTTCCAATCGGAATAGTTTACCTGAAGCTGAACGAACTCGGCCTCGGGGTGGTCACTCAGAATGCGGTCAAGCACCTCGGCCGTGTCGTGCATTGAAAACCCGATATGCCGCACAAGCCCTTTTGCTTTAAGCTCCGAAACAAAGTCCCAGAGCCGGTAGTCGTCGTAGAGCCTTGTGCGGTTGCCGCCGAGGTTGTGGAGCAGGTAAAAGTCAAAATAACCTGCGCCGGTGCGCTCGAGCGAGGTGTAGAAAATCTGCCTTGCCTCCTCGGCGCTTTTGGCCGGCCATGCGGCCAGCTTTGTGGCGAGCTGGAAACTCGCACGCGGGTGCCTGTCAACCAGGGCCTTTTTTATCGCCTCCTCGGAGCCTGCATACACATATGCGGTGTCAAAATAGGTAAAACCGGCCTGAAGGAACTGGTCTACCATCCTTGAGACCAAGTCGACATTAATAACGCCGGATTTCTTCGGCAGACGCATAAGCCCGAAGCCGAGCTTGGGTATGTTTTTCCCGAGATAATCCATAAAGTATCCCTTCCTTTTGTCCGCGGCAGCCGCGGTGTTATATTGTCGTGCCGGCTGCTGCTGAGATGATGAGCAATATAAAGATCAATATCCCGATGCCGCAGAGCAGAGCGAACATTTTTCCGTGCGGCTTTTTGATTTTGAATTTCGAGACGAACAAAACCCCCAGAAGGAGTATGAGCGCGGCAAATATGTAGGCGAAATACACTCCCGCGGGTCGCGAGACACACCAGATAAGCGGAAAGGTGTATGATGCGGTAGTGACCGGCAGGCCGGTGTAGTGGGTTCGCTCACCCTCGGTCTGGTCCTGTCTTGTTTCCTCGGTGACATTAAAATAGGCGAGCCGGATTAAGGCTGCGAGCATATAGAGCACCGCCAGAGCCGCATAAGCCGGCGAGCTCTCCCAAATAGAGAAGCCAATAACCGCCGGGAGGGTGCCGAAGGCCAGGAAATCGGCCAGTGAGTCTATCTGAATACCGTAGCGCCTGGCTTCGGGGGAGCGGGTTTTGTGTGTGCGGGCAATTCTGCCGTCAAACATGTCAAAAAGCCCGCAGAAAAGCAGGCAGAATACCGCCGCTGTAGGCTGCCCTTCAAAGGCCAGCCAAAGCCCTACCATTGCTAAGGCGGCAGACATATAAGTCGCTATGATAGTATAATTGAAAAAGCCTAACATGGTTACTCCATAAAAATTCATGCCACAAAGCGGGTCGGAATAAGTCGTCGGGCCGGCAGCATTTTGATATTGATTGACGCAAATCCAGGTATTGACAAGTGGCTTTTGTTTACTTATAATTATACTATGTCCTGTCGAAAAAATCAATGCCGGGTCATATAAAAAATGAACCCGCCTGCATGAGTATGACAAAAAAGACATATCTTAAAGCGACACAGAGCTGTTGGTAACTAAATTCTATGAAAGGCTGCGGGACATTTATGAGGATACTCTGTCGGGTGTTCGGGCTTGCCGCGCTGACGGCTGCCGTTATGTTATCTTTGGGCTGCACGTTTTTTTTGACACAGGGAAAAGAGACCGAAAACACGGAGGCGGAAATGACAAGCGAGAAGATTACACTGCACACAACGCCGGCTGACAATGAACGGCCGGCGGACAGCGACCGACCGGCGGCTTACACCCCGGTCAATTACGGAGACTTCAAGGCCATGTGGCTCTCGCAGTTTGACATGCAGAATATCTATGTCAGCGGGGGAGTGCAGCGAGGTGAGGCGAGCTTCAGAACCTACGCCAAGCAAATTGTCCGGAACATCAAAACCATCGGATTCAACACTATCATAGTGCAAGTGCGGCCCTACGCCGACAGCATGTACCCCTCGGAATACTATCCTATGAGCAGCATGGTGGTCGGCAGCTACGGCCGGGAGGCCGAATACGACCCCTTTGAGATAATCCTTAAGGCGGCGCATGACGAAGGGCTGTCGGTCCAGGCCTGGATTAACCCGATGCGGGCCATGCTCGACAGCCAGATTGGCTCGGTTGACAGCAAGTACCTGATAAAACAGTGGTATGACGACAAAAACTATAGGGGAAAGTATATTGTCAACTTCAAGGAGCGCTGGTATCTGAATCCGGCATATGAGGAAGTCCGGCAGCTCATTATCGACGGCGCGCGGGAGATACTCGAAAAATACGAGGTCGACGGGCTGCACATGGACGATTACTTTTATCCGGAGGGCATCGACGCCTCCTTCGACTCGGCGGCATATGCCGCTTATGTAAAATCGGGGGGGCGGGCGGCGCTGGCCGACTGGCGGCGCGAACAGCTGAGTATTTTGGTCTCGGGGCTCTGGTCGGCGGTCAAGGAGCATAATGAGGCTTTGCTGTTCGGTATAAGCCCAGCTGGGAATTTCAATACAGTTTATGATAAATTGTTTGCCGATATATACGAATGGTGCAGGAGTCCGGGGTATATCGACTACATCTGCCCGCAGGCCTATTTCGGGTTTGAGCACGCCACCTGCGATTATGTCAAGGTGGTGACCACCTACCAGAGCATGATAAAGACCGAGACGGTAAAGCTCATTATCGGCATGTCGTTTGGCAAGGCGAAAAGCGGCTATGACGGCGGCGAGGACCAGTGGGCGGGGGGTGGCCGGCGGGAATGGATAGAGAACCGCGACATACTCGTGCGCGAGCTTGAGTACACGAAAAGGCTTGAAAAATGCACCGGGATTGCGGTGTTCTGCTATCAATATTTTCACGACCCTGTAAGCGGGGCCGAAGTGCGGGAGACCGCCGACGAGCGCGCGCTTTTTGTGCCGCTGCTCAAAACAACAACATGGAAGGACTGATGGAAGTATAAATGAGAAAACAATTAAGAATAATAGCTCTGTTATTTGCCCTTGTGATGCTGCTTTGCGCCTGTGAGCTCGAGGGTGGTAATGACAAAGAGAGCACGCCGGAGCTTATCGGAGATGACACAACACTTGAGTTGGACGGCGGTTCGGGTGTCACCACAGCCGACACTACAATTGAAGCAGAGACAGGGGAGCAAACCGAGACATCGGCCGCGCCCGACGACGAACACATACAGATTATTGAGAACGGCAAACCCAACTATGACATAATTATTCCCGAAAACCCGCCTCAGGCGCTCTCCGAGCAGGCCGTGCTGCTCAACAAGGAGATAAAAAACGCAACCGGCGTGTCGCTGACGATAAAGACCGACAAATATAAGCCGGGCGAGAAGCCCGACTCTGCCGTCCGCGAAATCCTCATTGGCCTGACAAACCGGCCGGCAAGCCAAAGGGCGCAGTCACAGAAGGCGACATACGGAAAAAAGCAGTACGCCCTTGTGACCCTGGACGGCGCGAAGCTGGTCATCTACGGCAGCGACAGCCAGATGCTCGGGGCGGCGGTTATCTGGTTTGCCGACAACTGTGTCGGGAATACGGCCAACACCGGCATCGGCTACTTTAGACTGCAAAAGGACCTTGACCATGCGCTGCTCGAAGACTACCTTACCCCTTCGTATTTTATCTCGGCAGATCGGCCCAGCACAGTCACGCTGACGCATGTGATGGATATTAAGTCAATAGGCAACCATATGGTACTCCAGGGAGCCTGCACCGACGGGGAATATGCCTATGTCATACTTGAAAATCAGAAGGAGACCCCGAGCGTCGGCATCATCAGGAAAATTGAGCTTGCAACCTGGAAGGTTGTCAAGGACAGCAAGCCGCTTGCCATAGACCACGGCAACGACATCTGCTACAACTCAAAGACCGGTCAGCTTGTCGTCTCGCACAACGCACCCGACCGTACCAAGGTCTCGTTTATCAATCCCGACACGCTTGAGCTTGTCGAAACCATAAAGATAGGATATGAAATTTATTCGATAACCTACAACCCCGAGCTTGACAGGTACGCGCTGGGGATAAGCCACGGATTTAATTTTGTCATTGTCGACAGCAATTTCAACTATGTCGGGAAAAAGTTTCATATCGGGCAGGTAACCGGATTTACCAAGCAGGGAATGGACAGCGATGAAAAATATATTTATTTCGTGCAGAGCTGGGAGAACTGCATCGTCGTTTACGACTGGGAGGGCAACTATATCAAGACAATAAACTTTGAAGACAAAATCAAGCACGAGAGCGAAGCGATTTTCCACATCGGCCGGTCGTTTTATATCACCTTCAATATCAATTACAATACATACGGCGCCCTGTATAGAGTGGATATAAGCTGAATGAGCACCCCGGCGGCGGGAATGAAAATTCCGCCGCCGGAGTTTTAATGAGCAGGGCTTTGCCCATAGCGCATTTTCACCCTGGGACTCTGCCCCCGAACTCCTGTTCAATATAAACCTGCCTGCGGCTCAGATAATTTCGCAGGACAGCCCGCAAAGCGAGGCGAAAAACCCAATCTGCTCGGGCCTCGCCCCGTAGACAAGCGCGCTGTGGTGTGTGGCCCCGGCCCGGCTTAAGGTCTCCAAAAACCCGGCTATCGGCATGTGCGGCCTCATCCACCCGCGCACCCTTGACTCAAAGTTGTCCCCAGAGACATCGAGCATCTCAACCGGCGAGGCCAGCAGCCGAAAGCCTTCGGCCGTGCGGTGGAGGTTTATAAATACCGCCTCCCCGCCGCGGTAGCAGCCGTATGAGACCACAGGATTTTCGCCCTTGCCGAAAATAAAGTTCATCTCCTTCATCCCGGCCCGCTGGCAAATCAGGTTGGGGTTGTACTCGCCCATGTGGCTGAGCAGCAGCGTGTTCCCCCGCCAGTCGGGGCAGAAAATCTCGACAAAGCTGCTCTCGGGAAAGCCCCGAAGCAGCGCGCCGAGCAGTGCGGCGGTGAGCACATCTCCCTCTCCCGCATAGCCTATGCCGCGAGCCATGGCCTTGCAGGCTTCCATGAAGGGCATGGTAGTGAGCCCGGTTTCGGTTATAGTTCTGAAATTTGCGGTGAAGGCACTAAGCCCGTGTTTTTGAGTCCATCGGCGCACAGCAAGACAGTTTTTTGCGGTCCTTATGTGGGCGGCCGGGTCGACAGGCTCTATTTCGTAGCAGTTTGTCCGGTCAAGCTCCACTTCGCGCGCCGTCTCCTCGTCGCTGATGCTACCAAGGATTGAGGCCAGCTCGCCTTCTTCGGGGTAGACCACAGTCACCCCGAAATGCGATTTCAGCTCTTCGTCGGAGACAAGGAAATCCCCCATGCCCTCAAAGCTGCCGCCGAGGCTCCCGACCCGGCTGCCGCGCAGCGCCCGCGCGGCGACGGCGGCGCGGACAAAGCCCGCCGTCCTCTGAAACACATCCGATTCGGAATAGTGCCCCGCGGCAATGGCATATTGCTTGCCCTGACGCAAGAGCAGGCTGCACATGTCCATGACCCCGTGTATGCCGTGGCAGTAGCTTATCTCGCCCGGGTCCTGTGTGGCGCCGAAATCGTAGGTCTCGGTGGTGTCAAGCACCACGACCGGCAGGTCGGTTCGGGTCAGCGCGCCGACACATTCAAGAGAGGGGGAGTATGCCGCGTGCCAGGTCACAATACAGTCAGCGCCCTCGCGTTCAAAGTGCCCGACCGCCGCCGAAAATTCGGGGGCAACTCTGCAAAATTCCGAGCGTACAACCTCAAATCCAAGTTCTTCGAATCCGGCCGCCAGGGTTTCATAAAAGGTCCCGAGCCTTCCGCGGGCTCTCGCTCCGGTGCCTATATCGTCATAGAGCTTGATGTAAAATGGAAGAAAACCGATTTTTATTTTCTTGCCGCCCATATGTTTTCCTTTCTGCCGACCAGGCTCAAAGCTCGATCCCGAAGTATTCGGATGCGTTATTATACATAATGTCGTTTATATCGTCCTGGGTTAAGCCGAGTCTCAGGGCCGCACGCCTGAAGGCGAGCAACTCCTCGTACATAAAGAGAGTTATATCGCTCTCGTCGGTCTCGCGCATGTGGCTGTCGCCCGACACGTCGCCGTACAGCCCGCGAGGTACCACATTTACATAATTGCCGCTCTCGCATATCCGGTACATGCGCATTTTGGTGTAGGGCATGTCGGAGCCGAACATTACCCTTTTTGTGCCCACCGCCTCAATACACTTTTCCATCGCCAAGTCAAGCGTGTTCGCCGAAAAGTCGAACATGAGGTTTTTTGTGTTCTTCAAAATACTCATGGCCTCGCCGATGTCCTCGGGGCAATAAGCCCGCCCCACATGGGCGACAATGACCTTTGCGCGGGGGTATTTCCGGTCTATTTCAACCAACTGAGCAAGATTTACCGGGTCGCGCAGCCGCCCGGCGCGCGGGATGTGCAGCATGACTATGCCGCCGACCTCATCCATGAATTTCAGCTGCTCATGCGTCAGGAAGTTAAAAATCTGCAGTTCGGCTGCCGGTATGTCGGGCGGGGAATTGTTTTGGTAGGGCTTTATGCCGACAAAGCCCGCGTCGAGCGCTTTTTTTATCTCCGCGGGGGTGGTGTCCCAACTTGTGCAGTATAGCGCGCGGACCCGTTGCTCCTGTATGATTTTCTGCACATATGAATTTACAACATCGAGCCGGCAGGAGGGCGAGCCGAAGACCACCTTGGCCACCTTCTTGCCGGGGAAGAGCTGCTGAAAGGACAGGTCCATGTCCTCGTAGGTCTGGGAGTCGGCCACAAGCGAGGGCCAGCGGGCAGCGCCCTTCTGCCCCGGCCGCTTTGTCCCCGGCTCCCAGAGGTGCACATGAACATCTATAAACTTTGGCGGGAGGAAGTCCGCAAGCTTCTCGCGGTAGACCTTTTTGTCGTATTCAGTAAGATTTACTCCGAACATATTTTTGGCTCCTGATGATTTATTCGGTAAAACGCCTTTTGTAGCGCACGAATTTTTCACGGTAAAAGCTAACAAACCCGGGTTCAGTGCCAAACGGCCTTTTTTTGACAAAGCGGGGCAGGCAGGTTTGATAATCCGGAAATGCGCCCGAGCCCACAGCGGCTATAATGGCAGCGCCGAGTGCCGGGGTGTCGGGCTCCCCGGTGAGCAGCAGGGGGCGGTCGCAGACCGCCGTGACAATTGAGCTCCAGAGCTTACTTTTTGCGGCGCCGCCCGACATGGTGAGCGCCCCGCTCGTGCCCGACGTCAGGCCCTGAGCTCTGAATTTTTCAAGTGTCAGTCGCACCTCAAAGACCGCGCCCTCCATCATTGCCAGAGCAATGTCGTATTCGTCGTAATTGTCGCTTAGCCGACTTGCTGAATCTGCCGGGTCGCGGGGACATAACAGCAGCTGTGCGGCATTCTCGCGCCGGCCCGCGGCGCCACTGTCAATATCCTGGAGTGAGAGACCATAGCGGCCGGCGTGGTTTTCAATTGCGGCCCCGACGCCGCCGAGCGAGGTCATAGCGCCGAATCTCCCCGCTGCCGGGTGTATTCCCGGCGCAATGCGTTCGTCGGCAAATTTCAGTTCTGCCGTAACCCCGAAAATCACCCATGCAGTGCCGGTTGCCAAGAGGATTTCGCCGGGGTTTATGACGCCGCTCCCAAGCGAGGCGCAGTACTGGTCGTGTGCGCCGTTCAGAACCGCAACATCCTCCCCCAGCCCCAGTACGCGCGCGGCCGATTTTGCAAGCCTGCCGACCACACTGCCGCAGGGCAGGACTTCGGGGAGCATTTCCTCGCCTATGCCGAGGTGTCTCAGTAAATCATAATTCCAGCAAAGCCTGTTTATGTCGTAAAGCCGGGTGATGGCCGCACCGGTTGGGTCGGTCACCGCCCGGCCGGTGAGCTTATAATTGATAAACTCCTCTGTAGTCATGACTTTTGCGATTCTGCCGAAAACCTCCGGCCTCTGGCGCCTGAGCCAGAGCAGCTTTGAGGCGCAGTCTACCGGCGAGGTCTGCCAGCCGCAGCTTTTGTAAATCTTATCGCCGAGGGCTCGTCTTATTTCCTCGGCCTCGGCAGCAGCGCGCCTGTCCATCCAGGTCATGGCCTCTGTCAAGGGGGTGAAATTACTGTCGAGCGCGAATATGCTCCCGCCCTGAGCCGAGATGCCGAGGGCGCAAACTTCGCCGGGGTTGCGCAGCTCCGCAACAACCTGCCGCAGTGCGCCAACCGATGCAGCCCACCAATCGTCGGGATTCTGGGTTGAATATATCCCCGATGTCTCGGTCGGATATGTTTGCCTGCCTCTTGAGAGAATATTCCCGCCCTCATCTGCGGCAACCGCCTTGACCGCGGTGCTGCCTATGTCAAGCCCTATAAAAATCATGTCTTCCCCAAAAGCCCGTCTATAATTTCGAGCAGCCTGTCTACAACCGCGTCGGAGGCTATTATCGGCGGCTTAAAGAGCACGGCCGGTAGACAGTCGGGCTTGTAGAGCTGTGCGCTGGCGTCGACGCAGTTTGCATTGAGCGCATTTGCAAATCCCGCCGCCTCCCCAACCGTATTGAAATGAAGCGCCGCAAGGTGTCCGAGCCCTTCGACCGCGATAACTTTGGCCGGGTATTTGTCTTTTAGGCTTAAGAGCCCGTCGAAAAATTTAGAACCCAACCGTTCAACCTCATCGCTGTTTGCGCGGGCGAAGCTCATTGTGACAAGGTATGAAAGCGAGGCCAGTTCCTCCTGCCCGTTTGTGACAAGCGCGCCGAACTGATTTAAGTTGTCGTACTCGGCGGTGGTGATAATTCTGCTGGCCGGGTACTCACCGCCCGGGAAACCCTTGCCGAGGGCGACAAAATCGGGACAAAGACCGTACTTGCGGAAGAGGAGCATACCGCCATACCACATGCAGGACTGAATCTCATCAACCAGCACCGGCGTGTCGGTCTCTTCGCATAGCCGATAGGCATCCCTCAAATATTCGGCCGTCAGGCGTATGCCCCCGTAATTCATCAGGATGATTTCATGCAGAAACCCCGCGGTCTTAAATTGCCCGCTGTTGTATTCGGCGATTTTTGCGGCAAAGTCCGAAATGTCGTTTATACTCACCGGCACTACCCTGTAAAGCCCGGTCGCCTCGGCCGCCGCATAGAACGGTCCCCAGAGTCCTCTGAAGGTCTGGGTCAGGACGGTGGTGCCGTGATAATTTCCGGTTTTCCCGCCGGAATGGTCGGCAACCACCAGAAAGACCGGCGTTTTACCCGAGTATTTAGGCTCGGGGAACTCGGGCGAGAGTTTATAAAACCTTGCCAGCATCATTTTCACGCCGGCCTCTACCGCCAGCGAGCCGGTTTCAAGGTTTATAACCCGGTTGAGCAATTTTGGCTTGTCGGAGGCTATTATTTCGTCGGTTATTGCGTCGTCCTCCCAGTCAAGCCCGTTGACGCTCTGAACCAGCCGGCGCTCGCAGAGCCGGGTGATATACCCGCGCGTGTTGTTGTGCGTGGCGTTGGGAATGCCCAGCCGGCGGGCGTTGTCAATTAAGCGATAGCCCCCGAAGCTGTGGCCGAGTGAGGCGTGATAGTGCTCGCTTTTACCCAAAAGATATAGCCGGCCGTCCTCGCCTATGCGAAAGCACCCGAGACCCGAGAGCGGGGCGGCGGCCTTGCTGGTCGCCCTCCTGAATGAATTTGTAGGTGCGCCGTCGTTTGAGTTGAGAAAGGGTGGCAGCAAGCGCTCCCCGATTTTATCGAGCAGGGCGTTATTTCGCATTTGCTCGGCCTCGGGGTAAAAATCCACCTTTTCCTCGGCAATTCTTAGTGCCTCCCGGTAGTCGATACCCCCGAGCGCCGCGGCGGCGGCCACCTTTTCGGTGTAATCCCTGCCGGTTATGTCGGACAGGGACATTCTTACATTTAAGAACATTTTGCTACCTCAATACTCGATAGGAACAGCTCTTTTTTCCTTGTGAGACACCAGCGCGGCGCTCAGCAGCCTGTGCGAGAGCGCCGTCTCCTCGGGTCTGACACAGCCGAAAGGAATCTCAATATCCGAGACCTCGCAGACAAAGGCCGCTATCATCTGGAGAATGGCGTCGGTAAAGCCGAACTCAAATATGCCGCCGGTTATGGTCGGTATCATCGGCCTGTAACCGATATTCACGCGGCACCAGGCCTGCTCCCGGCCGCAGTTCTCGGTAAACCAGAAGGCATTGGGGTCATTTGTGCTGAATCTTGCGGAGGCTCCCATCCCCAGTACCGTGAGCTCCCATTCGTTTGTCGAGCCGGGGGACATGCGTTTGGTTTCAAAAATGAGAGGGAAGAGCCCGTCGTCGGCGTCGCGCGCCTCGCAAATTAGCGTCGCGTTGTCCCAGGTGAGGCAGGGGGCCATACCCCCGCGGCCGTCGGGGCGCTGGGTGACAATTTTCGACAGGCTCGCGTAGACATTCAGGGGCAGCCAACCCGCACGGAAGGGTACATGCTGGGTGTGCAGCCCGAGGTCGCCCATGCAGCCGTATTCGCCGTTGAACTCCACCCGGCGCTTCCAGTTTATCGGCTTGTTTGTGTCAAGGTCGCTCGAATGGCGGAAGGCCGCCCTGACCTCGATTATCCTGCCGAAGCGGCCCGCGTTTATCCATTTTATCAGCTCCTGACAGCCCGGATAAAAGGGGAACTCGCTCGAGCACCTGACAGTAACCCCGGGATGCGACCGAACCGCCTCGAGTATTATATCGTTGGCGGCCTTATCAATCCCGAAGGGCTTCTCGCCAAGCAGGTGCTTTTCGGCGTGTATTATATCCACATAGAATTTCGCGTGCAGGTTGTGGGGGACGGCGCAGTAAACCGCGTCTATGTCGGGCTTTGAGATTAGCTCCCGGTAGTTGTCGGTGCTGTGCTTAAGGGTCGGAAAATTCCGCTCAAACCACGCCCGGGCCGCCGGATTGATGTCGCACACTCCCACAATCTCGGGCTTTGGGATGTCTGTGGCAAGGTGACACCACCGCGCGGCTGCCGAGGCAAACTCGCGCCCCATCAGCCCGCAGCCGACTATGGCAAAACGAAGCTTATCAGGCATATCATCACCTTATTGCTCGCTCCCGGCTTTTTCTGCGTCGCGGCTGTTGAAGGGCAGGGTGTTGGGGGCGTCCTCCGAGGGGAAGGGCGTGAGATTGTCGTTTTCCCACTTTTCTCTTTCGCTCTCTTTTGTAAAGTCGGGTATGTCAAACCGCTTGGACTGTTGCAGCACGCTGCGCCAGCCGAGGATAGCCACCGCCGACATCGCCACGGCGTGGTACACGTCAAGCCGCTTGTTTGGCCTGCCAGATCTTATAGCATCAATAAATTCCTTCACCACCCAGTAGTCGCCGCCGCCGTGTCCGGCCTTATCGGCCTTGTCGGCGTCGCTGGCCCACTGCGCTTCGTAAATTTTCGAGACCTCAGCGCTCTCGGGGACCGACCACTGGTGATATGCCAGCCGCACGCTTTTTTCATTGCCCCTGACCGTTTCAACGCCGCCGCCGGTGCAGCCGAGGCGATACCAGTTGCCCTTCGGCCCGATATTCGACGAGCCGTTGACCCGGAAAATCGCGCCATTGTCCATCTGGACCAACATGACCCCTACTGCATCGGTTTTTACCTTTTTATATTTTTTTATGTTTTCCTCTGTGTCGGGCGCCGCCATCCCCACCACATGACGCGGTAGGGCGCCGGTCATGTAAATAAGCGGAGCCAGCGCGTGCGAGGAGTAGTAGGTCACCGGCAGATGCCTGCGCCAGTGATACTCGCCGTGTACCTCGGGGTTGTTGTATCTCCAGCTTTCCTCGGGGCTCATGGGGTGTACGTACTCGCCCTCGGCAAACAGGACCTTGCCGAGAGTGCCGCCTTCATAGAGCCGCTTCATCTCAAGGCAGCTGCGTGAGAAAGGATAATTCTCGCCAAGCATGTATATGCAGCCGCTCTTCTCGACCGCGCGGCAAAGCTCGACGCAAAGCGCCATGGTTGAGGCCGCCATGGTTTCGCTGAAGATGTGAATCCCGCGCTCAAGCGCCGGTATCGCATACTGGGCGTGCTCGTGAAAGTAATTGCAGAGCAGTAGCGCGTCAAACTTCCCCGAGTCAATAAATTCATCGAAGTTGTCATAAACCGCTACCTCGCCCTCGCACAGTGCTTTGGCTTCCTCGTTTCGCTGGGGCATCTTGTCGCAGAGCGCGGTCACCCGCACCCCGTCAATCATTTTAAGCGCCTTCATGTACGCTCTGCCTCTCCAGGTTCCGAACACTCCGACTCTGATTTCCCGGTCCATGTCAATGAAATCTCCTCTCATTATTTATTGTGTGTTCTATTAATTATGTGTTCCGGCTAAAGTGCAGGGAGCGCAGAACCACCGGCGGGTCCCTGCGCTCCGGCTTTACTCAGTCCAAATTCTTGATTCTATTGTACAGAATTTCAAGTTCCTTGTCAATGAGCTTCTTGTTTGAAGTCCAGGTTGAGGCAAGGCTGCTGTTAACATAGCCGTTATAGAGAACGGTTGCAATATCTGTGCCGTAGGGTTCGGACAGGTCGTATAGAATAGTGCTCTTTATAAGGTCGAGCATCTGCGAGGCGGTTTCCTCATGAACCCTCTTGGTTTTTATGGTAATTTCGTAATAGGCCGGCATAACCGTTTTGCTCGACTGATAAGCCCAGTACTCCATGATGATGCCAAGCCTGTCGTAATCCATGTCGCAGTTGGGTATCGCCCAGATAAGCGAGTATTTGTCCATCTTGTGATAATAGCTCTCCTGGGTCTCGTCTAACTTGGGGTTGGGCAGTACGCCGTAGTCGGATTTCATGTCCTTGAACTGGTGGGCAACGCCCATATTGCCCTGGATAAAGAGGAAACGGTCCTGAGTGAAGAGTGAGCGACCATAATCGAAGATATTCGGGAAACCCGACGTGTCGGCGCCCGCCGAGGCCTGCTGATATGTAATTGAATAATTGTTTTTGAGTAGCACATTCGCCACTGCCGACATGATATTTAAGGTTTTTTCGTTGTATGCATTGGTGATCAGCGTGCCGTCGGGATTTACCTCGGTAAACCTGATGCCGCAGCCCACCAGAAGGTGCATTATGTTCCCGTTTGAAGCGCCCTCCTCGGCCAGCAGTCCGTAGGTGTCCTCAGCGTTCCATATTCCATCGCCGTTGTCGGTTGAGACCGACTGAACCATGGCAAGAAACTTGTCGAGCGTCCATTTGTTGTTGTGTACCAGGTCATAGGGGTTATCCAGGTTGTAGTCTTCTATCAGTTGCTTGTTGAAATAGAAGAAACGCGCTCCGGCAAGGTTGCTTACGCTGATGTCGTTGGCCATGAAAAAGAGCTTGCCCGCAATCTCATAGTCCCGGGCGGCGTTTGAATCCCAGTAGTCCTGTGAAAAATCCACATGCTCAAGGTTGTTAAAGTTGTATAAACAGCCTTCCTGCGCGAGAGAGCCCAAATAGCTGCGCCGGTCGAGTACCAGGTCAAAGGGAATATCACCCGACTGTAGAAATGTACGGATTTTTTCGTACGGTTTGTCCTCCTCCATTGTCGAAAATTTTACATTGTACTTTTCCTCTACCGCAAGGTTTCGCAAAAAAACCGCTTCGGACATTGTGTCGCCTAAATTGTCGCTGACGATGTACATTCCGCGATAGGAGCCGGCATTAGAGGACCTTGCATAGACAATAAAGTCGGCTTCGCCATAGTCGGCCTCCGGAAACACCGGGGTGTTGTCGGCTGTGGTCTCCTCGATGAGTTCTGAGGTTGTCGGGACGCTGGTGTCATTTTCGGTTTCAGGGTTGGTTGTGCATCCCATAAAAGAAACCAATATAAGCAGGGTCAGAATCAAGGCCGCCACTTTGATTTTCATGGATTGTCCCTTCCTTTCAGATAAATAAAAGTTATTTCTTGGGGAGGTTATTCTACATATAATACTATATATCTATTACATGCATTTGTCAAGTATTGCGAAGCTTTCCATCACAAGACCATGAAGGTTTTTTATCACAAAATTCTGCGTGTTTCTATCATTACTCCTACCCCGCGTATGCATCTGACAGAATCATTTAGAATGAAGCGCAAGAGGGATAATAAGGGATAACAAACAAATAATTGGAGCGTTTTTAGTAATATTGTTAAACTCTCAAAAAAATGTTGATAAATGTAGAGCGGCATGGTATAATCAGGACATATATCTATAAACTCTAAAAAATTTTTTTATATAAGGAGTGATTTTGGGTTTGAGCTGGTCCCGGGGTGGCTGAAAACAACGCTCAGCCGGCGCACATTCAGAATACAGGGTAATAATTCATCGAAATTGCAGGGGTAGGGATTTTTTGATCATGGCGAAGGAAAACGTCACGAGCAACAAACATTCGGCTACTGGTCGGATTAAAAACAGACTACACATCCATACAGTTTTCTTTATTCTGCTTGTTTTGCTGCTGAGCACCTTTTATCTTTACTACGAATGGCAATTTTACAATGGCAACGCGGCCTCCGAGGCCATAAAGCTGGCCCAATCGGTCGAGGCACTGATGCACCCCGAGCATATTCTGGGGCTTAGCGGGAGCGACGCCGACCTTCAGACGCCTGAATACGATATGGCCAAGACAAGCCTAATGCGGCTGACCCGGGCCAACAGTGCAATACAGTCGGCTTACATCCTGGGCGAGTTTGACGGGAATACAGTTTACCTGCTTGACTCGGAGCTGCCCGGAGCCCCTGATTATTCGCCGCCCGGGCAGAGCTATGGCGATGCGGCCAAAACCCGCTGGAAGTCTATTTTGTCGGGTGAATCGGTAATTACCTCTCAGACAACAGACAAATCGGGCAGCGTTATCAGCGTATTTGTGCCTATGCGGGAGTCGGGCGGCGGCCGGGTAATTGCGGTTTTAGGATTTGATTACTCTGCCGCCGGCTGGCGCGCGGCCATATGGAAGAACATGCTGCCCGACATAGTAATAGTGGTATGTGTTCTCCTTATCTGCCTGTCGCTGCTCAGAATACTGCTCCAGCATTTCAGGTTCAAAGAGCTGAACCGTCGCCTGACCCACAACGAGGCGCTCTACCGGAGCGTGTTTGAGCAGACCCCGGTAGGGATTGCTATTGTCAACGACAAAACCTTCGTGCTGCAGGCGGCCTACGGGCAGGTTGCTATGAACTGCGCCTTTGAGACCATTTTAGGCCGGTCAAAGCAGGAACTGGCCGGGTTGAACTGGCCTGATATTACACATCCCGATGATCTGGCGGCTGATTTGGAGAAATTCGACCAGTTCAAGGCCGGGAAAATCAACGGCTACACGATGGAAAAGCGCTTTATACGGCCGGACGGCACAAGCGTTTGGACCAAGATGAAGGTCGGGCGCCTAATGGATATCGAAAAGGACTACCCGATGCATCTCTGCCTGCTTGAGGATATATCCGAGAGCAAGGCAATATCCGATACCCTCAGGGAGAGTGAGCGCAGCAAGACGGTTTTAATCGCCAACCTGCCCGGCATGGCCTACAGATGCGATTATGACCCGGACTGGACAATGCGCTTTATATCCGAGGGCTGCTATGACCTGACCGGATACAGGCCCGAGAGCCTTATCGACAACAAGGAGCTCTCATACAACGAGGTTATCTCGCCCGAATACCGCAAAGGGCTTTGGGAGCGGTGGAGCATCTCGCTTGACGAGCGGCTTCCGTTTAAGTGCGAATATGAAATCACAACCGCCGACGGCAAGCGCAAATGGGTGCTTGAGATGGGTCAGGGAGTATTCGACCAGGATGGCAATGTGGTAGCGCTTGAGGGTATCATCCTTGACATTTCAGACAGAAAGCAGATGGAAAACCAGCTCAGGTATTACAATGAGCATGACAGCCTGACCGGCCTTTACAGGCGGAACTACCTTGTAGCCCGGCTTGAGAAGGGGGCCGCGACCCAAAGGCGGGCGCTTGTGGGAATAAACCTCAGCACCATACAATCGCTGAATGTTACATACGGGTTTCAATACACTCAGAATCTGACCAAGCGGATCGCCGGCCTGCTTGAAGAGGAATGCAACGAAAACCGCGTGTTGTTTAAAATATACGAGGCGCAGTTTGCCTATCTGATTACAAACTACAATGACCCCCGGGAGCTGATGGAATTCTGCCGGGCCATAGCCGGAAAGCTTGAGGCCGAGCTGACTCTTGAAAGAATAGGGGGCGGAATCGGGGTTCTGGAGATACCCGAGGACAGTCAACCTGACGCCGATGAGATAATCAAAAAGCTTATGGTGATAAGCGAGAGGGCGATAGGCCCCGGCAGCTACAACTATAACATCGGCATTTACTTTAATGACAAAGAGATCGAAGCACAAATAAGCCGCGAGGAGGAAATCAGGCGGGTACTTACCCGTATTGCCGAGAGTGACGGGTATGGCGAGCTGTATTTGCAGTACCAACCGATATATGACCTTAAATCCGGGAAGATTACCGAATTTGAAGCGCTTGCCAGAATGAAGACCGAGAAGCTTGGCTTTGTATTGCCACTTGAGTTTATACATATTGCCGAGGAAACCAAGCTTATAGTCCCGGTGGGCTATAATATAATCCGTCTGGCGCTTGGCTTTCTAAAAAGGCTTAAGGAATCGGGATATGACGATATAAACATCTCGGTCAACATATCGGCAATTCAGCTGCTCAAGTCTGACTTTCCGGCCAACCTTTTGAGGATAATCGATGAAATGCAGGTTGACCCCGCAAATATCGGAATTGAGCTTACCGAATCGATATTTGCATCGGATTTTGATGAAATCAACAGAATAATATCCGAGCTCAGGGCACAGAAAATCCAGATTGCTATTGACGACTTCGGAACCGGATATTCCACGCTGGCCAGGGAACGCGAGCTGTACGTTGATTGCCTGAAAATCGACAAAAGCTTTATCGACAAGCTGAAAACCGAAAATCCCCAAAACACGATGACCGCCGATATAATTTCGATTGCGCACAAGATGGGCCACTGTGTCATTGCCGAGGGAGTTGAGTGCCGCGGGCAGATAAAATATCTGTACAAATACGGCTGCGAAAAGATACAGGGATACCTGATAAGCAGGCCGCAGAGCGAAGACAAAGCGATTGAGCTGCTGGGCAGGGAGTTTGATATTTCAGATGTATGCGGGACATATTGTTCTGGAGGTGAGTACATGCCACAACAGGGGGCTGAACTACCGGGATGGGCGGTAAACCAGATTCGGTCTATTCTGGACAGCACGGCCGAGGCGATATACGGAATTGATCTGGAAGGGAATTGCACATTCTGCAACAAGAGCTGCATCAGGCTTTTGGGGTATGAGAGCGCCGGAGATTTGCTGGGCAGGAACATGCACCAGCTCATACACCACAGTTACCCCGACGGCACTCCGATGGACCTGAGGGAGTGCAGGATATTCCAGTCAATTAATGAAGGCCGGGGTTATGATGTAGACGAGGAGGTCTTCTGGCGGGCCGACGGCACTCCGATTGAGGTGGAGTATCATTCCTATCCTCAGATAAGCAAAGGTATTACTGTTGGAGGGGTTATCACCTTCCTTGACATTTCCGAGCGCAAAAAGA
>DURE01000001.1 GCA_012837425.1 Clostridiales bacterium
CCTTCGTAATGCCCGATTATATCCTTCTCCGTCAGCCCATACTGCTTGCAGAGATAAACACAAAGCTCCACAGCTTCCTTGTATACCTTGTTGAAATAGCTTGCATCGGTCAGACCGTCCTCGCAGAGCTCAAATGAAATGTATGAATCGTTGCCGGAGCCTTTGGAGCCGCTTCCGCAATGCCATCCGCGATGGTTCCACGGAAGCGTCTGATATGTGGCAACTGTTCCGTTCGCCAGCTTTCCGATGAAGGCATGAACGCAGACCTGACGGCCGCCGGGCTTATCTTGATTCCAGTGGTTGTTATACTGTTTTTTGCCCAGCAAGCCATCGTCGGGACCCACGTAGCGTTTAAGGTTTGGATTGTTCGCTCCGGTGGAATGCACCATGATGCCTTTGGGAATTATTGTTCTGCCTGCTTTGAAACAGGCGTTGTTTGTGAATATCAATTTTCGTAGGTTCATTTCGCCTCGCCGTCCTTTCCATGAAGCTGTGCCAGTTCATCTTTTAACTTTTCAGGCACAGGTAATCCAATAGCCGTGGCATTCTCAACAAGAGAAATCCCTTCATTAGCAATGTAGAAGAAGATAATCGCTGTACGAAGTGGTGCTCCTGTGCCGCCAAGTAGGTAAGTGTCAATGAGATGACCAATACCGACTACAAGGAATAGCGCTACCTTCTTGGCGATACCCTGTGCACCTACTCGGCTGGAAAGTTTCTTCTCAACAATTGCACGAAGCACACCGGTTATGTAGTCGACAACTACAAAGGCGATGAGTGCATAGAGGAAACCGTCAAGTCCTCCTAAATACCAGCCAAGGACTCCTCCTATGGCTGTAAATACAAGCTGTATCCAATTCCAAATCTCTTTCATTTAGTTTTCCTCCGTTTGTTTATGATCGCTGCCATAGTAATTATAGTTTCAGCCGTTACCGTCATCTTTTGCGTCCTCCTTTGTTGTCTTCTCGGGTGGTCGTGCCAGCCGCTCCAAAATCTCCTGCACGTTAAGCTCCGCATGAGCTGACATGTCAAGATACTTAACCTCTTTCTTTGTCTCCATATAAATATCCCTCCCTTACGACAGTGTCAAGGAAAAATTGCCGACACGGAACAGCGGCACATAGTTTGCAGCCACGGCGATAGGGTTTGTCAGCGTGCCGTAAAGCACAAGGTTGCCGCCTGACGCCGAGGTGAAAAGTCCGAAGTGCGTCACTGTTCCCCATGATGCCGTCGCCTCCGGGAAGAAGATGATGCTTGTGTTCGAGGTCGCCCCTCCCGAGGGCGAGGACATCACCTGCGTGGCAGATGTGCCGGACAGTCCGATGATGGATCTCGCATATCCTGCCGATGTCAGGGGTTCTGTGAAGTTCGTTCCGTCCGCGTTCGGTGCTGTGGTGGATAGCGCAATGTAGCAGTTCGAGAGCGGTCCCGAGCCTTTGCCAATAAGACCGCTGAGCACCTGAGTGCTGCCGTAAGTAGTAAATGCCATAATTAAAATCCTCCTGTTTTAAGTTTCTGAAATAATTTGTGTCATGGTGCGGTTTGCTGCGTCCCAGTAGAGCTTTTGGGAATATTCAAAACCGCCGAGATAAATATAAAGCCCTCCGGGGGTTTCCTCATAGGTGTCATAATAACCGTTCGGATAAACTTTTGTCGCCTTGTAAAGCAAGGTATCGACGAATAAAATCCCCTCGCTGAAAGTGGTACTGAGATAACTCTCCTGAACATTGTAGTCAAACCTTTTTGAAAAAAGCAGAAACCCGCCGTCGGTGGGAATCTGCACGATGTAGGGCGAGAGCGGGTGCTCGTTCTGCTCACCGAAATAAAAGCTGTCTGAATAAAACCTGTACGCCGTGCCGGTTATATAGTTGAACATCACGGGGTATCCAACCGAGCCTATAATAAAAACCCAGCCGCCGTCAAGCTCATAGAAAACAGGGCGGTTGAGTGAGAGACGGTAGGTAGAGCTTGTACTTGGTGTATCCGACGTCTTCAGCCAGTTATAAATTCTGAGCGGCTGGTGGTTTATCTCGTCGAAAATAAGCCCCGCGTCGGAGGAATAGCCGCTTATGACGCGGTAGTTGCCGAACTTGCGGTTATACTCGTGAGAGTGCCTGTTATAGTCGCCGGGTCCGTACCATGAGCTTAAACACTTGCCGAAGTATCCGTTATCGGTGGAAAGCTGAGTTATCTCACCCGTAGTTCCGTCCACGAAGTAACAGTAAGAATTTGAATCCCGCCCGACAATCACGCCGTCGTCCACCGTCTCCATGTAACACATACGGACGGCGTTCGTGTCCTTAATGCAAGTTAATTGACCGTCCTTGAAAAGCAGAATAGCGTTGTAGTCCTGATTTGTCTGGTATGAACCCAGAACCACAGTATCATTCCAGCGTTTCATCACCCAAGCGTACCCTTTGTCCCAGACCTGAGTAAAGGATTTGTCCGAGGTTCTGAAAAGCCAGACCCCGAGCCGGGTTGTGGTTCCCGAGGACAGAAGAAACCCCTCCGGTACGGTACATGCGTAGTACCAAGGCCCCGAGGCGTTTATCATGGTGAGCTGTTCGGTTTAAAAATCATAATACTTTAAACCCGTGGATGCGCTGTCGCCGCCGAGGATAATGCCGCTCTCGGACACGGCAGCACAGTAACAGGTGCCGGAGGTTGAGGGAACATGCCATTGCCGAGTGTTTTTGTCATACACGGCACAACCGTAGCTACTGTATGTGCCGATTGCAACATCGTCGCTTTCGTACCAGTAATAATATCGTCCGTAGGTTGTAATCTGACTTAATTCCTTTGTCGCATAATCATACCACCACATGCCGCCGACAGAGGAGCTGTGCCCCGAGTTCGGTGTAAGGCAAACACCGTGGTCTTTGATGATATGTGTGGAGCAGTCGCGGGAGCCTATCGCGGTTGCGTAATATGAATAGCTGTAATACATCCAGTAGTAGGCGGCACTTGTAATGCGGGTGACGGTTTTCGTGTCCTTGTCATATCTTAAAAACCCGCCCGATCCGTTTGATGCCGTGCTTGAAGAAATAAGCACCGTGCCGTCTCCCATGTCCATAATGCACCCTCCCCCGGTTGTAGCTCCTATTCCACTGCTACTCAGCGCCGCCGTCGAGCGGTAGGTCTGCATCCATCTGTACCCCTCGGAAAATATTTCTTCAAATTCGAGTGTCGCCTTATCCAATCGATATATACCACGCAGTTCTGCATGTGCCGATTAGTCGATTGTAAAATGCAATAGAAAAAACGAACAAAAGCAGCCCAAACACGGCATCGCAAGCAAAAAGTAACGACTTATCGAAAAAACAGAAAAAAAGGCATACGAAAAAGAAAGCGACAAAAGCCGTTTTTGAAAAAAATGTTCGGTTGTGAAAACTCAGGCAATCAGCTTGCGAATACTCTTGTAAAGGCTTTGCCTGTGCATTGAATCGGCTAAGAGAACACCCACCAGCAAAACAATTCCGGCGAGATAAACATCAGCTTTCGTCGTAACTGTATTGTAAGATTTTCTCGAATCAAGCACAAAAGTGTCCTTCATTGTGTGAATGGTACGCTCAATGACAACTCTGTGCCGATAAAGATTGTCCCAATGCTCGGTACCTCTCGGAATACCCGGATAAAGCCTGAAATCCTTTTTGGGATATGTATAAACGCATCTTCCGTATGACGAATCGGTGCAAGGCGTTTCACAGGTGCAAACTCTTGTAGGCGAACCTTTTACCTGAACCGACTTCGGGCAAACCCATTTAAATCGTTTTGAACGGTTCTTGCCGCCGCACTCACCGATAAATGTAAAAGGCGAACGGTCAATCGGACATATCGGAGTTCCGTTGCCGTCAAATTCAGCATTGGATGCTTTTGAGTTCCGGGCATTCATAGGAACACAGACACGTTCAAATTTGAATTTGTCATGTAGTACTGTATAGTTATCATAAGAATCAAAAGCCGAGTCACCTAAAAAGGTCTTGTAAGATAAAGACGGATACAGTTTTTTGAAATCGGAAAGAACAGGTTCAAGGGACTTTGAATCGCCTATTTCCTTATCGGAATCCGGGCTGTCGGTCTTGACAGATTCAATTTCGGGGTGATTCTTTCTGAACTCATCATCAAAGAAAGCAATATGCCTCGGAACACCGAGACCATTTGTGAGAATACCGACCTTCGCGGCATAACAAAAATGACCGTTGATGTACTGCTGACGGGCATAGGGGTTGGTTTTTGAAGCAGGCGGCATAAGGTTATACGCTGCACCGTAGGGATTGAGCTTCGGGTTGGTTTTTACAAGTTTCTTGGTTTCTTTCAGAATAGAATTCAGATATTTCGGATTGTTTTCCGAAACAGGTAAAGCAATTCCGGTTGTATCATAGATAAGATAATCCGATTTCTTTTCATCAATCTCACGGCAGACGGGTTCGGTTAACTCGACGAGATTTTCGAATATTTCAAGCAATTTGTCCGCAAATCTTTGTCTGAACCGAGTGAGCGCCGAAGCATCCGGGATTTTATCAAAGCCGCAAAAATCGGTTAATTCGGAGGAGCATTTCAGTATGTCGAGTAAAAGCTTGTCAGTCGGGATACCGAGTATCTTTTGAAGGATTAACACCCGAATATAGCTTTCCAAATGGTAAATATGATTTCTTCCGCAGCGTGAGTAAAACACACGAGAAAAGCTTGCAGGAATTATCTTTTCAAAATCGATGTGTTCTTCAAGGAGTTTGACGAGCTTCGGCTTCTTGTCCTCGATGGCTTCGGACACATCGTTGTAAATGTCGTAAAATGACATTTGCACATATTTCTTTCGCATGATTTTTTCTCCTAATTAATCGGTGTTTTGAGGACTTTGGACACCTGTATTATACCACAAAAGCGGAGAAAAATCAGTAGTATATTTTACGAAAAAGCCTTGTGCCGACTGGCTTTTTCGTGTTTTACAATCGGCTAGCGGTAAGGAGGGAAAGGAGACGGGGGATACGCCGGGAATTGGGAATATGCCGGGGAGAACTTCATGAGGACAACTCCCGTGCCGGGATTACGGGTCAAGCCCGCAATGACGGCATTTTACGCTTTGCATTTAAGTAAAAATGCCTGTGGGCTTTCGGTCGAGCATTTTTGCTCACCCCATACCGTCATTGCGGGCTTGACCCGCAATCTCCTTAATTGATAGCCTCATTTCAGAGCCAAACTGGGATGTGGGGCCCGGCCGGGGTCGGCGCGGCGTGCTCCAAATAAAAACACGCCAATAGCCGTAAAGTTTTTGAGGAGGTCTGGGGGAACGAAACTCACGGAACTTGAGTTTATTTCTCAAAAAAGTTCCCCAGACGTTTCTTTTATTCGCACGATACGACCTGCCCAGCGCTGCGGTATTTGCGGGCTTCCGAGGGCTGCATACCGGTGGCGGCATAGTATACGTTGCAGAAATGGCTGCAGTCGTTGAAGGAAAGCTCGTGCGCGATATATGTGACCGAGTAGTCGGTATTGAGGAGCATATAAGTGGCGTAGCGGATTTTTGTCTCGGTGATATATTTATACAGGGTCATGCCGGTGGATTTTTTAATAATCCTTGTGACGTGGTTGGGGTGATAATTAAAGTGTTCGGCTATAGTGCGGCAGGACAGCTTTTCCTTGTGGTTTTCGTTTACATAATTTAGGATCCGGTCGGCAATATCGGAGCTTTTCGGGCTGTTCCCCTGCTCCGTCATTCTGGCGGTATTGACAAGCAGCTCGGTCAGAATCGAGCTGATACGCAGCTTGTAAAAGCGCTTCATGTTCCGGTACTCAAGGTGGAGCTCGCCGATGATATTGCCAAGAGGTATAAAATTCTTTATATGCAGAGGAGCGTTGAGCGCCGGCGCGTTTGAGATTATGAACCTTTCGCTCGCGAATTGCGAGGGAATATAGTGGTTGTTCAGTGACCGGAACATGGTTTGGTTTATTTTTGACGACTCGAGCTTCCGGGATTTAACAAGGTCATAGCTCACGTTTATTATAATGCTACCCTTTTCTATCGCCGAGGTGCTGTAATTGGTGAGCGGCGGAAGTATCACGGCCTCGTTTTTTTTACACATAAAATTTCCGCCGTTTGTCTCAAGGCGGCCGCTTCCCCGCTTGAAATATAATATACGATATGTACTGCAAACCTTATTGGCGTCGGTCTTCGGCTCCTTTGTGCTCTGCCAGGAGGTCACGTATAGAATATCGGGATTGATCTCCTCAAGCGCTATACTTTTCATATATAATCCTCAAACCTATTTGCCGGCGCAGACCGGTTTTATTCAATTTATTATATTATACAATCGGCCGGCGATAAAATCAACATTCGACAAAAAATAAACTACACGCTCTGTGCCTGACCGGTAAAATGTTTGATTTTTACAATAAGTAAGTGATTTTTTACACGCCCCTGATATGGAGCTGCCTGTATAATTGAAGCTGGCAAATCCTTAATTATCTATTTTTTTGAGGAGAGGTTTGTTGGCATGAAAAGAATAGTATCGCTTATTTTATTGCTTGCAGCGGTTTTTGTGGTATTGCCGGCCTGCGCGCAGAAACCCGCCGAGGAATCCGAAACCACAATAAAGGCAGCGGCCTCTGAGAGCACCCCACCGAATGATCCGGGTCTGCCGGACATGGACTTTCAGGGTGCGAAGCTGAGGACCCTTGTGCCCTTGACCAGCGTTATCGGCGCGGTGCCGACCGAAATTTACGCCGACAGCATGAACGGCGAATCGCTCAACGACGCGGCGTTCAGCCGAAACTCCTATCTGATGGAGAAATACGACTTCACAATCGTGCATACGGTATTGAAGGACAATCTGAACACGGTGAAAATGCTGATACTCAGCGGCAACGACGAATACGACCTTGTGGTCGGCCCGGTAAAAAATATTGCCGTTATGGCGCCGAACACCCTTTTCTATGACCTCAACGAGCTTCCCTATATTGATATGAGCCGGGATTGGTGGACGCAGGGGGCTGTCACCGGGCTTTCGATCGCCGGGCGCAATTACATAGGGGTCAGCGACCTGATGCTCGACGACAAGCAGCGCACCTTCGCGACCATGTTCAACAAGAGCACAGCCGACAACCTTGGCATCGGGAACCTTTACGAGCTTGTCGACGAGGGTGGATGGACTATCGAGAAAATGGAGCAGATGATAAGGCTTGCGGCTCATGACAACGGCGACGGAAAAATCGGGCTTGATGACACCTTCGGCATGGCGAGCGAACACAGCTCGTTTATCACATACCTCATCGGCTGCGGCGTAAGGCCGACCTCAAAGGACCAGGACGACATACCCGTGCTTACGCTTTACAGCGAAAAAACCATCGACGTGATCGACAGGGTGCTCGGCTTTTTCTGCGATAAGAGCCTTAGCGCCATGGCGCAGGATTATAAGGACACCGATTACTGGGATACGGCGGGAAATCTGTTCAAGGCCGGCCGTGTGCTGTTCGTCACCGGGCCGATAAGCTGGGCGCAGGACTATATCGCGAACTCAACCGTCGACACAGGCGTCCTGCCGCTGCCCAAGTACGATGAGGCTCAGGCTGAGTATATCACAATGACGCAATATAATCACGCCCATTCCTTCGTGGTCCCGCTGACCGCCAAGAATACCGAGATGATCGGCTTTCTGATCGAGGTGTTGTCCGCGGCCTCAAGGGAGTATGTCATGCCTGAGTATTACGCCAAGGTCAAGTCTCGCTATGTTCTTGACAACGACACGCCCCGGATGCTCGATATAATTTTCGGCAACGTAATCTACGACGTCGGGCTGATTTACAACTGGGGCGGCTTAAGCGCCGCCATCAGCACCAACCTGATAAGTCAGCGCGCAAATACCTTCGCGTCGGAATACGCCATGATTGAGAAGGTTATCAAAAACGCCATGAACCTGACAATAGAATCGTATACAAATCCAAATTAACCGAATAATCTACGTCATCTCTTACACGGCAGCGTAAATCCGTCCGACATACCCCAGATATGTCGGCCGGCGCGGATATCAAAATTTAAATTGAGGTAAGGAACATCATGGTACTGAGCAAAAAATCATTTGAAAAAAATTATGACCTAATTGTTGCGGGCGGCGGACTTGCGGGGGTTCTGGCGGCCGTGTCGGCGTCCCGTGAGGGGCTGAAGGTCCTGCTCGTCGAAAAATACGGCTTTCTCGGCGGAATGGCGACTGCGGGGCTGGTCTACCCGTTTATGTCATATGTAGAAAACGGCAGCAAGGCCGTCGCAAACGCCGGGCTTTTCGCCGACCTGCTCGAGCGGCTTTATAGAATCGGCGGGACAAACGCACCCGACTCGCGCCACTACAGGCAGGAGTTCATGAAAATCGCGCTCGACCACCTTGCGGCCGAATACGGTGTCGACGTGCTCTTCCATTCGCTCCTCACCAGCGTGGAATTTTGCGGGCGGCGTGTTAAGTCGGCCGTTATATCGACCATATCGGGCAATATCGAGATCGGGGCGCCGCTCTACATCGACGCAACCGGCAACGCCGACCTCATCGCGCTGGCCGGGCTTGATTATCACCTCGGCCGGGAGGAGGACGGTCTTTGCCAGCCGCTGACCCTCAATTTCCGTCTTGCCAATGTCGACACGGAAAGATTCGACAAAAAGGCGGCAAACGAGCTTTACCTTAAGCTGCAGTCCGAGGGTAAGCTGCGCAACCCGCGCGAGAATATCCTCGTCTTCAAGTATGCCGACGATAATATCCTGCATTTCAACACCACGCGCTATGTCGGCATCGACCCGACCGACGTGTGGGCAAGGTCGCGGGCCGAGGTTGAGCTGCGCGAGCAGATGCTTGAAATGTATCTACTGCTAAAAAACAACATCGACGGGATGCAGAACAGCGCCCTCATTGAGAGCGGGGCCGAGGCGGGAATTCGCGAGAGCCGCAGAATAGACGCGCTCTACACCCTGACCAAAGACGACGTCGTCGGCGTGCGTAAGTTCCCCGACCGAATCGCCCGCGGAACATACATGATAGACATACACAACCCCTCGGGCTCGGGCACTGAGATTATCAGGATAAAAGAAAACGATTATTACACCATCCCATACCGCTCGCTTATCCCGAGGCAGGCCGATAATATAATCGTCGCCGGACGCTCGATCGGAGCCGACCATGTTGCCATGTCCTCGCTGCGCATTATGCCCATCACCTCCTGCATCGGCGAGGCTGCGGGCGCTGCGGCTTACCTCGCATCCCGTGACGGTGTCCCGGCAGCTGATATCAACGTCCCGGAGCTCCAGCGGCTGCTCGTCTCCCACGGCGCGCTTATATGACAGATAATGTATAGGAAACTCTGGGGGAACTTTTTGAGAAAAGTTCCCCCAGACCCCCTCAAAAACTTTTCAAACATTGGTATGGTTTAACCTGAAGCACACTTACAGCCGGGATGTTACAGCAATCCCACAACCTAAGTGTATCCGGTAAAACGGCGGAATACGAACGAGCCCCACATCCCGCACGTATTCCGCCGTTTTACGATGAAGCCCCCGGCTTGGTTTTGGGAAACGGGGAAATCGACATAGGCCATGTCCAATTGCCCCAATTTCCCCACCCAAACTAACACATGAAAGACCCTGACAATCTACTTCCGTCACCCCAACGAACCCATCCCATAGCAAGGTAACAAACACCAAAAGCAGGCACCTGTATAATCCTCGAAGGCGCAGGCTTCCCCTAACCACCAAAACGATAGAAGAAGGCGAGCCAAAAGGAGGAGTCCCCAGAGGAACCATCGGTTCCTTTGGGCGCATTTCTCTGGGCACTCTCTTGCGGCGTGGCAAGAGAGTGCAAAAACGCATCCTCGTACCTTTAATCTTATAACCCCAATCGGTTCGGGGGAACTATCTCAAAAGTTCCCCCGGCTGTTCCCTCACTCCCCCTATCTCATAGCTCGTGTGGAGTTCAGCACGGCGAGAACTGTGACACCCACGTCGCCGAAGACGGCCTCCCACATCGTAGCTATCCCGAGAGCTCCGAGGGTGAGGAAGAGGGCTTTGACCGAGAGGGCAAATATTATGTTTTGCCAGACTATGCGGTGGGTTTTTTTGGCTACGCCGAGGGCATCGGCCAGCTTTGAGGGTTCGTCGGTCATGAGCACGATATCGGCGGCTTCAATTGCCGCGTCGGAGCCGAGAGCCCCCATCGCCACTCCGACGTCGGCCCGTGCCAGCACCGGGGCGTCGTTGATACCGTCGCCGACGAACACGACGACACGACCCGGCGAGGCAGCTTTTATCAGGTGCTCAAGCTTCTCGACCTTCTCCTGCGGGAGCAGGCCGGTGTATACCTCGTCAAGCCCCAGCTCGGACCCGACACGCTCACCGGCCTCCCTGCTGTCGCCGGTGAGCATCACGGTTTTTTTAACCCCCGACTCGTGCAGGCGGCCGATCGCCCCGGCGGCATCTGGCTTTATCTGATCGGAGATGACTATATATCCGGCGTATTTCCCGTCGGCCGCCACATGCACAAGGGTTCCGTGCTCGGTGCCGTCGGAAAGAGGGATGTTCTCGGACTTCATCAGCTTCGCGTTCCCTGCCAAAAGAGCCCGGCCGCCTACACTCATCCGGACGCCCTGCCCGGGTATCTCCTCGTAGCCATCAATACTCCCGGCGTCACTCGCGCCGCCCCGGGCCTCGCGGATCGAGAGGGCTATCGGGTGAGCCGAAAAGCTCTCGGCGAGCGATGCGAGCGAGAGAACCTCGTCCTCGGAAAAGCCCTCCGAGGCCTTTATTTTTGTCACCCTGAAGCTTCCCCTTGTCAGTGTGCCGGTTTTGTCGAAGACCACTGTGTCCACCCTGTTGAGGGCCTCGAGGTAGTTGCTTCCTTTAATAAGTATCCCGCGCCGCGACGCCCCGCCGATCCCCCCGAAAAACCCGAGCGGGATTGAGATAACCAGCGCGCAGGGGCAGGAGACGACAAGGAATATCAGAGCGCGCTTTATCCAGTCTGAGAAAAGAGCCCCGGGCAGGACCAGAGGGGGAACAAGCGCCAGCAGAAGCGCAGAGAAGACTACGGCAGGGGTATAGTAACGCGCGAATTTTGTGATAAAGTTCTCGGCGCGGGCCTTGTTCCCGGCCGCATTCTCCACAAGCTCGAGGATTCTTGAGACAGTCGACTCGCCGAATTCCTTTGTAACCTTTATCGTAAGCAGTCCGCTCTTGTTGACCGAGCCCGAGAGCGCGTCGTCACCCGGCGAAACCTCGCGCGGGAGCGACTCGCCCGTGAGGGCCGAGGTGTCAAGCGCCGATCTTCCCTCAACCACCACGCCGTCGAGCGGTATCCTCTCGCCCGGTCTGACCATTATCATATCCCCTACACCGACCTGTTCCGGGGACACTCTCTTTAACTCACCGTCCAGCATAATATTTGCGTAGTCGGGGCGTATGTCCAAAAGAGCCGAGATTGATTTGCGGGAGCGGTTGACCGCCAGATCCTGCAGAAGCTCGCCCACCCGGTAAAACAGCATGACGGCCACCCCTTCCGGATAATCGCCGAGCGCGAAGGCCCCGGCAGCTGCGATGCTCATAAGCAGGTTTTCGTCAAAAACGCTGCCTCTGACCATATTCCGCAGGGCCTTCAATACGATTTCCCCGCCGGCAAGGATAAGGCTGGCAAGGAATATTATAAGCCTTGGCACCGGCGAGAAGCCGAGAATAAGGCCAATGGCAAAGAGGGCCGCGCCGATCAGAAGGCCGGCGTATGATAGCTTCCGGCCGGTTTTTGAATCTGCTGGGACATCGGACCTGTCGCCAGCGTATGAAACACTGACGTCGGGCTCGATTTCACGCGCGATCTTCTCCGCCGCCGCAAGGACGGCCGGCATATTGTTTTTGTCGTATACCTCGATGCTAAGGCGCTGATTTGCGAAGTCAAGCCTGGCCGCGCTGACCCCGTCGAGCCGCCCTACCGCATTCTCGATCTTACGGGCGCATTCGGCACAGTCAAGACCCCGCAGATATATGGACTTTTTCCCCGGCTCAGGTCCGCTTAGCGTGATCCCCGAGTCATATTTTCCGGCTATCGCCTCGATCTCGCGCGAGAGGGGCGCGGTCAGCCCGGCGCCGTGTGTCGACAGAATCAGGGTCCTCGTCGCAAAATCCACCTTCGCGTCAGAAACGCCGGCAAGACCGTTTATCTCGCGCTCGATGATTTTCGCGCAGTCGGGGCAGCACAGGCGGTCAAAAACATATTCATTCCTGAGTACCGTCTCCATTGTTAATACCTCTATAATTGTTCATTTGCTCAATTATTCAACCGTTGTGGTAAAAAAACTTATTTTTCCTCGACATGCGACAGACCCTGATCGAAAATGGTTTTGACATGATCGTCGTCGAGCGAATAGTAGACCACCTTTCCGTCCCGGCGGTATTTGACCAGCTTTGACTGCTTGAGCACCCTGAGCTGGTGTGATATCGCCGATTTGGTCATACCGAGCAGGGCGGCGATGTCGCAGACGCACATCTCGGACTCATTGAGCGCCGAAAGGATACCGACCCGGGTTGTGTCACCGAAAACCTTGAAAAAATCGGCGAGATCCATTATTACCTCCTCGTCGGGCATGCTCCGCCTGACCCTGTCCACAACGTCGGAGTGGATGATATTGCAGTCGCATTTATCAATTTCGGGAATGTTTGGAATCATAATTATCACCCTGCCTTTCTGTATGCGGGGATTTGCGCCGTCATCGGCGGCTGCCTTCACATATGCGGCAAAGACCGACAGAAAACCTGTTTTTCTATCTCCCCACCCGAACAGTTGAATATGTGTTCAACTATATTATATTCCGGCAGAGCAAATATGTCAACAGGTTTGAGTGAATTTTTTCGGGAAATTGTGAGAATCCGGTCGGATTGATCTTTAACATCCGACCGCCGTCAGCCCGGGCATGGTTGAGTGCAGATACTCAAGGGCCGCGGCGGTGTTGGCCGTCCACACGGCCAGATAATCCTTTTCGAGAATAACCGGCATGCGGTCGTGAAATGCCGCCACCGAGTCATTCGCCTCTGTGGTCAGTATGACAAAACGGAAAGCATCGTCAAACCGCTTGTAAAACCCCGCCAGATACAGCACCGACTCCCCCGGGAGGTTGAAGCGGTATTTGGTCTTGTCGGCGGACCATTCGAGATATCCCGTCGTAGGGACGGCACAGCGGCGGCTAAGTATACTGTCCTTGAATGTATATTTTACCGCTGCAGTCTCAGCCCGGGCATTGATTATAACACCTTTTCCCTCAAACTTCGGGTATCCCCATGAAGCAGGAATGGGGACAATGCCCTCTGTAGTACCGCACAGGATCGGAACGGTATCTGTGGGGAAAATCTCCCCGGAACCCAGCTTTACCCCAGGGTATGCCTTTGTGGTCACCGTATAAATACTTTTTATTTCCTCATCTTCGTCTACATATCCGGTATATCTTCCGCACATTTGTGCCACCTCGTTATATATGTTGTTAAAGCCGCCAATCATTATCGTTTGGCGGCCTTTATTTCAGAAATCTTGGGTTGTGCTCGAGTTCGCGCAGGGCGTGACCCTCTGAGCGGAGATGTGATATCTTGAGTGCCACAAGGTTTATGTCGGTATTCATAACGCGGGCAATCTGTTCGGCATCGTAGTGATAGTTATAAATATAGTCGGTCACCTCGTCGTCGGGCAGCAGGATTGAGGCGGCAACGATATTTGCCTCGTATTCCCGACGCGATGTCATCTGATATATCATAAATTCCTGTAGACCATCACCCTTTGCGAACTCGCGGTGAAGCTGGTCGTGGCCTATCTCGTGTGCGCAGACAATCCGCGCTTTATGCTCGGGCAGATTGCTGTTCAAAAATATACAACGCCGCCTCTTGATTACCCTGTACATCCCCTTGAGCCGCTGAAAATCTTCCTTATAAATATGAATACCCAGGCCTTCGGCAATTTCATAGGGGTCCCTTGTTGCGAATTTTGCTGTTAACCTTGCGCCGATTTCATCTGCCCGTTTACTTTGCACCCGACTCACCTCCCCCGCACAGGAGAATTATTATTAAATAATGCATTATTTATTATACTTTTTCCGGGCATACTTTTTGTTGTCTTCCTTCGCGTCCCAATAGGCGCGGTTTAGAGCCGCCATTATAACGTCCTTCTCCTCATCGGCAAGCTCACCGCCGGCGAAAAGGGCGCTCAACTCAGACACCAGCTCCTCGACCTCACGGGCAGACCTCGCTCCGCCCTTCTCCTCGGCGCCAATAAGCAGAAGGCTTCTTGCGTCAAGCAGATTACTCATATCAACCCCAAGTATCTCGGCGAGCTTCTCCACCGTCTCTATTTTACGCGGCTTGCGCTGCCCAAGTTCGTAATACTGAATAGTGCGCTCAGCGATGCCCATTTTTTGTGCCAGTTCCTTCTGAGTCAGTCCGGCGGCCATGAAGCCATTAAGCTGAATCGTGTATACTTATAATACAAGTTAGCTCTGTGATGCCTTCTTCTCTTGCAGCACTAATTCTGCCATGGCCGGCAATTACTCCAAAGTCACGGTCGATTATTATGGGGTTAATAAATCCGAACTCCCGAATGGAGGAGCGGAGCTTGTTTATCTGCTCCGGCGAATGTGTTCTTGCGTTGTTGGCATAGGGGATAAGTTTGTCGAGAGCCACCAGTTTCATTTCAGTTGTAGTCTTTTTCATACAAGCCCCCATTCCGCAAACTTCTCGAAACCACCAATAGCGGTGATATAGTCCCTTGCAATCCGCACAATCTCGGAGTAGGGCCTGCCGTCAACGGTGTCGTCACCGATAGCACAGCAGAGCTCAACTGGAAACCCCTCGCTCTGCGCTTTCAGCCAAGCATAGATATTGACCGACACATCGGCTTTGGATAAGTCCTTGCCATGCAACCCTCCGCCGGTTACACTGTCCGCCATATCCGAGCCGAGTTTACGGTTTGTAGCACCGGTGTCAACGTCAATGCCGCCGCTCCAGTCCCCGAGTGGATTAATGATTGCTGTCGGAAATACCTTTCTCAGATTTTTTGTTTTCACATTACTTTGGCAGATGATAAGCCGATCCCCGTCCATTATGTATTTACCGTCATATGGATATGCGGTATACAAATTCCGAGCTATCTCCGAGAGTACTTTCTGCTCCTCGGTCAGCGGCACTCCTTTGAATATTCCGTTGTCCCCGCATCGGATATTTTTCGACTGATTCTTTGAGAGGAGTTTGTCCTGAGGGTACTGACTGAAATTAACCGAAACATCTCCCGCAATGCGCCGCACGGCACATCCTACCTCAGCGGGGCAGAGCTTAACCGATGTTTCTGCAATAA
>DURE01000028.1 GCA_012837425.1 Clostridiales bacterium
AAACACGCAATTCAGCGAATATTATCAAGCCGGGTATACGGCATGCTATACCTCCCGGGATATAGCTATTTTTGCTCTAAAAGAACCCTTTTCACTTGTGGCCGGCTCTGACGAGATGACGCTCGGCGAGTACGCCGATTTGCTGATATCCGCCAACAAACTCGGCTCATCTACAAAAGTGAAAAACAAGTCCGGACTGAAATACTTTGAATATTATTATAAAAACCCCGAGACCAAGGACCTTTATCATTACTATACATTTGTCTTCAAAACCTCGGATTCGTTCTGGATGGTCCAGTTTGCCACGCTTGAAAAAGACGCCGACGATTATGAAAGGAATATTTTCAAGTGGGCAAAGAGCATAGAATTCTCATAAAGGAAAAGGCGCTGAAATTTACATTGGATAAGCCCAACCCGCAGCGATGCTGCGGGCTTTTGCGCTGTCTAATTCCGCTCCCGGCACCGCACCGGACAAGCTTTTGAGTTGCCGCAAGCCATGCAGCGTCCAAGCAAAGCAAATTCTTGACAAGCGTCTTTTCTTATTATATAATGTATCTACCTGTGCAAAATGCTTGCAGGTTCAGAGGAGGACGCAATGGAACAGGAAAAACTAGAGTTTCTGAAGAGGACCGCCGCAAATATCCGGCTGGGCATACTTGAGGCGACTCATGCGGCGGCTTCGGGACACCCCGGCGGCTCGCTTTCAATCGCCGATATTTTGGCCTACCTTTATTTTGAGGAGATGAACATTGATCCGAAAAACCCCGGGTGGGAAGACCGCGACCGGCTGGTTCTTTCCAAGGGACACACCACGCCCGGCCTTTACGCCGCGCTTGCCGAGCGGGGCTTCTTCCCCCGTGAGGAGCTGAAAAAATTCCGTCAGGCCGGCTCGTTTCTTGAAGGCCACCCCGATATGAAGGGCACACCCGGCGTCGACATGACTACCGGCTCGCTCGGGCTCGGCATCTCGGCCGCCTGCGGAATGGCGCTGGCCGGAAAAATTGCCGGGAAACCATATCGGGTTTATGCTATTGTGGGAGATGGCGAATCGCAGGAAGGGCAGGTTTGGGAGGCCTCGATGTTCGCCAATCACTATAAACTCGACAACCTCTGCGTAATACTTGACTACAACGGTCTGCAGATAGACGGCCGCGTGGTCGATGTCATGAACCCCACCCCGTTTGACAAAAAGTTTGAGGCTTTCGGATATAATGTGGTGACGGTTGACGCACATGACTTTGACTCAATCGCCGCCGGTTTTGCCGCCGCGCGCGCCTGCCGCGGCAAGCCTACCGCCATTATCGCCGTGTCGACCAAGGGCAAAGGCGTCTCGTTTATGGAAAACCAGGCGTCCTGGCACGGGTCGGCGCCCAATGACGAGCAGTACGCGCAGGCAGTCGCCGAAGTTAAGGCGTCAGTGAGCTGAATGGAGGACAGAAAAATGGCAGAAAAGATAGCAACCCGGGAAGCCTACGGAAACGCGCTCGCCGAGTTTGGCGACAAATATGATTTTGTGGTACTTGACGCCGACCTTGCGGCCGCCACAAAAACTGGTATATTCAAGAAAAAATTCCCCGACAGATTTTTCGACTGCGGCATTGCCGAGGGTAACATGCACTCGGTGGCGGCCGGAATTGCCTCTACCGGCAAGGTGGTTTTCGTCTCGACCTTTGCAATGTTCTCGGCCGGCCGCGCCTTCGAGCAGATACGCAACAGCATAGGATACCCGCATCTGAACGTAAAAATCGGCGCGACACACGCCGGTATAACCGTGGGCGAGGACGGCGCGACACACCAGTGCCTTGAAGACCTCGCCACAATGCGCTCAATCCCGGGTATGGCTGTTGTCAACCCTGCCGACGCGGTTGAGGCCCGGGCCGCGGTGGAATGGGCTATAAATTACTACGGCCCGGCCTACCTGCGCTTTGGCAGGATGGCAACACCGGTTATTTTTGACTCCGCCACCTATAAATTTGAGTTCGGCAAGGCAGTGACGGTAGCCGAGGGCAGCGACGTGACGATTATCGCCACCGGCGTCATGGTCGCCATGGCGCTCGAGGCCCGCGAGCTGCTCAAAAACGAGGGCATCTCGGCCGGCGTTGTCAACATGCACACAATAAAGCCAATAGACCGCGAGGCTGTGGTCCGCGCCGCCGCCGGGACCGGTGCGATTGTCACCGCCGAAGAGCATAGTATTATCGGAGGACTCGGCTCGGCGGTTGCCGAGGTGGTCTGCGAGACGCGACCGGTTCCGGTACTCCGGGTGGGGGTCAACGACAAGTTCGGCAAATCGGGAAAGGTACCGGCACTGCTTGATATGTACGGGCTTACCCCGGCCAACATCGCCGCAAAGGCAAGGGCGGCTGTGGAGATGAAAAAATAAGGATGCGACCCGGGGGCTAAAAAAGCCCTCCGGACCCCATTGAAAATTTTTATAATTGTTTTGGGGCCTGCTGTCAAAACTATATTTTGCAAAGCCCCGCGCCGGGCCGCCCGGGAGGGCAGAAATGGAAACCAAACGCTTTACCAAAAATGACGACGGCTTTGTCTGCGCCCGCTGCGGGGCAGAGGTCAGGCCGCTCGGCTACTCATCGCGCAACCACTGCCCCTTTTGCCTCTGGTCTTTGCATGTCGACATCTTCCCCGGCGACCGCGCCTCGGACTGCGGCGGGCTGATGGAGCCTGTCGGCGCCCTGCCCGACCCGAAAAAGGGATATGTAATAGCACACCGGTGCACTGTCTGCGGCGCCCTGAGGCGCTGCCGCGCCGCCCATGATGCCAGGGTACAGCCCGACGACATCGGGCTGATAATAAAGCTGACAGCCGACGAGAAACCTGACAGCTGAACAAAACAGACAAAGCTGGCTTATACACAAAACCATCACGACACTTTCACGCCGGGAGCACCGGACATCACATTCTGATAAAAATAGTGAATTAGAATATAATCAAGGATATTATCACTCCGGACACACAAGGAAAGGAACCAGCAGAAAATGATAATAATCGACCATCTTGTGAAGACTTTCGGGACAAACTATGCGGTGGACGATGTAAGTTTTGAAATTAAGAAGGGCGAGGTGGTGGGCTTTCTCGGCCCTAACGGTGCCGGGAAGTCTACCGTCATGAATATTATTACCGGTTATCTTTCCTCGACCTCCGGAACCGTAAAAATAGACGGAATTGACGTGCTCGAAAACCCGCTGGCCACCAAAAAAATGGTCGGCTACCTGCCCGAGCAGCCGCCGCTCTACCTTGACCTCACGGTTGAGGAATATCTGGGCTTCACTTATGAGCTCAAGGGCTGCAGCTACAACCGTGAAAAACACCTGCGCGAAATCTGCGAGATTGTCAAAATCACAGATGTCTATAAGCGCGTCATCAAAAACCTGTCAAAGGGCTACAGGCAGCGGGTCGGAATCGCGCAGGCGCTGGTCGGAAACCCCGAGATTATCATCTTCGACGAGCCGACTATAGGCCTTGACCCCAAACAGATTATCGAGATACGCAACCTTATCCGAACCCTCGGCCGCGACCACACGGTTATCCTCTCAACTCATATTCTGCAGGAGGTTCAGGCCTGCTGCGACCGGATAATCATCATCAACAAGGGGCGCATTGTCGCCGACGAGCTGACCGAGAACATCTCGCGCGCCGTCGGGAGCAACCGGCGGTTTAACCTGAAAATCTGCGGACCGCAGCGCGAGGTGCTGGCCATGCTCAAGGCCAAGTCGGGCATAGTTTATGCCGAGGCGCTACCGACCCGCGACGGCGACGCCAATGTCTATATGATAGAAAGCGAAGTCGGGGTCGATATCCGCAAGAGCCTGTTCTACACGCTGGCCGAGAAAAACTGGCCGCTGGTCGGCCTTGAGTCGCTCGGGATGAACCTTGAGGACATCTTCATAACGATTGTCGACCATGCCAACGAACAGAGAGGCCGCCGCGAATCCAGAAAGAAGAAGCCATCGCCTGCCAAAAGCGCAATAGAGCAGGAGGTTGCACAGGCCATGCTTGATAAAACCGCAAAGACAAAGACCTCCGAGATTGCCGGCAAATCCCGGGGGGAACGCAGGTAAGACCGCCCTCGCCACAGGTTCTGCCGCCGCCCCGGTGTCAATATAAACGAAAGGAGAACGGCCACAGCCGTTTGCTGCCAATGTTTGCGATATATAAGAAAGAGTTGCGCTCGTACTTTATCGGAGCGACGGGATATGTCTATACCGGAATTTTCCTTGCCCTCTCGGCGTTGCTTTTGTGCTATACCACGCTCCAGGCGAAAACCTACAAGACCTCAGAATACTTCACGCTGATGATTTTCGCGCTTGTCATTCTGCTACCGCTCCTGACAATGCGCCTTTTTGCCGAAGAGCGCAAGACGCGCACCGAGCAGCTGCTGCTCACCGCGCCACTGACAATAACCGGCATGGTGCTTGGCAAGTATTTCGCCGCGTTTACGATTTTTTTAGGCACAATTCTTTTTTCCTGCATCAACTTTTTCCCGCTTTTTGCCATAGGCCGCGAGGAACTCAGAGCTGCCTACCCCGGTGCTAAGGACTTATCAAGGTACCCGCACATCGGGCCGGTTGCTGGCCAGATTTTCGGCAGTCTTATTGGCCTTTTACTTATCGGGGCCACCTTTCTTGCCGTCGGGCTGTTTATATCAGCGCTGACTGAAAGTCAGCTCTCGGCCGCGGTCACCACCATAGCCACTATTCTGGTGATGGTCACCTCCGGGCTGCTTACCCAGATAACCGACAGCGAGGGACAGTATCTGATAAACAGCTACGCGGTCCGCTTCGTGCTCAACTGGTTCTCGGTGCTCAGCCGGTATTCGGCTTTCAGCTACGGATATTTTGACTTTGCGGCCCTTGTCTACTATCTGTCGATTACGGCGGTATTTTTGTTCCTCACGGTGCGCGTTTACGACAAACGCCGCTGGGCCTGACAAAAGGAGGAAAACCAGATGAGAACAGGTAGTTTCTTTTACAGCCGCAAATTCAGATACGGAAGCTTGTCAATAACGCTGACCGCCCTTGTAATAGCCCTTGTAGTCCTGCTCAACGCAGGAGTCTCGGCCCTGTCGTCCAAATACGGCCTGTATATAGATCTGACCGCGGAGCAGATTTATACCCTCTCCGACGCCTGCCGCGAGCTGCTTGACACGAATTTCAAAACGACCGCCGCCGAGCGCGAGGCCTTCAACCAGAACCTTCCCCAGACCAACCATAAAGTAGCTCAGACCAACCTGGCGCGCGCCGCCGACTCACAGAAAAACGCCGGGTGGAATGTCGAGCTGGCCGACCGGAACATTGCAATAATCCAGCGCAACCTTGAGCTCTTCTCAAAGAGCATGGCTATCGCCGAGAGCAACCTTGCCATAGCGCAGGACAACCTTGAGCTTGCACAAAAACTTTATGATTATGTGAGCACAAGAGAGGGCGAGGACACGGAAAACACGCTTGCCGCCGCCGCGATTCTTGCCGCAGCCGAGGAGAACCTGGCTGTTGCCGAGGCCAATATTGACATTGTCGCGGCAAACCGTGCCGCGGCCTCGGGTTTCACTCCGCTTGCCGACTACGATACCCTCGAGCAGCTTGAGAGATATAAATTCTTTGAGCCCTTTGCCCCGCAGATTGTCTACGAGGACAGCACGATTGCCGCCGAGAACAAGGCAATTGCCGAGGAAAATCTTGATATTGCCGCCCGGAATGTCGAAATTGCGGCCTCGAACCTTGAGATTGCAAGGAAAAACGCCGAGGCCGGCGCGGTCCCCGGGAGCGCAAATCACAAGGACCCGCAAGCTTATGTACCATACAAGCCCTTCGTGAAATTCACCACATATCAGAAAATAAACGGTGCTGAAACACCCCGCGAATATGAGTCATACCTTGAAACCGAGGCCGAGAGCAAGCTGGTCGGCGAGATTAAGGTAGATATCATCTTCTGCGACGACCGCGATGCGATACTCGAGAACCCGCTGCGCCGCTATGTGCTCGAAACCGCCGAGGACCTTGAGCGCGCCTTCCCCGATATTATTAAGGTAAAGTTCATCAATGTGTGGAAAAACCCGTCGGCCGTCCAGAAGTACAAGGGAACCGCGCTCTCTCAGATTTATTCGACTAACGTCATAGTAGAGAGCGGCACCGAATGGCGGGTATATGCCCTGAATGCCTTTTTTGTCTTCTCGGACACCGACTCAACCACCCCATGGTCATATAACGGCGAAAAGAAGTTCGCCGCCGCCATTTTGTCGGTAATCAAGGCCGAGTCGCCCATAGCCTGCGTCACCATAAACCACGGCGAGGCCTTTACCGACTACGAGCTGCTCGGGCTGCTCGCCGACGCCGGCTATATAGTTCAGCCGCTTGACCTTGCCACCCAGGAAATCCCCGAGGACTGCCGGCTTATCGTGGTATACAACCCCACCTCGGATTTTCTGGTCAAGGACAATGTCTCGGACATTTCGGAAATTGCAAAGCTCAATGCCTGGCTTGACGAGTTCAACTCGCTGATGGTCTTCATGTCTCCCTCAAGCCCGGTGCTCCCCAACCTTGAGGAATACCTTGAGGAATGGGGGATTGTGTTCGACCGCACGCGAGACCCCGACACCGGCGAGGTTTACCCGCACATGATAAAGGACTCGGGCCAGTCGCTCACCGCCGACGGCATGACCATCATAGCCGAGTACACCGAAAAGGGGCTAGGGGCCTCTATACACACCGATATGCGCAGCGTGCCCTACCCCGCCAAGGTGATATTCAAGGATACAATGTCTATTTCCTATGCTCCTGCCTACAGCGTGCTGACCTATGAGGACGAGGAAGACCCGACCAATAAGTACCGCTACGGCAGCTACTATTCAAACGGCGTCACAAGGAATATATTCGACGTTTTTGCCTCCTCACCGAATGCCGTGGCGCTGGCTGCCGGCGAGCAGGTTGCGGCCGCCAATTCGCTTGAGCCCTTCAGGCTGATGACAATAACCCGCGAGACCCAGATGGTGTCAAACACCGAGGCCGATTATTCCTATGTGATTGCCTGCGCCTCAACCGCCTTCGCCTCCCGGGAGCTGCTCCAGTCCAATGTCTACGGCAACTCCGATGCCCTGCTCTCGGTGCTCCGGCAGGTGAGCAAGGAGACTATTGTGGTAGACCTTCCCCATAAGCCCTTCGCCAAAACCGATATTGAGAGCATTACCACGGCTGAGGCCAACCAGTATACAATAGTCCTCAGTGTCATTCCGGCGACGGTTGCGCTCGGCATCGGAATATTTGTTACCGTCAGGAGACGATATTCATGACAAAAAACTATGTTACCGTCATATTCGACCCGAACGGGGGCGGGGTGACCTCCTCCAGCAAGCGAGTTTGCGTCAGCGAACCCTACGGCGAGCTACCAAGCCCCGTGAGATTCGGATATGAGTTTGACGGATGGTTTACCGCCGAGGAGGGCGGGGAGCCTGTTCTGCCGGACACGATTGTCACCGCCGAGCACAGCCATGCCGTATATGCTCACTGGACCAAAAATGTAGTGGCCGATGCAAAGCTCGAGGCCTACCGGCGCAAAAAAGCAGCGATAAAGCGACAGCGGGCACTGATAATTGCCGGCGTCGTCCTCCTCTTGATGCTCATAGCAGGGCTATGCGTCGTCTACTATTTCGTCAACCGCACCAATATCGTCGACCCCTATGACGGCAAAAATTATAAAATAATAAAGAAAGACAGCATATATATCCTCTGCGACGAAAATGAAAAAAAACTACCGATGACCGAGGACGGCAAGTATTACGTCACTGCCGCAGGCTCTCAGGTAAAGCTTAACCCCGAGACCGGCGAGGCCTCAATCTACGCTGTGGTCGATACAGAAGGCCGCGAGGTTGTCGGAAATATTGTCACCGCCCGCATACTCGCCTTTCCCCAGGTCGAAAAAGCAAGAATGGCGCGGCTTGAGGTCCACAACAGGCACGGCAGCTATGCTTTTATCGGCAAACACGTAGATACCGACGGGGACGGCAAAATTGAACATTATTATTATATCGAGGGGCACGAGTCCACGCTTTACAATCAGGAGCTGTTTGCCTCGCTTATCGTCAGCTGCGGCTATGTGCTGGCGATGGACAAAATCCGCGACCCTGCTGTCGACGAGAACGGCGAATATTCCGAATACGGACTTGTCCCCGAGACAAGAGAAAACCCCGACGGCAGCACATATGAATATGCGCCGGCATGGTATACGCTGACCGATGTCGACGGCAACGAATACACCGTTATTGTCGGGGACCCCATAGTCTCGGGCGCCGGGTACTATGTCCGGTATTTGAATCCCGATTTCCCCGACACCCCCTTTATCTACATCGTCAGCAACGAAATTGAAAAAACCGTGCTGCAGCCGGTTGAGGCGCTGGTTCAGCCGATGATTGTCTACCCGGTCTCTCTCTCCACTTATTTTGACGTGCAGAACTTCTCCTTTGCGTCGGCCAGGAGCGACATTGTCATAAAATTCTCGTTTATTCCGCTGGAGGAGCGAATAGGCACCCAACTGACCTCGGTTCCGTATGTTTTCCAGAGCGAGGAGTTCAAGCACTTTAACGCCTCCTCTACAAACATCGACACCTGCCTGCAGAGCTTTTTGAATATGCAGTACATCCGGGTGGTCAAGCTTGCCCCGAATGATGAGGACTTTATATTGTGCGGCGTTGACGACCCGGAATATATCGTATATTTCGACCGCAATGTCAGGGAAGAGGCCTTCTCGGGCACCGTGAGCGTGCTGCTCTCGATAAGCAAAATGACGCCCTCGGGCACCTACTATATATATTCCTCGCTCTTTGATATGATAGTGGAGGTTGACCGGGAATACCTTCCCTTCCTTGAATGGGAGCCGGTCGATTGGATAGACAAGGCGGCTTATTCCTACAACCTTGCCTGCACCTCCGAGATTACCCTTTCCTCGGGCGGAAAGAATATTCTGTTTGATATTGACAACTCGGATTCCTCCCAGTTCAAGCTCTCGCCGCTGGGCCGCTCCTCCTATACCCGCACCGACCGAAACGGCCAGAGCACAAGCTACTATTTGGTGCAGAAAGAAGGCAAATACTCGGTGGCGGTGGGTTCGGCCTCGGGTAACGCGCCCGAGGTGTTTGCCGAAAATATGCGCTACCTTATAACCTCCGAAAACAAGCTCTATCTTATCAAGGACACATCGACCACAACCCTTGATCTGTCCTCGGGCACCACCGGCATATGCACGCTCTATGTCACCGGCTATGACTCCGAGTTTGACGCCATTCTCTATATATTCGTCGACCAGAATACCGGCAAGTGGGGGCGTGTCAAGCGCGACCTCTCGTCCGACGCGGTAAGAGTCACCGCCAGGGTTGACAACCAAACCCCGGTGCTGCTCAACACATCCTATTTCCGGCATTTCTTCCAGACCATTCTGTACGCCTCGGCCGACGGCGAATGTAACCTTACCGACGAGGAGATGGCCGCCCTGCGCGCGCAGCCCGACAGTCAGGCGCAGCTCGTAATGACGATTAAGACCGAGAGCGGGGTTGATACCTTCAGGTTCTACAGGTATTCCGAGCGCCGGTCCTATATGACCATAGGTGACTCGGGCAGCCTCTATGTGCTCTCCGACCGCGTTGAAAAGATTTTCAGCGACGCGCTGAAAGTAATTGCCGGCGAGGATGTCTCGGCAACAAGCAAGTACTGATTTCCAAATGCAAGAAACGGACACCTATATGGATAATACTGTCATAAACGACCCGCCGCGTGTTGTGGCAATACATGACCTCTCCTGCTTCGGGCGCTGTGCGCTTACCGTAGTGCTCCCGGTGCTCTCGGCTATGGGCAGCCAGGCGGTTCCGATTCCGACCGCGCTGCTCTCAACCCACACCGGCGGTTTTTCCCGGCTTCATTTCCGGGACCTGACCGGCGACATGCGCGAAATTATCGCCCACTTTGAGCGGCTTGGCCTGAAGTTTGACGCAATTTACAGCGGTTTTTTAGGCAGTGCCGAGCAGATTGATATTGTCTGCGATTTTATCGGTCGCTTCGGGGACGGAATACCTGTTTTGGTTGACCCGGTCATGGGCGACTGCGGCGTGCTCTACAGCATCTACACCCCCGAAATGGTGCTCGGCATGGCACAGCTCTGCACCAAGGCCGATATAATAACCCCGAATCTGACCGAGGCCTGCTTTCTGACCGGCTCAGAGCAGCCTGCAGGCAAACTCAACAATAAAAAAGAAGCCCTCGGGCTGGCTGAGCGGCTTTGCACAAGGCTCCGGGAGAGAGTCGGCGACAAGAAGATAGTTATTACCGGCATAAGATACGGCGAAATGATAGGAAACGCCTACGTCAGCCCCGGCAAAAACTGCCGGTTGGCCGGCACCCCCTATTCGGGGCAGGATTTCCCGGGCTCGGGCGAGCTCTTTGCCTCGGTACTGCTCGGGAGCATTATGCAAGGCGCCCCCTTCGATACGGCGGTTGAACGGGCTGCTGCCTTCACCTTCCGGGTCATCATCGAAACCCAAAAGGCTATGACCCCCGCCCGAGAGGGCGTGCTGTTTGAAAAATTCCTCCGGGAACTGGCCGAATAAATTATATGGGGCTCCGCCCCCGGGCCCCCCGCTCAAGGAACTTTTTTGAAAAAAAGTTCCTTGAGAATCCTCAAAAAACTTTACAAAACTAAATTGCTAATAATGTAGCGCGGGAGCCCATATCCCGCGCTTTGCTGCAATTAAGTTTACGGCTGACTTGGGGCGAAACGCGGGGAACGCGCGAGGGCGCCGCGTGCTTGCGGCGCCCGGGTTTTTTCAGGCTCTCTCGTATATGTCCATGCAGTACATGCCGAAGTTGTATGCGAGCCTGGCCGCGCTCTGCCGCAGCGTGTCGGGTACCTCCTTCATGAACGAATGGCATTCAAGTATGAAGTCCCCGGCATACCCTATCTCTTTTAGCACCGGCATAATCTCCTCCCACCTGATGTTACCCCCGACAAAGGGGATAAGGTGCGAGTCGCGCCTGCCGGTGTTGTCCTGAACATGCGTGGCGCACAGGCGCCTGCCGATTTTTCTGAGCTGGCGGGGCTGGTCAGAAAACATCATCCGCGCGTGCCCGAAATCCCAGCAGACCCCGAGCACCGGGTCACGAACCGTGTCTACCAGGTCTATCAGGTCGTCGGTGTTGGCGCAATAGGTCCGGCGGGCTCTCGTCAGGTCAACTTCGGCAATGTTCTCGACCGCCAGCCCCGTGCCGCAGGCCTTTGCCAGCTCCATCATCGGCGAGTAAAATTCTATGTTGGTTCGCTTTTGAATCCCGTTGTCGTATTCGGTATTTACTGTGTCGGTCAGCGGGTGAATGGTTATTCGCTTAATCCCCAGCCTGCCCGCTGCAATTACGCAACGCCGGCTCATTTCGCGAAAGAGCGCAAAATAGTCCTCGTCGGGCTGCCTGCCGTATATAAAAAGATTGCCGTTGTAGGGCGCGTGCGCCTGTGAGAAGCTTACGCCGAGTTTGGCCGCCTCCTCTCCCAGCGCGTCAATCTTCGCCTCCCAATCATCACCCGCCAGGTCGCTCTGACTGCCGGGGCGAGCCGAGTCGGTGACATTGAGGTCGAGCACGCGAAAGCCGGCGGTGGCGCAAAGCCTTACCTGCTCTATGTAATTGTGGCCGGGCTGCCCGCGCCGGCGGGCCCGGAAAAGATTGGTCATAACCCCGAGTCTCATGTGCTGTTCTCCCTCGTTTTTTCTTATTATAAACCATCCTGCCCGAAAAATCAAGCAAAACAAAACCGCACAGAGACTCTCCTTACGGAGAGCCGCTGTGCGTGTGCCGTCGTTTTATTCCTCAATCCGCTCAATTCTTTCTCTTGTCCGGAATAAAAGTGATATAAGCCAAATGCCCGAGAGCGCTACTATAGTGTATATAATACGGCTGAGCAGAGCGCCCTGTCCGCCACAAAGCCAAGCGATAACATCGAAATCAAATAGTCCGACACTTCCCCAGTTGAGAGCGCCTATTATTGCTATGACCAGTGCGATCCTGTCGATCACCATTACTATGAGTTTCCTTTCTGTTTTTATTGAAACCGGAAAATCTCCGCTCACACATATTCTTTACTGTCCCTGCCACCTTTATGTACAGCTGCACATAAGGGAAATTCAGGAATTTATTATTCTTGTGGCTAAAAAATCTTTTTTGTGCTGTAATATCATTCCAACCGCCGGAGAGCGATAAAATCAGGTCCAATCCCGGCGGCCGCCGGGATTGGACCTGAAAATACTTTGCGCGGAGTTTTAGGTTTTATTTGTAGAATTTGTGGTTTTCGATTGTCATCACATAGGGCCGGTTTCGGGCAATCCAGCTGCTGGTCGCCTCTTTAGGGTTGTAGAAAAACAATATTTCGTCCGAGAGGCTGTAGCCCTCAAGGCAGATTTTTGCCGCAACAATGCTCTCCTGTGACGGCGTGTTGTAAATTGTTCCGGTCGCGACCGGGGTAAACTGTATGCCGTGCTTTCTGTCGAAAATTACGGCGTACACCGAGTTCGGGTAGTCCCGGCTTGCCACGCGATTGAGCACCACGTTGCCCACCGCAATTTTGCCGGGCATCGGCTCGACCTCGGCCTCGGCGCTGATTATCCTTGAGAGCCAATACAGGCTGTCAACGTCATAGTATTCGCTGCCGTGCTTGCAGTATCCGCTACCACTGTCTGTCAGCATAACGCTGTAGGTTGCGCCGTCCCAGAGCACGTCAAGCCCGAAGGCGCGGGCCATGGGGCGGATCGGGACATAAACCCTGCCGTCGATGTTCAGAATTTTCCCGACCGTGTAAAAGCATCTGTCGTTTGCGGTTATGTAAAGGTTTCCGACCTTTGCCGAGAGCTTAAGGCCGTTTGTGCTGATAGAGGCTGTCTGTGTTTTTTGGTCCCAGGTGATGTTGTAAACACCCATCATCTCGCTCATGGCTCTGAGCGGAACATATGTAACCGAGTTTATAAGCAGGCTTTTGGGGTTTGTTATCTCCTTGTTGTTGTAGCTGACCTTGATTGCCGGGGTCGCGGCGCCTGACGGGATTATAAATGCTGCGGCAGATACCAGCAGCATCGCTGCCAAGACAAGCGGCAGAATAAGTATTCTTTTTTTCATATGTAATTTGTACGCTCCTTTCAGTATTTACCGGGGGCCGAATATGTAAATTGGCCTTGTTTTTATTGACCATTTTCTTAGGCCACCCTCATGTCACTCCCCGCAAAAGCATTGTAACATGCGCAAAAAACCCTTTCAACCCACAAAATATTCAGTTTAGTCCTATGTTTTCAATGCCTGCCTGACATATGCTCTGCTAATGCCGGTTTTGGTGTTTTGTTACCTTTTTTACCTTAATTTTCTCGATATTTATCTTGAACTTCTAATTCTTTGTGCGCACAAAGAATAAAAGAAATCAGCCGGTGAGCCAATTGCAGCAAAAACGCGGGATATGGGCTCCCGCGCTGCTTGACTAGCGATTTAATTTAGAAAGTTTTGGGGATTCTCAAGGGGCTTTTTCAAAAAACCCCTTGAGCGGGGCGCGGGGCAGCGCCCCGCGGCACTCCACGCAAGCAAGGCCGCTGCCTCGGGCAGCGGCCTTTTTGTGCTGTATAGGTTTACTCGTAGAGTTTGCTGTACTTGACGAGCCGGTTGTATTTTTCCTTTGCCGCCTGCTCGGCCTTGGCGAAGAGCTCTTTTGCCCTCTCGGGGAACTGCTGGGCAAGCCGCGTGTAGCGCACTTCTGAGGTTATGAAGTCAATATAGCTTGCGGTCGGCTCCTTGGAGTCGATAATGAACCTGCCTGCGCCCTCAGCGGCCGGGTTGTATCGGAAGAGCTGCCAGTAACCGGCCTCGACGGCCTTTTTCATAGTAATCTGACTGTTCTGCATACCGCCCTTCACGCCGTGCATCTCGCAGGTCGAATATCCGATAATCAGCGACGGTCCGGGATAGGCCTCGGCCTCGCGCAGAGCCTTGAGGGTCTGATTCATGTCGGCGCCTACCGCAATCTGCGCGACATAGACATAGCCGTAGGACAGCGCTATCTCGGCGAGGTTTTTCTTGTTTATCGGCTTGCCGGCCGCGGCAAATTGCGCCACCTGACCAATCTGGGAGGCCTTGGACGCCTGCCCGCCGGTATTGGAGTAGACCTCTGTGTCAAAGACCATGATGTTAACGTCCTCGCCCGAGGCAAGCACATGGTCGAGCCCGCCGAAGCCGATGTCATAGGCCCAACCGTCGCCACCGAAAATCCAGACCGACTTCTTGCCTAGATAATCGGCGCCCTCGAGTATCTTCCGCTCGGTCTCGCAGCAGTCGCAGTCGGTCTTGCAGACATTTTTCCTGAGCATTCCGACAAGCGCCCCGGTGGCCTCGGCATTTGCGGCACCGTCGTTGACAGTGTCAAGATACCTGTCGACCACGGCCTTCATTTCGGCGGCACCCTCAAGGTTTGCGTAGCTCCCGGAGAGCTTTTTGACAAGCGAAATGAGACGCTCGCGGATAACCTTCTGGCCGAGCGCAATTCCAAGGCCAAATTCGGCGTTGTCCTCAAAGAGCGAGTTTGCCCAGGCCGGGCCGCGCCCGCTCTCTTTGTTCACGGTGTACGGGAAGCCGGGAGCCTGCCCTCCCCAGATTGAGGAGCAGCCGGTCGCGTTGGCGATATACATTCTCTCGCCGAAGAGCTGTGTGATAAGCCGCGCATAAACCGTTTCGGCGCAGCCCGCGCAGGCGCCCGAGAACTCAAGCAGCGGCTGCTTGAACTGGCTGCCCTTTACGGTGTTGTTGATAAGCTCGGGCTTCTCAGTGACATTCTTCACGGCATAATCGAACACCGGCTGCTGGTCGCGCTGGCTGTCGATGCCGGTCATCTCAAGGGCGCGGCGCCCGGGCTTGGTCGGGCAGGCCTTGACGCAAAGCGTGCAGCCCATGCAGTCAAGAGGACTTACCGCCAGACTGAATTTATAGTTGGTTTTTACAACCGGCCTTGCGGCAAACTTGGTCTGTGTCGGCGCCGCGGCGGCCTCTTCCTCGGTCATGGCAAAGGGGCGGATTGCAGCGTGCGGGCAGACAAAGGCGCACTGGTTGCACTGGATGCAGTTTTCGGGATACCAGACCGGGACATTCACGGCAACGCCGCGCTTGTCGTCGGCCGACGCGCCCAGCGGGAAAGTGCCGTCGGGGCGGTCTTTGAACGCCGATACCGGCAGCGAGTCCCCGTCCATGCCGTTGACAACCCGGAAAATATTGTTAACATACTCGGTAAGGTCGGTGCGTCCGCTCTCAAAGGGTGGCTTGGACAGGTCGGGCGCGGAGTATTTCCACTCCTCGGGCACTCTGACCTTGACCATGGCGTCGCCCCCGGCGTCAATGGCGGCATAGTTGAGGTCAACTATAGCCTGCCCCTTGCTGATATATGACTTGTAGGCCGCCTTTTTCATGTGCTCGATGGCCTCGTCCTTGGGGAGAACTCCTGCAAGCGAGAAGAAGGCCGACTGAAGCACCGTGTTCTTGACCTTGACGTTGCCTATTTTGGTGGCAATGCCGGTGGCGTCTATGATATAGAAATTGATGTTATTCTGAGCGATGTATCTTTTAACTCTGGCCGGCAGCTTTTCCGAGAGATCCGCCTCGCTCCAGGGGCAGTCAAGCAGGAAGGTTCCCCCGGGTTTGAGGTCGGTGAGCATGCTCTCATACATGTCAAGATACGCATTGTTGTGGCAGGCGACAAAATCGGCTCTCTTGATATAGTAGGTGCTCTTGATAGGTTTATCGCCGAACCGCAGGTGCGAAATAGTGAAGCCGAGGGTCTTTTTTGAGTCGTACTGGAAGTAGGCTTGTATGTATTTGTCGGTGTGGTCGCCGATAATCTTAATTGAGTTCTTGTTTGCGCCCACAGTGCCGTCGCCGCCCAGTCCCCAGAACTTGCAGGCTATGGTGCCGCGCGGCGAGGTGTCGGGGCAGTCGCGCTCGGGGAGCGAGAGCCCGGTCACATCGTCAACGATTCCCACCGTAAAGTTGTTCCTCGGATTCTCCTGCGCGAGATTCTCGAAGACCGCAAAAATCGAGGAGGGGGGCGTATCCTTTGAGCTCAGCCCGTAGCGGCCGCCGACCACCTGAGCTGACCTGCCGGCCTTGTCGAGCGCGGCCACGACGTCAAGGTAAAGCGGCTCGCCTATCGAGCCGGGCTCCTTGGTGCGGTCAAGAACCGCAATTTTCCTGACCGTCTCGGGGATAGCGGCGACAAGCCGCTCGGCCGAGAAGGGCCTGTACAGCCTTACTTTGACAAGCCCTACCCGCTCGCCGCGGGCGGTCATGTAGTCGACAACCTCCTCGGCGACGTCGCAGACCGAGCCCATGGCGATAATAACCCGCTCGGCATCTGGCGCCCCGTAGTAGTTGAAGAGCTTGTAATCGGTACCGATGAGTTCGTTTATTTTGTTCATGTAATCCTCGACAATGTCGGGGAGCGCGTTGTAATAGGGGTTGCAGGCCTCTCTGTGCTGGAAGAATATGTCCCCGTTTTCGGCCGAGCCGCGGAGTACCGGACGCTCGGGGCTGAGTGCGCTGGCGCGGAACTCCTCAATCGCCTTCATGTCGACCAGCTCTCTGAGCTCGGGGAGGTCCCAGACCTCGATTTTTTGTATCTCGTGAGAGGTGCGGAAACCGTCAAAGAAGGAGATGAACGGAACTCTGCCCTTAATTGCCGACAGGTGGGCGACCGCCCCCAGGTCCATTACCTCCTGCGGGTTGGATTCGGCAATCATGGCGCAGCCGGTCTGGCGGCAGGCGTAGACGTCCGAATGGTCTCCGAATATGCTCAGCGCGTGTGTGGCCAGTGTCCGCGCCGCCACGTGCACCACTCCGGGGAGCAGCTCGCCGGCGATTTTATAAAGATTGGGGATCATGAGCAGCAGCCCTTGAGATGCGGTATATGTAGTGGTCAGCGCGCCGGCGGCCAGCGAGCCGTGCACAGCACCTGCAGCTCCGGCCTCGGACTGCATTTCAACCACCTTTACTTTGTCTCCGAAAATATTCACAGCCGGCTGACCGGCATAGTTTTTTCCGACCGCAGCCCAGGCGTCCACCAGCTCGGCCATCGGAGACGAAGGGGTTATTGGGTAGATGGCAGCCACTTCGGTAAACGCATATGATACGTGCGCCGCAGCGGTATTGCCGTCTATTGAAAGCTTTTTGCGTTTGATTGTCATTTGAATCCTCCACGGTTTTTTTTCATACGTCATCGCGGCGGCGCGTCTGAAACCGGCACGCCGCCTTCATTGTTAATGATACCACAACCTGCCCGAAAAGTAAATAGCATAGGCAAAAAAAGCGGTTTACATTTTCCGGCGGAGCATGCTGTTTCGTGAAATACGGCGGCCGGATGTTTTGCTGCTGACCGCGCTGTCACAAGACTTTATATGCCCCTGAGCCGGTCAAGCGTTTTCTGGAGAATTAGCTCGGCCGCGAGCGAATCAATAACTCTTTTGCGTTTTTTCCCGCGGGTTTCGGTGGTATCAAGGTAGCGCGAAGCGCCGACCGTCGTCAGCCGCTCGTCGACCAGAACCACCGGAATATCCAGCCGCTCACGGAGCAGCTCTGCAAGCTCGCGGCATCTCATGGCGCGTGGGCCCTCGCTGCCGTTCATGTTTTTTGGCAGGCCGACCACCACCGCCGACACACAGCGCGCCCGCGCTTCGGCGGCAATTACATCGGCGGTTTTTATAATTCCGCCCGGCGAGATGCAGCCCGCGCCCGAGGCCAGCAGCCTCCCGGGGTCGGATATCGCTATGCCGGTACGTGTGTCGCCAAAGTCAACCGCCATTATTCTCCCGGTGGTTTTTTTGAGTTCGTCCATTTCCTTCTCCCTGCCTAATCATTCAGGTCGGGCTACCCCGGCTCTTTTGTTCAGCCACTCAAGGATGTCGGCAAAAACCTTTTCCCGACCGATTTCATTGAGAATCTCATGCCGCATCCCGGGATAAAGTGAGAGGGTAAGATCTCCCACCCCGGCAGCAAGCAGCCGGCGGTAAACCTCCTGTGGCCCCCGGCCGTATCCCCCGACCGGGTCCTCGGTGCCGCTCATGATTAAGACCGGTAGTGTTTTTGGAATCGTGCCCGCCCAACCTGGCCGCGACACCTGCCCGAGCATATCAAAGAGGGTATAAAACCCGTCGACTGTGAAAATAAACGAGGAGCAGTATTTGTCGCTTGAATATTTTTCGACAATATCCATGTCGCGCGAGAGCCAGGCAAACTCAGGTGCCCCTTTGCCTATTCTCTTGAGATAAGAGCCGAAGGCCAGTTTGTTTATCAGCTTTGACCTTGTCCTACCGCCCCTGACAAGCCCTGTTGCGCGGCAGACTGATTTACCCAGCCCTGTCGGCTGGTCGCACCTGCCGGTTCCCACAATTATTGCGCCGTGAAGCCCGGTGCCGTATTTTGAGATGTACAGCCGGGCGACAAAGGAGCCCATGCTGTGACCGAGCAGAAAGACCGGGAGGCCAGGGTTTTTTTCTTTTATAATTCTGGTCATTTTGTGCAGGTCCTCGACCAGCATGTCGCCCCCGCCGCGCCGGGGTAAGTGTCCTAGCTCTGCGTCACAGGGCGCGGTGTGTCCGTGACCTATATGGTCATGTCCGCAAACGACATAACCGTTTGAGCATAAAAACTCGGCAAAAACCGAGTATCTTCCGATATATTCGTTCATCCCGTGACTGAGCTGAACCACACCCGCCGGCTTTGTCTCGGGCGCCCAGATAAAACCGGCCGCCCGGCTCTTGCCGTCGGACGACGCAAAGGTGCATTCCGAAAAAATTATTGACATTTCGGGCTCATCCTTTCGCAGTTCCTGACTCCAGTATATCACGGCCACAGCTAAATGTAAAGCTGGCTCGTAAAAATCTGGATTGTGAGCTGTATGTATCTTAAATAATAATTCAACACATAATGTATTTGTCCGAATCTGCGAAAAACGTTTTTCGCCCTGTGGTTGTGCAACCGCGGCTGCAACAATCCGGCCGGTGTTCCCGGACCGGGGAATTTTACAAATCCACAAACATTTTTTAACAGATTTACGCCTCTTATCTGCCGCGGATAAGAGAATTTATTGGAGGATTCCATGAAAAAGGCACTTTCAATCATTATTCTGATATTATTGCTCGCCTCAACCCGCATGCTTGCGGCCCGGGCTGATGATAATGCTCTGTATACGCAAACCGCCCCGGCAAACAGGCCCGACTGGGTCATCACCGAAATCTGCCCCGACCAGGCCGGCGACGGCACCGGAGGCTGGAGCGACGGCAAGGACTGTATGGAATTTATTGAAATATACAATAATTCCGGCACAACCTTGAACCTCTACGATTATTGCATGACCTACAATGGCAGCGCCAGAACCGATGAGAAGTTTGAAACACAGATAGTCGAAATCACACCTTTCAAAGCGGGAGATTATCTGGATGGGTCAAATCTGCCTTGGTCGGGTGCGACTAACGACTGCGGCGATCTTTCCAACAAACCGGTTAA
>DURE01000029.1 GCA_012837425.1 Clostridiales bacterium
GAAAATTTATCGCCGCCATGGCAAGACTAAGCCCGCGTCGCCGCCCGCGGAATATGTGCTCAAGAATATGCAGCGCCAGTATCCCGAGCATTATGCCCGAGACCGCATATGCGTGCTCAACTAAAAACTCCATTATGTATTGACTGACCTTTCACAAAATCGGCATATCCGGGTAAAATAAAACTTATTTTTCCTTTGCGAGCTGCGCCTTGATGTCGCGGATTAGCAGGTCGGTTCTGATAATTGCCCCGGCGGTGTTGAGGTGGTAATCGGAATTATAAAAATATTTACTATCAAATATATAATCTCCGGTTTTTGAAATCATTGTTGCGTGTATATTATTTTTGGCAGTCTGCATATATGCTTCCTGATTAGCGGCATTTTTTGAAGCGTATCTTACCGCAAAGGACAAATAGCATTTCCCGCCGGCGGCCGCCACCATATCGAGCGAGCGGTTAAGATTCTTATTATAGCTCGCTGTCAATTGAGAAACCGTAAAGCCCTGTCCGCTCGGGATATATGTCGTTCCTACCTTTTCCTTTATAAAATCCCCGTACATATTGACCGTCTCGGAGGTGTAATTTTCATATGTGTTTAGCCCCCTTGATTGCCTTGATGTATTGAATGAGGCGAAGGAGGAAAAAACGTTGATGTAATTCCTGATATCCACATATGAAAACGCGTCGTACGCCCCCTCGAATATCTGCCAGAGCGTGGTGTTTATCTCATTGTATCCCCACTGATACTGGTTGTTCTCGGGAGCGTGAACTAATATGTCGCCTTCCTTTATAAAGTTTGAAATAACTTCGATATAAAACGAGGCGGGGGTGCTGGCGTTGCAGCCGTAGTTTACCGCCGAGTATTCGTTGTCAAGCCCGGCCATGAGCTGCTCGGAGATAACGCCATAGGCGACATTTGAGCCGCCGGTGACAATAAGCTTTTTGCCCGGGGCGGTCATAAGCCGCTCAAATTTAATCTGATAGGTCCCGTTTCTTACTTTTGAGGAAATATACCTCGGCGCCTGGGTCGCGTTCATATAAAGCTTTGAGAAATTCGGGCAATTACTATAGAAGCTGTCGTTTATTGCCAAAATCGAGTCGCTCATATAGAGCGTCGTGAAATTCGGGCAGTTTAGAACCGCGCCGCCCGCAACCGTCTTGAGGTTCTTTGAGAAAACCAATGTGCTGAAACTGCAGCCCGAAAAGGCCCCCGGGGTTATGGTTGTCACCGGACTGCTGCCGATAAATTCGGGTATGACAACTGTCTCGTCGTCCCCGGTATACCCGGTTATCTGGACCTTGCCACCCGATGTTTTGTATGTAAACTTCCCGGGGTCGGTCTCCTCCATCCACTGGGCATAAAGAGTCTCTATCCCGGTCTCGGGCATGACAATATTCCAGCCCAGCCCATAGTAGCGCCCGCTGCCGTCCGGCTCGGTGTTGTAGCCGTATAGCACATAGCCCTCGCGCACAAAGTTCCCGGCGTCATAAATGGTGTTGGGGCAGATGTAGTGCGAGTTTGACACCTCGACGAAAATCGAATCCTGCGACGAATTGGCCACCCTCCCGCCATTGGCCTTGTAAATGATTATCTTGCTGCCCTGCTGGGCATAGTTTGCGTAGAGCCGGATGCTCTTGGTCAGCGTGAAGGTGTATTCGGTAGAGTAGCTGACAATTGTTCCTCCGCTTTTCAGAAGCCCGCCGACAGAGAACCCGAGGAACATCGCCCCTTCTTTTGGCGTGGCGGTAATTGTTATCTCAGTTCCCTCATACACGGTCTGTGAGTCCTGATTCGAACTAATCGTACCGTACCGGGAGTCATTGGTAACAACATAGGTGTACAGCTCGCGCGGACGCGAGGCTACCTTCAGGGTGGCGGGGTAATTTACGTTTTCAAGCGTAATTCTGCCGTCGGCATATACCGCGCCCCGACTCACCGAATCTATGATGTATGTAGGGTCGACCTCAACCTCAAAGGAGGCGGTGCCGCCCGGCGGCACCCTGACCGGATTCTGGCTGGTGATGGCATAGCCCTCCCCCTCGGTGAGCATAACCACAAGGTTCATGTCGCGCCCGGGTGCCGGTTCGGTGTCCCATAAGCATCCGACGGCACAAAGTGCCGCCAGCAAAATCAGCAAAACAAGAAGAGGCTTTTTCATGCTGTACTCCATCAGGCCGCCGCTGATGCGGTCAAAATCGGAATTAACCCAAAAGCTCCCCGTGTCTTTTGGCTCTGCAGTCCTTAGCAGAGCCGCACGGTTTTGCGTTATTTGTGCAAATCATTACAATAAACAAACAAAAGCATATATCGGAGTTAAATATAACATACAAATATCATATTGTCAAGTACAGCCTGCTATTTCCTGATTTTTTTCTGTCGGTAAAGACGGGTGTACAGCTCCTCAAGCGCACCGGTCATGGACACGGCGGTAAATTGCTCGGTATAGCGGCGGTATGCCGCCGCCCCCATTCGCGCGAGCAGCTCCCGGTCGCCCTCAAGCCGTGCCAGCGCCGAGACGAGCGCGCGGGGGTCGGCAGCCGGGACCACAAAGCCGCTCACCCCGTCGACTACCATGTCGGGGTTGCCGCCGTAGTCGCTCACCACCGCCGGCTTGCCAAGGCTCATGCCTTCGGATAACGCAAGACTTGAGGTCTCGGTGCCAACCGAGCAGTTGACATTGACGTCAATAGCATTCATGTGGTGCGTTATGTCCTCTACAAACCCGGCGAAAACCACCCGCCCGGCCACCCCGAGCTCCTCTGCCACCCGCCTCAGTTCGGCCTCAAGGCTCCCCCGGCCGCAGACAAGGATCTTCAGCCGGCTGTTTTCCCCGGCCAGTGCCAGCGCCCGCAAAAGATGGATATGCCCCTTGCACTCCTCAATCCGCGCAAAAATTCCGGCGACAAAATCGGCGTCGGTAAAGCCCAGCGACGACCGCACTGCCCGCCGCTCGTCCTCCCCGAGGAGTCTGAGTGGCTCCACGCCGTTTATTATTATGTTAATTTTCCGGCGGGGGGTGCCGGTGTCGGTGAGGTTTTTCGCCGCGGCGCTGGCCACCGCGACAATGGCGGTGGAGAGCGCCGAGTTGAGGGCGCCGCAGACCTGCCTTAGCGGGAAGTGCCTCAGGAGCGTCGGCGGGGGGTAGGCGCAATGCCGGGTGTGAAGCCTTATCGGCACGCCGACAAGAAGTGCGGCAAGGCGTGCCGAGAGCGCGCCGTGGCAGTGAATTATGTCAGGCTTCTCCGCACGGACTAAAGACGCGTACTCGGGTATCGCCGTCAGTTCAAATGACCGGTCAGCGCCGTGACTTGTCTCAACGGTTCGGTATCCGAGCGCGGTGACCCGCCTGACAAGCTCGCTGCCGCGCGGCAGAACAACCGAGATATCAAACACTTCCCGGTCAAAGTGCTTTAGTTGGTTGAGCAGCAAAACGCCGGCGCCGCCGGTGTTGGTATCGGTTAGGACGTGTAAAATTTTAATCATGGCTGGCTCCGTGAATGCCCGGAAATGCGGTAATTTTTTAGTGTGGTATCTGTTACCTTGAGTATTGACAATAATCTTTATAGTATATCCTGCTTTTGCAAGAATGATATGCGTCAGGGCGGCATGTGTCATGCCGCCCTGTGCTTCATTATTATATATCCGCCCCTGTGTTCCCGCCTCCTAATACTGATTTTGCGTTTTTCTGCTGAAAGAATTCAAGGGCGACCTACGGTAGCCAGCGCTTTTTATTGGGCGCTCCGCCCCGGCACGCCTTTTGACCTTTTAATTTTCTACTTCCTCCTGAGCTTTCCTATCACCCGGCCGGCGCAGCGGACCTCGGTGAAATTTTTCAGCAATATATCACCGTACTCGGGGTTGAGCGAGAGCAGCCGGTCGCCGCCGTAAATCTTGAAATAGCCTTCGCCGTCAAGCAGATATATGGCGGCTTCCCCGTTTTGCACCTCGTCGCAGTGCTGCACGAGCAAAATGTCCCCGTCGCGGTATTTGGGCTCCATGCTGTCCCCGCCGACCCGCAGCGCAAAGTCGGCGTCGGCGGTTTTGGCATTGTCGGGAATTGTGATTTCCTCGGCGGCACTGTCGTCAAGATACTCGCCGGGGCCGGCCGAGACCGGAAGGTTGTAGAGCAATATCCGGCGTCTGGCATATTCGGGCTCGCCCCGCACCGCAACCGTCCGGCCGACCCTGCCGGCCGGCAGGATTTTCGCGCGCGGCGAGGCGGCGCTCCTGTACTCCTCAACCGTCAGCCGCTCAATCTCCTTGTCAAGCACGGCGCGCACTGTCTCGCGCCCGTGTTGGTCAAGCCGACGGTATTCCTCGATAAACTTCATTTCGTCGGGCTCAAGCGTATAGTTGTTGGTGTTTTCGGGTATCCCGCTTACAATATAATCAAGGGAGCAGCCCAGCACCTCGCAGATAGCCACGATATTTGAGAACTTAGGGGACTCCGAAAAGCCGGCAAGTATCTTGCTCAGGGTGCTCAGCGGGATGCCGGTCAGCTCGGACAGTTGCTCATTTGTGATTTTTTTCTTGCTTTTTTCAGCCTTTATTCTGCCAAGATAGTCCATAATTCGCCCCTTTTCGCTATTTTTCTTTTTACGGAATCATTATACCACATATTTTCCTGCTTGTAAAGATATTTTCAAAATTTATTTTCCGTTTTTTGAATTTTTTCTATTGACAAACCTGCCAGCCCGTGCTATTATTATGTCACAGGACAAGCCAAACACAAGGCTCAGGTCAGGAAATAACCGCAAATATAATTCGGAAAAGCCAAAACGCATCGAATGTCAAGGCCGCTGATTGCGTGCGGCGGGAGGAGGGCTGCAGCATGGATATGTACATAAATGATTTGCCCGAAAAACCGAATGTATCTGTCAGGAACCTCGCCCCCACCCGGGAGGTGCCGGGAGCCCGCGGGGAAACAACCCTGCCGGCCCTGAACCGTGGCGGCATTTCTGTACTGGTTGATAAGCTCCTCTGCCTGCTTGACAGGATAATCGCCGCGCTTACCTCAACCGGCACGCTTCGCGCTATCCGCGTCATTGTCAGCCTTGTCTGCTTCTTTGCGGTTGTCGGTGTTATCGGGGGCATTGAGCGCGGGGCGCTTGACTGGAGGGTAGGTGCTCTGGCCACGCTCGCTGCGGCAGCTGTGGAGGTGCTGTGCATCAGGAAATGCAGATAAAATATTATGACAAAATATTATGACAATGAAACTGAGTCCCGGCCGCTGCCGGGGCTTTTGCTTTCAGTCCGTATTTACGGGGCTCCGCCCCACACTCCACTCCCAAAAAAACTTCCTCAATCACATCACAAATCAAAAAGCGCAGGCCCCGCACCCCGCGCTTTGTTGCAATTTGTGCAGGGCTTTGGCTTACCCCGCCTTCCTTTTTATTATGTCGGCAAGCGCCAGCGCGACAAGCCGCGCGGCCTCCTTGGCTTCCGAGAGCGAATTGCCACTCGCCCCCACTTCGAGCAGCATCGACATCGGCGCATACTGCTGGTTGTAGGCCGAGCTTCGCAGGAAAACCGGGCGGCATATACTGCCGTGCCTCTCATTGAGCAGGCGCCGCAATTTTAGCGCCAGCGCAAGGTTGTTCTGCCAGTTGTCATAGTCGGCGCCACCGAAGTCACTGCCAACCACGCACATCACCTGTGCCGCGGCCCTGCCGTCGACCAGCGTCACCGGCCTTATAATCGAGCCGGAGGAGGTGGTAATCGAATCCCGGTGAACGTCTATCACATATTGTATGGAAGGATAATTCGCCAGATACTCCCTGATTGTCGCCGCCGAGCGTATGTATGAATCCTTGTATGACTCCATGTCGTGCATTGTGGTGCAGTGCAGGGTCTTAATTCCGTTTTCGTTGAGCACCCTGGCAATAACCTCGCCCACCGCCACCACGTTCTGCGTGATGTCGGCAGAGCGCGCAAGCTCGCCGTCCGCCTCGGAATATGAGATGCTCCCCTCCTTGCTGTAGGCCTCGGTTCCGTGCGTGTGTATTATCAGAACCACCGGTTTCCCCACCGGATATACCGCCGCATTGAGGAAATCGAAGGCCGGAATTGCGTCCTTTGAGTCGAGCAGCGCCGAGACCTTCGGCGCGTATGAGGTCTCGTTGCAGATGTAGGTCTCCCCGTACGAAACAAGGCTCATATCCATCGGGACAATGGGCGACCCGCCGGGAGGGACTTTTGAATAATCAAAATAATAAAGGTCATCTGTGTTGACATAAACCGGCAGCGTCTCGTCCTCTGCTACGTCCTTGCCTGCAGTGTCGGTGGTCTCTGCTGCGCCATTGCCGCCAAGAGAATTTATCAGGCTGAGCAGAAAGTCGAGAAAGCTCTTGTTTTTTCCGGCGTCGGCGACCGCGGTGTCGGTTTCCACATCCTCACCGACGGCCCGGGTGTCGGGTGGCGTGCTGACCGTGTCGTTTACTGTATCGGAGGACTCGTCGGCAATCTGCCCGGGCTGCCGGATCCCGTCGGCGCTCCCTATTCCCCCCGCAAAACAGCAAATCATGAATATCACCGCAAACATGGCGACCCCGAGCGCTATGGTGCTGAAAAAAGCCGCACCGGTGCGGCTCACCCTTGATATGGCCGAACGTCCGCCGTCGGTCAGCCTCCTGGGCTCCTCTCCGAACAGGTCTATCCTTTCTTTTTCCATGTTTTCAAGCCTCCGCACAGCATCGGCAATTCTGCCGCTGCTTGATTATATGCCGGTACGGGCTTTGATATGCTATGTCAGTTTGTCATGAACGCCATTCCCACCGCCCGGGCTAAAAGCACGGCTACCTTTTTCATAATAATATCGCTCTCCTTGGGCGATACAAAGAATTCCCGCCCCTCCTCGAGCACCCGGTGCAAATCATCGCTGATTTCTCGAATTCCGGCCCTCGAGAGCGCATCGTAAACCAGCGTCGAGGAGTCGACCACGGTAGGCACGCCGAGCGCCAGCACCGGCCGGCCGACATTCTCCTGGCAGATTGCGCGACGCCGGTTCCCGATACCCGAGCCCGGGTTGATTCCTTTGTCGGAGAGCTGTATGGTGGTGGCCAGCCTTGACACGGCGCGCGCGGCCAGCGCGTCGATTGCCACTATCAGGTCGGGGCGCGCGTTTTCGGCCGCCCCCCGCACCAGTTCCACCGTCTCAATGCCGGTCTGCCCCAGCACCCCGGGGGCGAGCGCAGAGATTTCGCAGGAACCAAGCTGGCTGTAAAGGTCGGGGACCAGCGTGTGCAAATGTCGCGTCACCTCAATCCGCTTTACCGTCTCGGGGCCGATGGCGTCGGGGGTGATGTCCGAGTTCCCGAGCCCCACCACCAGCACCCCGAAGTCCGGGTTTATTTCCTTTTTGCATATGAACTCCGACATCCCCCTCAGCTCGCCGGCCAGCACCTCGCCGACTTCCTCAGTCCTCTCGTCGTCCATCTCCCAAATTTTGCCGCAGGTAACCGTAACATAGCGCCCCTCGGGCTTTCCGTAGGCATCGGCCCCCTCGCGGTCTCTGATTTCAAGTATTTGTATGTCACATCCGTTTCGTTTTTCCTCTTTAAACTCCGCCCCGCGCCCGCGGTAGCCGCCGCCGCACTCGACGGCAAGGTCGGAATGAGCATATTGCCGGTCGTTCATCGCTTCTCCTTAGTTATCGGTTTGTTGCTGATTGGCAGAATGCCGCTATATAGTATTGCCTGATATAAGAAAAATGATAGCCGAAAAGACTTAATTTTTCGCTTTATTTTGGGCCTTGGTTTTGTCACCCGCATGTGTAATTTGCATAGTTATTTCAGTATAATATTGTGCAAGTATCCGAAACTCCCGATGCAAATAGAATATTGATTGATAAATATCCGACTTGATGTTATAATGTACAAAGCAATAATGTTACTTTGTGGGGTATTGATTTATTGTACACGAGGAGGAAATTCTCTAATATGATTAAACGCATATTTTCCCTGCTGCTCTGCCTTTTGCTTGCGGTACCGTCTCTTTCGTCCTGCTATGACCGCACAATAGACGAAACAAACAAAGGCGCGTACATAAAGATGTACCTTGCCGATTTAGTCTACGACCTTGACCCGGCTTTTTCGCTGAACAACAAATCCCAGCAGAAGATTGTCAGCCTGCTTTTCTCGGGCCTTTTCAGGCTTGACGAAAACGGCAAGGTTCAGAAGGATCTGGTCAAGAACTACAATGTTATCTTTGACGACAACGCCCAAGAGTACAAGATGGTTATAAACCTGCACGAGACCTTCTGGAGCGACGGCACACCGGTTGACGCCGCTGACGTTGTTTATGCCTGGAAGCGCATACTCGATGTTGAGAACTCCAACACCGCCGCCCCCCTGCTCTTCGACATCAAGAATGCCCGTGCCGTGGTTGAGGGCGACTGCTCAATAGATGACCTTGGCGTCACCGACCCCGACCAGTTAGTGCTTGAGATAACATTTGAAGAAAAAATTGATGTCGACCAATTTATCCTAAATCTTACCAGCCCCGCGCTGGTTCCCCTGCGTGAGGACGTGGTCGGAAGAAACGAAGACGATTGGGCCAAGAAGCCGGCTACCATTGTCTGCAGCGGCCCCTTCACCCTGCGCACCTCAAATTACAACCCCGGCGATGAGTTGATGGTTTTAGAGCGCAACCCTTACTACTTCCGCGACAAGAGCAAGGACCCGCTCGACAAATCGGTTACCCCCTACAGGCTGGAAGTCGACTTCTCTCTCTCGGACGAGGAAATCAAGCAGAAGTTTGATAACGGGGAAATTTTCTATATCGGCGAGATACCGCTGTCGCTGCGAGAATATTACGCCGAAGATGCTGAAATTGCCGACGAAATGTCAACCCATATTTATTATTTGAATCAAAAAGCCAAAATTGACGACGGCGGGGAGGGCGAATACCTCTTTGCCAACGAGGCGGTAAGACGTGCGCTATCCTTGGCTATTGACCGCGAGGCAATTGCAAAATCGGTAGTGTTCGCCAGAGCCGCCACCGGACTTGTGCCCTACGGGGTATTCGACTCGATGTCGGCGAAAAAGCTTTTCCGTGAGGTGGGAGGCGCTGTTCTTGCAACCTCGCCTAACCTTGCAGAGGCTCAGTCAACACTGGCCTCCGCCGGCATAACCCCCTCAAAATACAACTTCTCAATATCGGTCCGGACCGAGGACGAGGTGCATGTCCTGATTGCCGAAATGGTTCAGGCAGCCTGGCAGTCTTTGGGCTTTAACGTATCGCTCCGTAGAATTTCGGCTATTGTCAATGACGACTACAACCCGCTCATAGACGAGGTCCCAGAGGATGTCATGGACGATATTTACAACGAAACCCTTTACAACGGCGCCTTTGAGGTTATCGCTCTTGACCTTGTTGCGCCCTCGCCCGACGCATTCTCGATTTTAGCCCCCTATGCCCGGGCCTTCGCAGGGCAGGCCATAGATATGTCCACGATTGATTTTGAAACCATGCCGCATATAACCGGCTTTGACGACCCGGCATACAACGAACTCATCGAGCAGATATTCGCCGAGGCTGACCGCGAAAAAAGGGCAAGCCTTCTTCATGATGCTGAGACCATGCTGCTTGAAAAAATGCCGGTAATCCCTATAGTATTCAATCAGGATGCCTATGTAATCAGCCGCGAGGTGTCGCGCTATTCCTCCTCGTATTATCAGAACAGATTATTGGCAAAACTAAAGCTGAGAGATTATCACCGGTACACCGAACCCGTTCAATAAACCCCGACAGCGCCGGAAGCACCCGGCGCTGTTCTGTTTTTTTCTGCTTATTATAGAGTTTTAATAATTTTCGCAAGTATTCCTTGACATCCGGCTGTCTAATATGCTATACTAATTAAAAACCGTTAAAAACAAGCGTTATTTATAATATGATGGAGGTTTTTATGAAAAAAGCGGTACTCCTTAAGCTTTTATGTATTGTCATCGCAGCCTTTCTGGTTCTTTTCCTGTTTGCCGCCTGCACCGATAGCAAAGAGGACGAAGAGAAAGAAACCACAACCGTGCTCGGCGATGATACATCTGAAGACACAGGCCCCTCGAACGTCGATGAGAACGGCTACATACTTGACACGGTTCCCACAGACACCCTGAATTACGACAGAACCGTCACCCTGCTCTACTGGTCGGATGTTGAGCATGAGGAGTTCGTCTCCGAAAAACAGACTGGCGAGCCGGTAAACGACGCAATCTTCCTGCGCAACATGGCGGTTGAGGACCGGCTCGGCATCGACCTGGGATTTATTTCAACCCCCGCAAACTCCAGCAATGTTGCCAAATGGGTAACCTTTGTGCGGACCGACATTGAGTCGGGAACCAGGTCATTTGACCTGATGGGCGCCTACAGCCTTTCGATAGCCTCGACTGCAAGCAACGGGCTCTGCTACAACCTGCTTGACCCCGACTGCGAGTATCTAAACTTCGAGATGCCCTGGTGGCCCGACCGCCTGATAACCGAGGCCACAATAAACGACAAGCTGTATTTCTGCTCGGGCGACATTTCAGCCAACGCCCTTTACATGATGTATGTCTGCTATGTCAACAACTCTATTGTCGAAGACAGAAATCTCCCGAATGTATTCGAGCTTGTCGACAACAACCAGTGGACATATACAAAGTTCCTTGAAATGTGCGAAGGCATCTATGAGGACAAGAACGGCAACGGCCTAAAGGATGTCGGCGACCAGTTCGGATACATGACTGGAACAATTCATATGGACCCCTGGTTCTACGGTTCGGGCGCACTGATTGTCGACAAGGATACAAACGGCAACCTCAGGATGTCCCCCACCTTTGGCGGTGAGAAGGTCATAAAAACGCTTGAGATGCTCAACCGCATGCTCCACGACACCAACGACGGAATTGCAACCGGCAGTACGGTTTATCACCAGAATCAGTTCAACAACGGAAACCTGCTCTTCACCACAGACCGGGCACGCATAGCTATAACGAAGCTTACTTCCGAGGATCTCGACTTTTCGATTGTCCCCTTCTGCAAGTATGACGAAGCGCAAGAGAGCTTTGTCACCGTCATGGGCAACCCCTTCACCCTCTATGGCATACCTATCAACGCTGTGGCAGACGACCTTCCGATGCTCTCGGCGGTTATCGAGGTATACGCCTCCGAATCCTACCGCAAGCTGACCCCGGCGCTTTATGAGATTACACTCAAGACCAAGTATGTGCAGAACGAGGATTCGGCCCGCATGTACGACATCATCCGTGAAAACCTCACCTTTGACCTCGGCCGTATCTTTTCAAGTGTGCTTATAGGACAGACCTCCTTCAGAAACGCGGTACTCAACAACACGGGCGGCACATGGGCCTCGACAATAAGGGGCTATGAAAAGGTACTGCCAAAGCAGCTTGACAAACTTATCACGGCGTACGAAGCCGGCTAATCCTGAACCCAGAATATCTAAACAACCCCCCGACCGGCCGGTCGGGGGGTTGTTTTATAAAATATATCCTCTCCTTCCCTGTAGCCGGCGTTTTTGACAGAGCGCCGGCTTTTTTATTTATGTTATGGTACAATAGATAGGTAACAAAAAAGTAGAGAAAAACGCTGGGGTGCGTACAGATGGTGCAGAACCTTGAAGGCCTTGGATTTATTACAGTCGTGCCCTTCGGGCAGGGTTTTAAGGATATGTCTCCACCCACAAAAGAACTGATGAAACTGACTCTTGAACAAAAAATTGCTCATGGCGGTCATCCTGTTCTTCGCTGGATGATGGATAA
>DURE01000030.1 GCA_012837425.1 Clostridiales bacterium
CCTGCGGCCTGCGTTTGGGTCTTCTTATAGATTATCCTTGGGTTTTGCAGAGAAATAAAAAAAAGCGGGGCAACACCCCGCAGTATAACATCAGTTACGGCCGGCCTCAAAAGCCCCCTGCATTTTTTTGTCCTTGTTGTTGAGCGATATTAAGACAAACAGCATGAACAGATACGCGCAGAACCCGAGCAAAAGCTGAGCAAGGTATGCGAAAATCATCCAAAGCAGGTCTGCCAGGTCTTTAGGCGGGCCGATTTGAATATCCAGCATAACCAAATACACAACTCTGAAAAGGGCAAAAAACCCCGACACATAGGCAAGCGTCCTTTGCTGTGGGTTGTTTTTGTCAAACAGCTTTCTTATCGGGAAATAAAGGGCTCTCTCGTCAAATTTATGGCCGGGCAGGCGGGCCCGGAGCTCCTTTTGAAGCCTGCCATGAGCCGAAACCCTCCGGGACACCAGGTAGAGGATAATAAGCAGGACGGCAAGCAGAACATACTCAATCAGCGCCGGGACGGCGAAATTTAACATAAGAAAACCCAAAATATCCCCCGAAAAAATCGCCTTGCCCTCCATGAGAACGGCGATAAGGATTTTCAAAAGATATTTATATATCGTCAGCAGCATATAAACCGCGACAAACCCCCGGGTGTTTTTCAGCCCGAACCTGAATGCCGCGAATATTATAAAGGCCCAGGCCAGCATTATCCCGGCAATTTCAGCAAGGTCAAAGAAATAGGGCACAAGGTCAGTCAAAACCGGAATCATAAAGGCAATATCGGTTGTGATTTTGATATACAGAGTGTTGAGCAAAACCGAATAAACAAAAAAGACGGCGGCCACCCAAAGCGCCATTGACAGGGTCAGTTTTATTCTCAGTTGCGGGTCGTTTTGAGTTTGCATATCAGCACCTCGTGTGAGCGTTTTTCGCCGGGTTGTTCTGCACCGACGCGGCGCATGCCGGAAATAAGCATTGAGCGGTTATCCCTGCATTATTCGTGGAATATGCTCATAATATTGAATATAACAAAGAATACAACGAAACCATCAAGGAGAAGCATGATGAACTCAAGCAGCCCGGGAATTGACAAAGATAAAAGGATTCTTGACTATCAGCGCGCGGTCGGTTTTGAGGAACTTCGGGAATATCTTGATATTCTGACCGACAGATACGGCCTCAATGTAACCTCGATAGGAGTTACCGTTCTGGGAAAAAGCATACCCATGATAACGCTTGGCAGCGGAAAAAAGGAAATTCTGTATGTCGGCTGCATTCACGGATGCGACAATATCATCGCCTCAATGCTGCTGCGCTTTATAAACGAATACTGCGAGCTGCGCAAAACCAACCGCCGCATTTACAACCTTAGCCTCTCAAGCCTTGAGCAGACGCGAACCATACACATAATACCGATGCTCAATCCCGACGGGGCGTCATATGCGGCTGGGGGAGTTGCCGAGGATAATCCGCTCCACAGTCGGCTTATTGCCATGAACGGCTCTGAGGATTTCAGCCGGTGGCGCGCAAACGCCCGCGGGGTCGACCTTGAGCGGAATTTCAGTGTCGACTATGTCGAATACAAAAAACGAATCCCGCATAAAGACGGCGGCGCGCCCCGGGACTGCGCGGGGCTGCACCCCGAATCCGAGCCCGAATCAAGCGCCCTTAGCGGTTACATAAAGTACAACGAAAAAATTAAGTTGGTGCTCAATTTCAGGTGCGGCGCCGACAGCGTGTCCTACGTCGGCACCGGCGGCATACCGAGAAACCGGAGCATTGCGCAGTCGCTGTCAAGAATCAGCTCAAAACCGCTCTGCGAGGCGCCGGCCGGAGAGGTTATGGGCAGTCTTGCGGGATGGTGCGCCGTGGTCATGAATATCCCGGCATACAATATATTCTGCGGGGCAGAGAAGAATAACACCGACTGCTTTATGAAATACGCGGGGGTGCGTGAGCTGCTGTTTACCGCGCCGCTGCTGGTCTGATTTATTCCTCGATTCTGATCTGCTCGCCGGCAGGCTCAGGTCCGGTCATGGTCAGTCCCAGATGCTCATAGGCCAACCGTGTGGCGCAGCGCCCCCGCGGAGTCCGCGAGAGAAAGCCTATTTGCATCAGATAGGGCTCATAGACGTCCTCAAGCGTTATCGCCTCCTCGCCAATAGTTGCGGCCAGCGTATCAAGTCCGACCGGGCCGCCGCCATAGAGGGTTATTATAGTCGTGAGCATCCGGCGGTCAATGGCGTCAAGCCCGAGTTTGTCGATTTCAAGGCGCTCAAGCGCATATTTTACAATTTCGGCACTGATGCTGCCGTCCCCGACAACCTGGGCGTAGTCGCGCACGCGCTTGAGCAGGCGGTTGGCTATGCGGGGAGTCCCGCGTGAACGCGAGGCTATCTCATAGGCCCCGGCCTCGTCTATTTTCAGCCTGAGTATCCCGGCGCTGCGTTTGACAATCTGCACCAGCTCCTCGGGCGAGTAGAGTTCGAGCCGAAGTATCACGCCGAAGCGGTCGCGCAGCGGCGGGGCAAGCTGGCCGGCCCGCGTTGTGGCTCCAATCAGGGTAAAATGCGGCAAGTCAAGCCTTATGCTCCGGGCAGACGGCCCTTTCCCGATAATAATGTCGAGCGCGTAATCCTCCATCGCGGGGTAGAGAATCTCTGACACCGGAGTGGCGAGCCGGTGAATTTCATCTATAAAAAGAATATCTCCCTGTGAGAGGTTGGTGATAATCGCGGCGAGGTCGCCCTGCTTCTCTATGGCTGGTCCGGAGGTTATCCTAATGTTTACCCCCATCTCGTTTGCAATGATACCCGAGAGCGTGGTCTTACCCAGCCCCGGGGGGCCGTATAGTAGCACATGGTCGAGCGCGTCTCCCCGCCTGAGCGCAGCCTCAATATATATCCGAAGGTTTTCTTTGGCTCTTTCCTGACCTATATATTCGTCAAGCCGCCGCGGACGCAGCGAGAAATCGGTCTCGGTGTCCTCGGGAATGTATGACTCGGTCACAAGGCGCCCCTCAAAATCCATTTCTTCGTTCATTTAAATCTCCCAGTCATTTAATCAGTTTTTTCAGCGCCAGGCGAATAATTTCCTCAAGCGGAAGCGTGACAATATCAACATCTTTCAGCGCCCGCAGCGCCTCGGTGCGCGAATATCCGAGCACCATGAGCGCCTCGACCGCATCGTTGGTATTGCTGCTATGCCCGGCAGCGGTTCCGGGCGTCTGCTCGCCGCTGCCTGAGGCAAGCTGCTTTGAGGCCAGCTTATCCCTCAGCTCAAGGATAATCCGCGCGGCGGTCTTGGGTCCGATGCCGGGGGCCTGAGATATTGCCTTCCTGTCCTCGCTCAGCACGGCAAGCGCAAATTTCTCGGGGCTGAGTACCGAGAGCAGCGAGAGCGCCACCTTCGGTCCGACGCCCGATACGGTTATCAGCATCCTGAAGGCCGAAAGCTCCTCGACCGACGCAAAGCCGTAGAGCTCAAGACTGTCCTCTCGCACCGAAAGATAGGTATACAGCGTCGCCCGCTGCTCCTTATGGTTTTTCGGCAGTGCGTCATAGGTCGTGTGGCTGATTGACATTCTGTAAGCCACCCCGCCGGCGTCTATTGCCGCCACGCCCGGCTCAAGCAGGACCAGATTGCCGCTGATATAATAGAACATAGGTCAGCATCCTCACACTTGGTTGTTTTGGGGGTTTTTATCGGCGCCCTGAGTATTTTTGGTACTTCGGCTCAGGGGTTTTGCCCGGCACTTGCGGCAGACTACTCTTGCTTCTGCTGTTCTCTGAGATTTCTGGTCTTGCCCGATGTTTCATCGTCGGGCATATTTTGCTGTGTCTCTTCACCGGCCTGCGAGTCGCCGCAGGAGTCCTCCGGATTTTCCGGGGCAGCATCAGTACAATATACGTCCCTGAAACTCTCGGGGGCGGTCAGTGCCACGGATTTTATTCTCAGCTTTCTCTCAAACACAAACAGCAATATGCCCAGTAGCACCGAAAAGACGGTTATGATCAGCCCTATAACGAACAGGTCGGGCAGGTATTTCATCTCGATGGTATGCTCCCCGGCGTCCACTCTGAAGGCTGTGAGCGCGTCAAGCGTTTCAAATACTTCAACCCTCTGCCCGTCAACATAAATCCTCCAGCCCTCGTCATAGGGCAGAGTGGTCTGGATTATCTGGTTGTCCCTGGGGGAGTTGAGGTTGCCTTTGAAGCTTCGTTCGGTGAATTCGGTTATATTGTACTGCATGACGGCCAGCCGGCTCATCGCGTCCTCAAAGGCCGCCCAGTCGATATAAAAGAGGCAGTCGTAGCCGTTTTTGACATACAGGTCGTTGTTGACCAGCGACATGGTGATGTTTACGGTCTGACCTGCGCTGAACTTTCCGAGCGATACTATCCGGGAGGTGTCGCCGCCGTAGAACGACCCGGCTGAAACGCCGTTTACCTTCAGGTTGACCTCGCGCGGATAATCGCTGGGAAGATAGAAAAATATCTCGCGGTCATTCGGCGCGGTAAAGGTGTAGTAAACAAGGGCCTCATGGTCCTCCGAGCTTTTGGCGTACTTGTGGTGCCCTGCTATATATGACCTTGCACAAAAGGTGCTGACCGAGACATCCTCAACCTCAACAGGCACAAACAGCTCGTCTACCTCTTCCTCCCCGAGCATTGCCGAAACCAGCGCGTTGAGGTAATCGCAGGGGGCCTCGTAGTCGTTGGCTACAATATCTGTAATGCGCTCGTCAACGCCGTAGGCCAGAGAGAGCGCATATGGGTTGAGCCATGCCGTAAATCCGCCCTCGGCAAAAGCCGGCTTGTAATAATCCGACAGGTCATCCGATGTTATGATGTATTTCAGCCCGAGCAGCGAATCGTTGACTGGAGTGCCGCCGGCATACTTGCCCCAGTGCGACTTCGAGCAGTAGCCCATTCGGGCAAGGAAGGCTATGGTATCGGAGTTCAGGGTCGAGGTTGAGTTTGACAGCCCGCGGATATTCAGCGCCATGTTGTCGTTTGTCTTGCGGTGCAGGGTTTTTTCCATCCGGTAAAAAGAGGTGTCATTCTCCTGGACAAGCCTGACTATCGGACGAAGCTGGGCCAAAAAATTGGTGTAGCTGCTGTACCTTGAATAAACCACGTCGCGGTTGAGGTCAACCACATTCGTCAGCGCATTTGCAAATAATTCAAAGCAAACGAAAAAGGTAATGATAAGCAGGATATTCTCACGGTATTTAGTAATTTTCAGAATGCAGATAAGCACAAGATAGGACGCGATGCAGACCAGCGAAAACCAAATGGTTTCAAGGTCGCTGACATAATCCCGGTCGAGTGTCTGAATAAATACCACCAGCGCGACAAGCGACGTGCATACGGCAAATATCGTCTTTGAGCTTATTGATTTGAGCTCCGAGAAGGCGCTCGTGGCAAGTACCAGCAGGAAGAAACAGAGCATGAAGCTGTAGCGGTAGTTGAGCCAGTTGGGGCGCTGAAACCCGTGCCACACAAGGTCTACCGTTGAGATTGAAAAGCTCAGTACAAAAAAGGCAATAATCCCCCCGGCGGCCACCTTCTCACGCACCGTGAATTTCGGCGAGAGGAAATAAACCGGGATAAGGATTAAGCTCAACACGCCGCAGTAAACAAAGGGAAGGCCCTCGGGGCGCACCGTGTCGTAGGAACCGGGCAGAAACTTGATAAGCAGGTCAATAACGTCGAATTTGAAGTTAAAGGCCCAGCTCGGGTTGGTAAAGGTGGTCTTGCCGAAGGTCAGCGAATAATAGGCCGACAGAAGAATCACCGCCGCAGCCCCGACAGAGAGCAGCGAGTATGCCCCGAACCTCGCAAACGATTTGATAAAGTGCCGCCGCTCGCCATACGGATTGTTCTTGTTGTCGCGGTTGTTGGCAAAGTAATAATAGAAGAAATATGCGGCGACATAGAAACAGACCATGTAACCGATATAGAAGTTGCTCATCAGGGTGAGCGAGAGGAATATCAGGTACATCCTGAACCTGCCGTATTTTATAAGCTGCTCGATGCCGTATGAAATAATAGGCAGCCACATGACCGCGTCTATCCACATTGAGTTGTGCTGCTGCACCACCGCGTAAGCCGTGAGGGCGTACATAGTTGAGAAGATTACCGTGGCTATTTTGCTCTTGCTCCGGCCGGTTTTGTGAATATAGAAGCCGAAGGTAAAGCCGCAGAGCCCGGTTTTCAGCAGAAATATTACCAGCAGCGCGTCAAGGATTTTGGCCTGGGGGAAAAGGCAGACTATATACGAAAAAGGGCTGGCGATGTAATATGCATATATCCCCATAAAGTCGCCGCCCAGCGCGCGGGAAAAAGAATACAAAAGGCTCGTGTCCCCATACACGAAGTTGCGCAGCGCCTCATAGAAATAAACATACTGCCCGTTAAGGTCGAGCACCAGCACCGAGCCGTCCCCGAAAGGGTGTATGTTCATTGCAAGATAGATAAGGTAGTTGAGAACCACAGGTATCAGAAACGCCAGCCCAAGATATGCCATCGGCCACCAGGAGGGCCGGTGCTTGGTCCCGGCGCCGGCCTTTGCCGGAAGTGTGGTTACACCGGTATATTCGTCAGACATTTTTCTCCTTTTCCTTTTCCTTTTCCTCTTTGGTAATTACTTTTTTTATAGACTTCTCAAGCCTGGGCCTGTCCAGTGTCAAATCCCGGCCGCAGCCCGAGCAGATAATCCTCACCTCGGAGCCGACCCGCACCACACGGAAGAGCTTTGAGCCGCAGGGGTGGGGCTTTTTCAGCTCCAGCATATCGTCAGGTGAAAACCTGACAATTCTCATGTTAATCCTCCATTCCAAAAATCCGCCATAACACCCGGGTGAAATCCCACAACAGGGCGGCCCGGCAAAACCACTTTTTTCAAAACCTGCCGGAGTTGCCGAAGTTTATTATATCATACAAATGAGAACTTGTAAACATCGCACAAGGCATTTATTGGGTTAAAATAATTGACTTCACGCATGATATGTGGTATACTTACTGAGGATCAGTTTTGCCAGCGAACGGCAGGGAGGGAGAAAGAAGAGTTGATTATACTTGGCATAGACCCAGGCCTTGCCACCGTGGGCTGGGGGGTTATAGATTATCGCGGCAACCGGTTCAAAACCCTCGGGTTCGGCGCGATTATTACCCCGGCCAACCTGCCCACGGCCGAGCGGCTTACCATGATATATGACCGGATAAGCGAGATAATAATAAAATACTGTCCCGACGCGGTTGCCATTGAGGAGCTGTTCTGGAACACCAACCAGACCACCGGAATCCGCGTCAGCCAGGCACGGGGAGTTATTCTGCTCTGCGCCGCGCAAAACGGCACCAGAGTTGTCGAGTACACCCCGCTGCAGGTAAAGCAGGCGGTGGTCGGCTACGGCCGGGCTGAGAAATGTCAGGTCATCTCAATGGTTACGGTGCTGCTCGGTCTTGATAGCCCGCCGAGCCCCGACGACACGGCAGACGCGCTTGCGGTGGCCATCTGCCATGCGCACAGCGGCTGCTCAAAAATCGCTCAATTAACAGGCAGGAAAAACTAAAGTGTTTATTGCCGACCGGTGGAAGGAATACGAGCTGCTCGATGCCTCGGAGGGCGAGCGGCTTGAGCGCTGGGGAAAGTATATCTTAATACGCCCCGACCCGCAGGTAATCTGGCGCGCCGACAAGACCTCTTCAGGCTGGAAAAGAGCCGACGGTATATACAGACGCTCAAGGGAGGGCGGAGGTTCCTGGGTTAAGCGGGATTTGCCCGAGACGTGGGTAATTTCATATAAAAACCTGTCTTTTCAGCTCCGGCCGATGGGGTTCAAGCACACCGGCCTGTTTCCCGAGCAGGCCGCCAACTGGGACTGGTTCTCTGAGCTCATAAGGGCGGCCGGGCGGCCGGTGTCGGTGCTCAATCTTTTTGCGTATACCGGCGGGGCGACGCTGGCCGCGGCAGCAGCCGGGGCTACGGTCTGCCATGTCGACGCCTCGCGCGGGATGGTAAGGCAGGCAAAGGAGAACGCTGCGCTAAGCAGCCTTGCTGCGGCGCCTGTACGCTATATAGTCGACGACTGCATAAAATTTGTCGAGCGCGAAATCCGGCGCGGCTCAAGGTACGACGCAATTATCATGGACCCGCCCTCGTACGGCCGCGGCCCGGGCGGCGAGGTCTGGAAGCTTGAGGGCTGCATAGACCGCCTTGTCGGGCTGTGCGCCGGCCTGATTTCGGACAAGCCCTTGTTTTTCCTAATCAATTCATATACAACCGGCCTCTCGCCGCTGACAATGAAGTATATTTTGGACCTCCGCCTCACGGCCGGACTTGGCGGCAGATCTGTTGCCGGGGAGCTTGCGCTCCCGGTAAGTGCCACCGGCGGGCTGCTGCCCTGCGGGGCCTCGGTGCGCTGGACCGCCGAATAGCCGGCGGGTCCGGAAAATATCCGCTGACTTTGCGGAACCGGCGCCGGCCTGCAGACGACTGAATATCAAAGCAGAAAGACTGAAACAAAATGGATGAATACTTCATCAGGACAGAGCACCTGTGCTGCAATTACAGGGACGAAAACGGCCGCGAGGCGCCGGCCCTGATAGACATAAACCTGAAAATCAAAAAAGGCGAGTATATAGCTGTTATCGGCCGGAACGGCTCGGGAAAATCGACGCTGGCTAAGCTCCTTAATATGATACTCCTGCCGGCCTCGGGTAAAATATATATCGACGGCAAAGACATGACCTCCGGGAATTTGAGCGACGACGAAATCCTCGACATCCGCCGAAGGGTGGGCATGGTCTTCCAGAATCCCGACAACCAGATTGTGGCCACCATAGTTGAGGAAGATATTGCATTCGGTCCCGAAAACCTGGGCATACCCACGCCCGAAATCAGGCGGCGGGTAGACTACGCGCTCGAGACGGTCGGGATGCGCGGCTACGAAAAGCACGAGCCCCACCGGCTCTCGGGCGGACAGAAGCAGCGCATAGCCATTGCCGGAGTGCTGGCAATGCAGCCCGAGTGCATAATCCTTGACGAGGCGACGGCCATGCTCGACCCGCGCGGCAGGGCCGAGGTGATAAACACCATTGAACTGCTCAACCGCGAGCGTAAAATAACCGTTATCATGATTACCCACCATATGAACGAGGCGGTGCGGGCCGACCGGGTTATTGTACTGAGCGACGGCCGGCTGCTCCGCGACTACCCGCCGAGACAGCTTTTTTCCGAGCCGGATTTTCTGCGCCGGCAAGGGCTTGGCGTTCCGCAGTCGGTAGAACTGATAGATGAACTTCGGCGGCAGGGAATAGCGCTAGAGGGCGAGCCGGTAACTCCCGAAGAGTGCGCCGGGGCTATTATGAAATATCTAAAACAAAAAAAGGCTCATGATGGCTAAAATCAGACTTGAAAAAGTAAATTATACCTACAGCGCCGGCACTCCCTTTGAGACCCGGGCGCTGCGCGATGTTGAATTTGAAATAAAAGAGGGCCTCGTCACCGGGATAATAGGGCACACCGGCTCGGGCAAGTCGACCATGATGATGCTGCTCAACGGGCTTGAGAAGCCCGAGTCGGGGCGCGTGCTGCTTGACGGCGCCGATATCTGGGAGAAACCGAAAGAAATCTCAAAGGTGCGCTTTCGGGTCGGGCTGGTGATGCAGTACCCCGAATATCAGCTCTTTGAGGAGACGGTGGCGAAGGATATTGCCTTCGGTCCGAAGAACATGGGGCTCACAGAAGACGAAATCTCCGCGCGGGTCCGAGAGGCGGCCGGGATTGTAGGGCTTGACGCCGGGCTGCTTGAAAAATCGCCTTTTGAGCTCTCGGGCGGGGAGAAAAGGCGGGCGGCGATAGCCGGAATAATTGCCATGAAGCCCGAGGTGCTGGTGCTCGACGAGCCGGCGGCCGGGCTTGACCCGGCCGGCCGGGAAAGAATACTCGGCACAATACAAAACTTTAGAGCGCAGACCGGCGCAACCGTGATAATAGTCAGCCACAGCATGGAGGACATGGCCGAGGTCTGTGACGAGATAGTGGTTCTGCTTGAGGGCAGGATATTAATGAGCGGGAGCACCCGGGAAATATTCTCACGGGCCGACGAACTGCGCCGGGTCGGGCTCGACGTCCCCGAGATAACCGGGCTGATGCTAAGACTCCGAGACATGGGAGCCGAAATTGACTCCATACCCTTTACCGTCAAAGACGCCCTCCCAAAACTCATGAAACTCTTAAAATAGGACAAGCGCCGCGCCGGGCAAAAACCCCTGCGGCGGGAAAGGCACAATCCCCCGAAGATGAACAACATCTCATTCGGTCAGTATTATCCGGCAAACTCCCTTATCCACAGCCTTGACGCGAGATTCAAGGTAATTTGCGCGTTTTTATATATTGTCTGCTCATTTTTGTGCAAAAATATACTCAGCTTTGCGGCGCTGCTCGCCTCGGCAGCTCTCCTTGTCGCGATTTCGGGCATCCCGCCGAAAATCCTGCTAAAGTCGCTCAGACCCATAATCTTCATACTGCTTTTTACGGTTGTTATAAACATGTTCTGGACAAGCGGAGAAAACCTTGTATTTTCGTGGTGGAAAATCAGGATTTACTACGAAGGCATAATGAACGCGCTCTTTATTGCGGTTAGAATTGTCGTTCTTATTGTCGGGACAAGCATATTTTTGACCTATACCACCACGCCTATCGCGCTTACCGACGCGCTTGAAAGCCTGCTCTCACCGCTGAAAGTGCTAAGAGCCCCGGTGCACGAATTTGCAATGATGATAACAATTGCGCTGCGCTTCATCCCCACCCTGACCGAGGAGACCAACCGGATAATGGCGGCGCAGAAGGCACGCGGAGCCGACTTTACCACCGGCAGCATTTTCAAGCGCGCGCGGGCGCTGATACCGATTTTGGTCCCGCTGTTTGTTTCGGCCTTCCGGCGCGCCGACGAGCTGGCAACCGCTATGGAATGCCGATGCTATCACGGCGGCGAGGGCAGAACGCGGCTGAATATCCCCCACAGCCGCCCGCGCGACTATGTGATGCTGTTGCTCATTGTCGCCTTCGGCGCCGGACTCATTCTGATAAATATATACGGCATAGGGTATACGATGAAATGAAGCTTGTGCTGAGGATTGCATATCTCGGGACCAACTACTGCGGCTGGCAGGTCCAACCCAGCGGCGTCAGCATCCAGCAGAAGCTGGGCGAGGCGGCCGCGCGGCTCTTCTGCCGCGATTGCGACATTGTCGGCTGCAGCCGGACAGACAGCGGCACGCACGCAAACGACTTCTGCCTCGCAGTCAGCGAGAAGGGCAGACCCGGACTTGAGACCGACATCGACACCGACAGCATTGTGCGGGCCCTGAACACCTTTCTGCCCGAGGATATTGCGGTCAAGTCGGCCGAGTGGCGGGAGGAAAGCTTTCATCCGAGGTATGACGTAAAGTATAAGGAGTATATCTACAGAATTTACAATGCCCGGGTGCGCTCGCCCTTTGAGGCGCAAAGGGCTCTGTTTTACCCCTATCCCTTAACCGGGGAAAAGCTTGACGCCATGAGCCACGCGGCAGGGTATTTTGTCGGCAGGCATGACTTTGCAGCCTTCATGGCCTCGGGCTCGGACATCACAGACACATACAGAACCGTTATAAAGTCTGAAATATTTAAGGTTGGTGATATTGTTCTTTACAGTGTTTCAGCCGACGGCTTTTTATACAACATGGTCAGAATCATGGCCGGCACGCTGCTTGAGGTCGCCGAGGGCAAGATAAAGCCCGCCAACCTGCCCGAAATAATCGCCTCGCGCGACCGCAGCCGCGCAGGGAGAACCCTGCCGGCCTTCGGACTTTATCTGAATAAGGTGGTATACTGAAAAACGCACCGGCTGGCCCAAGAGGTGATGCCATGAAATCCAAAACTTCAGATAGTTTTCTGAGCCGGATAAGAAAGCGGCTCGGACTCAGGGCGGCCGGCGAAATACGCCTTGACCGGGATGACCTTGCGGGAATCTTCAATCCCCATTACGCCCGTGCAGCCGATGTCTGCCATCTTATCGGATATGCAGCATGCGCGCTTTTGATTGTCTTCCTGCTCGGCGCGGTGCTGCTCAATATCGGGGACGTCACCTACGAAAACCTGTATTATTTTGTCAAAGACTTCGGCGCTGTAGTGTCCACAGATGACTTCGGCGCCTCACCTGTGATTTACAGCTATGCAGAGGACCGGACCTATGCCGGGTACAAGGGCGGAATAGTAACCTCGGGCGGCGGGGTGGTTACGGTATTTTCGGCAACCGGCCGGAAAACCGCCGGATTTTACACCGGATATTCAAACCCCAGGGTCTGCACCTCGTCAAAATACATACTTGTCTTTGACCTGGGCGGCCGGGAATACTCAATATACAACTCATTTGTAAGGCTGCACACCGGAGCCCTTGACAACCCCATACTTGCGGCAGCTATATGCGACAGCGGGAGCTTTGCGCTCCTGAGCTCCGAGGGGGAATACAAATCCGTGATATACCGGTACAATTCAAGGTTTGAGAAATCTGCCGCGTATTATTATAGTGATTATGTAATATCTATGTCGCTGTCGGCCGACGGCAGGTATCTCATAGTCTCGCCGGTCGGCACAAACCGGGCTTCGCTTTCCTCGCGGCTGCTTTTGTATGAGGAGAGGAGCGAGGAGCCGCAATTGCTTGACTGGGACATCCCCGGACTGGTACTGACCTGCGGGGTGGAAAACGAATCGTCTTTGAGTGGCGAGACTATATTCTACCATTACGCAACAGCCGATTCAATCCTTGTTGGGGGCTGGGGAGATGTTCCGCAGAAAATCGCGCTCGAGGGCGCGGAGCTGGTCTGTCTTGATTCCGACAGGGAAGGGCTGGCTGCCCTGTTGGCCGACAAGGACGGGTATGTTCTGCATATAATCCCCTACAAAGGCGTGCCGGCCACAGTAAGGCTTGACGAAAAAGCTTTAAAAATAAGTAAGTACGAAAACATGGTTTTTATTCTCTTCCCCGAAAAAGCGGCGCGGTATAATATAGATAACAAAGAGCTGAAAACCCTATCCTGCGACCCCGGGGCTGAAGATATAGTAGTCTCCTCTCTGAGTTATATATATATCACCTACGCATCAAGGGCAGTGAGCGTCGGCTTCGATTAAATTTACATACGGAGGACTATATGAATTACGTGCTTGATTTGGCGGTTATACTTATCGTGCTTGGCACGGTCTTAACCTACTACAAAAAAGGTTTTGTCAGGGCTGTGCTCGGGTTCGGGAAGGTAATTCTGGCCGCCCTGATTTCGGCCTTGTTCGGCAAGGGGCTCGGTGTTATAATAGACGGCAGGTACATGAACGCCAGGGTTACCGACTCGGTTTTCGGTTCGATCTCAAAGATGTACGATGCCGGCTCCTCGGTATTCGACCTCTCAAAGCTGGCCGAAAAAATTCCCTCCTCGCTGGCAACCCTCGCTGAGAGGTGCGGGGTGGATTTAGGCGCGCTCGCCTCACAGTATGCCGGCGACACGGCGGCGACGGGCGAGCGGCTTCGCGAGGTCGCGGCTGCAATTGCAGCCCCAATCTCGGCCTTAATCTCAAAGATTTTGGGCTATGTGCTGGTCTTTGCGGCAGCCTATCTGGTGCTGCTGATTGCAGGCTTTATAATAGAGAAGGTGGCCGAGCTGCCGGTTATCCGTTCGGTCAACAAGCTCCTCGGCCTTTTGCTCGGCCTTGTGTGCGCCGTTGTTTATACCTTCCTGTTTGTCCTGGTTACAAATGCGGTAATATATTTTGTGGTTGCCTCGGGAGACCAGTCGGCTACTCTGGATGTTATCAATAAAACCTTTATATTTAAGTTTATTGCCGCCCTGTTATGAAAATTAGGATTAAGAAAGAAAATATCCCTAATTATCTCTGCATTTTCAGGATGCAATTGGTTTTTGTTTTCTTGGTTTTTATGTTTTATGACTTCCCGGAATACCGCATTGCCGCAGCCGTGACATATCTTGTAGCAAGCGCCACCGACATACTTGACGGCTGGTTGGCCAGGCGCTATGGGTGGGTAAGCCGCACCGGTAAGATTCTTGACCCTCTGGCAGACAAGCTGTTTCATATGACCGTACTCGTCAGCTTTACAATAAAGGAACTGCTCCCGCCGTGGCTGGCGTTTCCTTTTGTGCTGAAAGAGCTTGTCCAGCTGACCCTCGGCTACCTGATGATAAAAAAGCGCAATGTAGTGGTCCGAAGCAGTTGGTACGGCAAGCTTGCAGGTGCCGCACTATGTCTTGCCGGATTGTTTGCGCTCATGGTAGCCGAAAATATTGAAAAATACAGGCTTATAATTAACACCGCATACGCCGCGATTCTTGTACTCATGCTGCTTGTCATGGTTATGTATGTGGCAAAATACATAAATGTCAAGTCAGAAGAGGAAACTTGATAGGTCTGACAATCGTCTTATTAGGCGGAGAATTGCTGCCGTATGTAATAAATACTGTTGCTGTATTCTCTTCGAAGCTAAAGAAAGTGAAGAAAAAACTTATGGTATTATGTTCCAAATGCAAAAAAAGGGTCGCCGCCATTTTTGTGACCAAGGTGGAAAACGGAGAAAAGGTCACCGAGGGACTCTGCCTGCGGTGCGCCAAAGAGCTCGGCCTTCCGGTCGACAATGTACTTGGCGACATAATGGGAAAGCTCGGAATTACCCCTGAGCAGCTTGAAAACATGGAGCGGGACGTCACCCAGCTGATAAACAGCGAGGGTGGCCTGCCTTCCGACGCTGACGATACCGAAGACGGCGGGGCGCCGGCAATTGATTTTCCCAAGCTTTTCAGGGACAGCGGGCTTTTTGCCGACCCTAAGGACGGAAAGAAACGCGAAAAAGAGGCAGACCGGAAAAAAGAAGCTGATTCCAGGTCAAAAACCGAGAAAAAGTATAAATTTCTCGACACATATTGCCGAAATCTGACCAAGCTCGCCGTCGAGGGCAAGCTTGACCGGATAGTCGGGCGCGAGCGCGAGCTGGCGCGCGTAATCCAGATTCTCTGCCGCCGCCAGAAAAACAACCCCTGCCTTATCGGTGAGCCCGGCGTGGGCAAGACCGCCATTGCCGAGGCGCTGGCCCAGCGTATTGCCGACCGGGATGTCCCCTACAAGCTTATGGGCAGGGAGCTTTATCTGGTGGATATGACCGCCCTTGTCGCCGGCACGCAGTTCCGCGGACAGTTTGAGTCAAGGATCTTAGGCCTTCTCTCGGAGGTGAGGGAGTCGGGCAGGGTAATCCTGTTTATCGACGAGGTTCACAATATAGTCGGGGCGGGGGACGCCGAGGGCAGCATGAATGCCGCCAATATCCTTAAGCCGGCCCTTTCGCGCGGCGAAGTACAGGTCATCGGCGCGACGACTCTCAACGAGTACCGCAAATATATCGAAAAGGACACCGCGCTTGAGCGCCGCTTCCAGCCTGTGATGGTAAACGAGCCCTCGGTTGAGGACACCGTAAATATGCTCCGAGGAATCAAGCATTACTACGAGCAGTTCCATTCGGTCAGAATTTCTGAGGATATCCTGCGGCTGACCGTCAGGCTCTCGGAGCGCTATATCACCGACCGGTATCTGCCCGACAAGGCAATAGACCTGCTCGACGAGGCCGCCTCCCAGGTCTCGCTCTCGAGCACCCCGCTCAACGAGTGCTATGTAATCCGCGACAAGCTCCTTGAGCTGAAACGCCAGCGCGAGGGCCTTGAGAACATGACCGTCGAGAATGGCGCGCCGACCGACGAGAAATACGAGCGCATTGCCAAAATCAAGGCCGAAGAAATAAATCTTGCCGAAAAGCTCCGCAATAATGAGGAACTCTGCGCTGATATACAGCTCACCCCCGACGATTTGGCAAAGGTTATCGAAATCTGGACCGGTATCCCGGCCGCGTCAATCACCGAGAACGAATTTGAGCGCATCGACAAGCTCGGCGAGCGCCTCCGCAAGCGGATTGTCGGGCAGGATGAAGCGGTCGACGCGGTGGTCCGTGCCATAAAGCGCAACCGTGCCGGAGTATCATACAAGCGCAAACCGGTTTCATTTATCTTCGCCGGGCCGACCGGAGTCGGCAAAACCGAGCTTGTCAAAGTGCTCGCCGCAGATTTGTTCGACTCTCCCGAGACCTTAATCAGGCTTGACATGTCGGAATTCATGGAAAAGCATTCGATCTCGCGAATAATCGGCGCGCCACCGGGTTATGTCGGATATGATGAAGCCGGACAGCTGACCGAAAAAATCCGCCGGCGCCCCTACTCGGTGGTGCTGTTTGACGAGATTGAAAAAGCCCACCCCGACGTGCTCAACATCCTGCTCCAGATTCTTGATGACGGCAGAATTACCGACGCGCACGGCAAGACCGTGAACTTCGAGAACACCATACTGGTCATGACCACAAACGCCGGCTCGGACACTAGCATGACCCCGATAGGCTACCAAAAAAGCAGCTTTGAGGCGGCCAAGGAGAAAACCGAGCGCGCGCTCTCGGCCTTCCTGCGCCCCGAGTTTATAAACCGTGTAGATGAGATTATAACTTTTAGGCAGCTTGACAAGGAAGACTTCAGAAAAATCGCCGGTATAATGCTCGACGAACTGAAGGCCGCCCTTGAGGAAAAGGGCATAACACTGACCTATACCGACGAGGCCGCGGTACTGATAGCAGAGCGGGCCTTCTCAGTCAAATACGGGGCCCGCAACCTGAGAAGGTACATCCAGACCGAGGTCGAAGATAAGCTCGCCGAGATAATCATATCCGACTACAACAAAACCTGCACCCGGGCATCGGTCACTGTGTGCGACCGAAAACTAAAGGTAAACTGCCTCTAGCTTTATTTATATCACAACACGCGCCGTCAAAAACCTGCTTTTTGGCGGCGCTGTGCAAATATCAGGATTTTGAAGGTCGACTTAAATAAAGCGCGGCCTCCCATATAAATAAGGTGATGTTATGAGCGGCATGTGGTACGAGCTTGACGCAGCTCAAGCCGAGCTGAAATTCAATACAAGCATGACCGCCGGGCTCTCAAGGAAGGCGGCCTCGGCACTCCTCGCCGAAAACCGCCAGCCGACAGGCGGGGGAATATTTCCGCCAAAGGCCGTCAGCGCTGCAAAGGCGGTGTTTGCCGACCCGGTATTGCTGGCCTTTTTCGCCTTCTGCCTGCTCTCGGCCCTCATAGGCGGCGGCGGGCTCTATGTGCTTGTCGTTGCTATTTTTTATGCTCTCGTCTTGTCAGCCGTCAACCTGCTTATTTCTCTTGCTATGGCCAGGACCCAAAAGGCGCTGACACCCTGGTGCAAGGTCAGAAGAGACGGCAAGCTCTATTACGTCAGAGCTGACGGGGTTGTGCCGGGCGACCTGCTCTACTTAACGGCTGGTGACTATATCCCGGCCGACGCGCTTGTCACTGCCTCACAGGGGCTCAGGGTAAGGTTTGATGTCGGCGAGGAAAGCATAATAATGAGCAAAACAGACCAAAACCTCTCGCCGGCCGCCTCGCTCGAGAAGCTGCCGCTTTACAGGCGCTCAAATATCCTTGTCGCCGGCTCCTATGTGACAGGTGGCTCGGGGCTTGCGATTGCCGCGGTCTGCGGCAAGGACACATATGCCGTTCAGAGCGCCTTGCCTGCACAAAAAAAGCCCGAAAAGCCAAAAGCCTCAAAACCGGCCGCACTTGAGGGCGTTTCGCTGATGCTTGGCATATCCTCGCTCGGATTTGTTTTTGTATACACCCTCCTGTCGCTTATCCCGTGGTCTGGTGCCGGGGTCTTTGACTCCTTTTTTGCAGCTGCCTCGGTGGCGGCGCTCTGCTCGTCGGGACTTATCAGGGCAGGGGCGCGTGTGGCCGCGCTCTCGACATTTATAATTGAGGAATGCTCCTTTACCAAGGGGATTCTGCTGAACAACCCGGAAGCAGCAGAGAAATTTGCCGGGATAAAAACACTAATAATCAACGACGGGGCATTTGTCAGTGACGGCAGACTCCGCTCTATGGGGTACACCACCCCCGACACCGAATACAAAGACGCCTCAAAAATCCCGGTTGAGCACCTCCGTAATATCAGCATGGTCGTCTGGGGCGAGCCGGCCGACCCCGAAACCGGATTCCCCCGGGGAGCCGAATATGCCGCCACGCTCCGGGAGCTGACAGGGCAGGCCGGCAGGCGGGAAGAGGAGGTTCTGCGCGGCTGCCGGCTGGTCGGTTATGTCAGGCGCGGGGCGGCGACAAGGTTTGACACCGCGGTTTATACATACGAGGGGAAAACCTATCGAGTCTGCCGGGACTTCGGGGACTCGCTGATTCGCGCCTGCTCGTATGCCGCCAAAGACGGCAGACTGCTCCCCATGACCCCGGATTTGTGCGGTGAGCTGCTCTCTGCACGGCAAAAATATACCGCCACGGGGGTAGTGGTCATGACGACGGCCACAGCGGTGGGGAACAACCTTGTCTTTGAGGGCATGACTCTCTTCTCAGGAAACACTCAGCCTCCAGCCGAGAGCCACATGGCCTTTGCCCGGACTGGTATCCGGGTTATCTACACCTCATCCGAGGTCGACGGTGACATCTCATGGTATAACAATACCGCGACAAGAGGCGATAACGTTATAAATTGCGATAGAAACACAAATGCCGCTGACATTATCGCCAACCACGACATTACATATCTTAACAACATCTCGCCTGAATTTCTTGCCGCGCTTGTAAGGGCTGCGGGAGAGCGGGGCGGAGTCGCGCTGGCAAACTGCGACCCGGCCTTTTCCGGAGCCGCCGCTTATGCCACACTCAATATCTGCTGCATCCCGTTTGATACGGGAGCGAAAACAGGGCGCAATGCCTGCCTGCCGCTTTATAATCTGCAGGACGCAAAACGCCGCTCGGCCCGCCTTTTGTCCGACTCGGATATTGTGCTTTCGCAGCCCAGAAACATATCCGGGGGGCTTGAGCCTATTTACAGGTGCTTTAAATATCTCTCAGGGAAGGCTCAGGACGCCGCGGTATACCGGGAGTATCTTGTCTCTGTCTTTGCGCTTCGCATGATGCTGATGCTCGTGTTCGGCATATCGGGGGTTTTTGTTTCGGCCCCGCTTGTTACAGCCGCCTGTGTGCTGACCGACCTCCTGGCTCTTCTTGTGCTCTCTGTCCCGGATTTGTGGAGCCGGGGCGGCGCTCGAGCAGCCGACACCGATTTTACCTCGCGCTGCGCAATGCCGCGCCTGGCCCTGACGGCGGCTGCCGCGATTCTGATGTTCCTCCTATCAAGGCTGGCGGCAGGCTCAGCCGGGGCAGACCGGGCATTCCTTTTTGCCGCGCTTGTTTCCTCGGGAATTTCTGTGCTGCTGTATTCTGCGGCCCGAAGGATTACACCGAGCGCTGACTCGGACAGGCTGATTGCCGCGGTGATTGGCGGCGTGATTGTTTTGTCGGTTATGACAGTCCTTACTGCCGTCCGGCCACTGGCGGCGCTGCTAGACATGACCCCGACGGCTCGAGGCATAATTTCCGCAACCACCCTCGCCCCGCCGGTTGTGCTCGGTGCGTTGCACCTGGCCCGAAAACCGCTCCGGAGGCGGGCGGGGAAGAACCGAAAATAAAAACGCACAGAATACAATTTCCGCCCTCTGACATATAATTGAATGAATACATACAAGGGGGACTGCGGTATGCGCGTCTGCAGCACGGCCGAGCTACGCCGGAAGGAAGTTATCAATCTCTGCGACGGCTCAAGGCTTGGATTTGCCTGCGATTTTGAATTCGACATCGACGAGGGAAAGATTTTAGCTCTGATAATTAGCGGCCAGGAGGGCTTTTTCGGCTTCGGAAAATGCGCCGATATATTTATCGGCTGGGAGAGAATCCAGTGTATCGGCGAGGATACCATATTGGTTAAAATCCCGACCGGGGAGTTTGCCTGCTGCGAGCGGCCGAGAAAAAAGGGAGCATGGTTCAGATAAAAAAGAAAAGCTGGGTTTAATCTGTAAACATTTTGTGAACAATATACTTAGCTATTGCGTGGCAAATACGACCATGATATAATGCAATTTGGCTGTTTGTTCACAGCCCCGAAAACACACATACCGGATGGGAATGCCGGTGCTCCGTCTACAGCGGAGTAGCATCTCCCGGGCCGGTGTGGCGGAAAAACCAAAAAAGGAGAAAGCATAATTATGTCAGTTGTGACAATCAAACAGCTTCTTGAGGCCGGCGTCCATTTCGGACACCACACAAGAAGATGGAACCCGAAGATGGCCGACTACATCTTCACCGAGCGAAACGGCATCTACATCATCGACCTTCAGAAGACCGTCAAAAAGTTTGAGGAAGCCTACATGTTCGTGCGCGACCTCGCGGCGAACGACGGGAGCCTGCTGTTTGTGGGAACTAAAAAGCAGGCCGCCGACGCCATCCGCGAAGAGGCGACGCGCTGCGGCATGTTTTATGTCAATGTCAGATGGCCGGGCGGAATGCTCACCAACTTCAAGACCATCAGGCGCTCTATTCAGCGGCTCGACCACCTGCTTGCCATGCAGGAGGACGGCACTTTCGACCAGCTTCCGAAAAAGGAAGTCACCTCAAAACTAAAGCAGATTGAAAACCTCCAGAAAAACTACAGCGGCATCAAGGACATGGAGAAGCTGCCCGATGCGGTATTTATCGTCGACCCCAAGAAGGAAAGAAACGCGGTGCTTGAGGCGAAAAAGCTCGGTATTCCGGTGATAGCCATCGTGGACACCAACTGCGACCCCGACGACGCCGATTATATAATCCCCGGAAACGATGACGCAATCCGGGCGATAAGGCTGGTCTCGGCAACCCTTGCCAATGCGGTTATCGAGGGCAAGCAGGGTGAGCAGACCGAAGAGAAGGCCCCGGCTCCGGTCGAGGAAGCACCTACCGTAGAGAACACCGCCGAAGCGGCAGCTCCTGCCGAGGATACTGCAGAATAAGTTGGAATTACCAAAGTGAGGGTACTAAGAATGGCAAATATCACAGCTAAAGATGTGGCCGACCTGCGCGCCAAGACTAATGCAGGCATTATGGAATGCAAGAAGGCTCTGCTTGAGGCCGGCGGAGATATGGACAAGGCAATAAAGCTGCTCCGCGAAAAGGGCCTTGCCGCCCAGACCAAGAAAGAAGGCAGAATCGCGGCCGATGGAATTGTCAGCATAAAAAAGTCGGGCGACGTTTCGGTCATGCTCGAAGTCAACACCGAGACAGACTTTGTCGCCAAAAACGATATGTTCCGAGCCTATGTCGACACGCTGCTCGGCATAATAATCGAAAAAAAACCACGTGATGTTGCAGAGCTGCTCGCCCTGCCTTATCCCGAGGGCAACTTTACGGTAGAGACCAAGCTTCAGGACCTCATACTTGTAATTAAAGAGAAAATTACAATACGGCGGTTTGTCATAGTCGAGGGGGTCACCAGCACCTACACACACGGCATGGGTTCAATCGGCGTAATTGTCAAATTCGATGCCGACAAAAATGTAGCCGAAAAGCCGGAGTTTGAGGAGTTTGCCAAGAACATCGCGCTTCAGGTCTGCGCCTATCCGGTCACCTATCTTGACCGGGACTCGGTTCCGGCCGAGGTGCTTGACGAGGAAAAGGCCGTACTCAACGCCCAAATAAAGAACGACCCGGCAAACGCCAGAAAGCCCGCCCAGATAATCGAGAAGATGGTGCTTGGCCGGCTTGGGAAATTCTATGAGAACAACTGCCTGCTTGAGCAGGTCTATGTCAAGGACGACGCCCTGAAGGTCAGGCAGTATGTCGAGGCCACGGCAAAGGAGCTCGGCGGCAGCATAAAGGTCACCAGGTTCTGGCGCTATGAGAAGGGCGAAGGCATTCAAAAGCGCGAGGACAACTTCGCCGACGAGATAGCCAAGCTTACAGGGCAGCAATAAATAACTCAAAAAACCGCCAGGCACGGCGGTTTTTTTCTGTCTGACGGAGGGAGAGCAAAATCGGCGGCAAAATATCAAGTGTAATAAGCTGGATTGACATTGGCCGATTTTGACAGAGAGCGAACTTTTTATAAAAAAGAGGTTTACAAATTGCTCCTTATGCTGTACAATATAATAAACTCATATGAAAGGCAGTATCGGATGGAAAAGCCAAAGTATAAAAGGATATTGGTCAAGCTCTCGGGCGAGGCCATGCGGGGAAAGGACGGCAGCATACTTGATTTTTTGCTTTTGGAAAAAATCGCGGACGCACTGATTTTGTGCACTGATGCCGGAATTGAGGTTGCGGTCATGGTCGGAGCCGGAAACATCTGGCGAGGGGCCAAACAGAGTGCCCAAATGGACCGCTGCCGGGCCGACCATATGGGTTTGCTGGCTACCGTTATCAACTCCATAGCACTTAAGGACGTAATTATCCGCCGGGGGGGCAGGGCAGACGTGATGTCCGCGGTTGATATGCCCGAATTTGCCGAAAGGTATGTCCCCGAGACCGCCGACAAACGTCTGCGCGAGGGGCGGATTGTGATTCTTGGCTGCGGAACCGGAAATCCCTACTTTTCCACCGATACCGGCGCGGTGCTCCGGGCCGCACAGCTGAATGCCGACATTGTACTCATGGCAAAGAATATCGACGGGATATACGACCGCGACCCGAGGGTTCACCCCGACGCCAAAAAATACGACCAAGTCACCTACGACGAGATCCTTTCAAAAAAGCTTGCCGCATATGACCTTACCGCCACGGCCTTCTGCGCGGCAAACGGCATTAAAACCCGCGCCTTTTGTCTTAGCGACCCTGCGGACATCTACCGCGCCGCCCTGGGCGAGAATGTAGGAACGCTGACCAGCGTATAAAATAAGAGAAAGGAGACCGGCTATGCCGGGGAAGAACACTATGAAACTCGATACGAAAGAATACGAAGAGAGAATGCAGAAAACACAAGCCGCATATGAGGGAAATCTGGCGACAATAAGAGCCGGGCAGGCCAACCCCATGGTGCTCTCAAGAGTGACTTTCGAGTATTACGGTGTGCCAACTCCGATAAACACAATGGCCGACATCCGGGTGCTCGACCCTAAAACCATTTCCATCACCCCTTATGACGGTTCAACGCTTAAAGCAATGGAAAAGGCCATTCTGGCTTCTGATATAGGCATTACCCCCACAAGCGACGGCAAGGTTATAAGGCTGGTCTTCCCGCAGCCCACTGAAGAGCGCCGCAGAGAGCTGACAAAACAGGTGCAAAAGCTGGGCGAGGAAGCCAAAGTAGCGATACGGAACATAAGGCGCGACGCCAATGAGCAATGCAGAAAAATGAAAAAGAACAGCGAGATGACCGAGGACGAGCAAAAAGCCTCGGAGAAATTGGTTCAGGAATTAACAGACAAGTACATCAAAAAAATAGATGCCATAGCCGAGAAAAAGAACCGGGAAATAATGCAGATATAAGACAATGCGGGTGGGACCTCGGTGCCACCCGATAAAAATAGAAGGGGCAGAGATGAGCGCAGCTCAAAACACCTCCGGGGGAAAAAATCTGTATGGTATAAGGCACATAGCCTTTATCATGGACGGAAACCGGCGCTGGGCTGCCCGGCGCGGACTGCCGAAGGAGCAGGGACACCGCGCCGGGGCAAAGGCCTTCCGCCGGGTGGTAAAGTACTGCCGCGACATCGGAATCAGATATGTGACTGTTTACGCTCTGTCTACCGAAAACCTCAAAAACCGGCCGGAGCATGAGCTGAATTCAATAATGCGCCTGTTTGACGACTATCTCACCGAGTGCCTGCGTGAAATGGAGGACTACAACGTGACATTCAGGTTTTTGGGGGATACAGGGATATTCGATGAGCGGCTCAGGGAAAAAATGAGGCAGATAACCGGTAGGACGGCCGGCAGGGAATATGTGCTCAATATCGCGCTCAACTACGGCGGCCGCGCCGAGCTTACAAGGGCATTCAACATCCTTTCCGCCTCCGGTAAAAGAGACATTACCGAGGAGGATATAACAGGTGCCCTTTATACTGCCGGCTGCCCCGACCCCGACCTGATAGTCAGGACAGCCGGGGAGTGCCGCATCTCGAATTTTCTGCTCTGGCAGGCCTCCTATTCGGAGTTTTATTTTACCGAGGTGCTCTGGCCGGATTTCGGCCCGCGCGAGGTCGACGCGGCAATAGCGGAATATGGCAGGCGCCGGCGCAGTTTCGGCGGTGCTTGACAGGAGCAGTGCTGCAAAATCTACACAGGGGGACGGATAGCAATATCAATAAGGCCTTATGGTAAAAAGAATTTTAACTACGATAGTCAGCATAGCGCTGCTGATGCCGGTGCTGTTGCTCTCGCACACAGCCCTCCTTCCGTTCGCCCTGGCAACACTCACCCTCTTTGCCCTCTTTGAGATTTTCCGCTGCATGAAGGTCACAAAAAACCTGCCCTTAACCATACCTCTGTATGCCGCGGGAGGGCTTTTGCCCTTTGTCGTCAGGTATCTGCCAAAGACCTCAAAAATCAGCCTCGGGGAGACGGCACTCCTGCTTGCAATTCTATTGCTGCTCTACCTTCTGGCGCTGCCGGTTTTGACAAAAAACAAAACGACCTGCACCGACGCGGGGCCGGCCTTCCTTTTTGCCCTTTATATCACTTTGGGCTTCTCGGGAGTGGTGTATCTGCGGGACCTCGACAACCCGCACATATACCTCCTTATTCTGGTCGGCGCCTGGAGCACAGACATATTCGCGTATCTTTTCGGGATTTCGCTCGGCCGCCATAAGCTCATACCCGAGATAAGCCCGAAAAAAACCATCGAGGGTAGTATCGGGGGGGGCCTTGCGGGGGCTGCGGCCTTTGTACTCACCTCATATCTTATCGGAATTACCTATATTGGCTGGGGATATATCATAGCCGGCGGCATACTCGTCTCGCTTTTTGCCCAGACAGGCGACCTTGCAATGTCGGCGGTAAAGCGCCGGTACGACATTAAGGATTTTGGCGGGGTATTCCCGGGACATGGCGGGGTGCTTGACCGGTTTGACTCGGTGCTCTCGGTATCCTCGGTTATGACAATACTTTTTGCGCTAATCAACATACTGCGGTAAACTTAAAATGGAGCAAAGAAAATCTGTTATAATACTCGGCTCGACCGGCTCGGTAGGCCGGCAGGCTCTGGACATTGCAGGGGCAGAGGGGTTGCGGGTTCTGGCTCTTGCGGCCGGCTCAGACCATGTCACAATTGAAAAACAAGCGCGCCGTTTTAAGCCAGAAATTTGCGCGCTTGATGACGAAAAAGCGGCAAAAATGCTGAAGACCGCGCTCTCGGACACCGATATTAAAGTGCTCTCAGGCCGGGAGGGAATTCTGAAGATAATAAGCGAGCTGCCCGCTGACGTGATTATAAACGCCATCACCGGGGCGGCCGGCCTCTTCCCGACACTTGAGGCGGTGAAGACCGGGCGGCGGCTGGCGCTGGCCAACAAAGAATCGCTGGTCATGGCGGGCGGCTTTATCATGGCCGAAGCAAGGGCCTGCGGCTCTGAAATCCTCCCGGTGGACAGCGAGCACAACACCATTTTCCGCTGCCTTGCCGGGCGCGACAGGCACAATATAAAGAAAATAATCCTCACGGCCTCGGGGGGCCCGTTTTTCGGCTACACCCGCCAGATGCTGAAAAATATAACTGTCGAGCAGGCGCTTACCCACCCCACCTGGGTGATGGGGAAGCGGATTACGGTTGACAGCGCCACGCTCATGAACAAGGGCTTTGAGGTTATAGAGGCCTCGCACCTCTTTGGTGTCGGGCCTGACAGAATCGAGGTCATAATCCACCGCGAGAGTATAATTCATTCGCTGGTTGAATATTTTGATAACAGCATTATTGCCGGGCTGTCGGTGCCGGATATGCGGCTCTGCGTCCAGTACGCTGTGAATTACCCTGAAATAAAGCCCGCGGTGATTGAGCAGCTCGACTGGGCAGAGGTCAGCCGGCTGACCTTCGCCAGGCCAGACACCGAGGCCTTCCCGCTGCTCAGCGCCGCCTATGATAGTCTTGCTGAGGGCGGTGCGATGCCGGCGGTGCTCAACGCAGCCGACGAGGAGGCGGTCTCGGCCTTCCTTCTCGGAAAAATCGGATTTTCTGACATTCCGGCAATAGTTCTTGAGACGCTCGGGCATTTTTCGGGCAGGGCAGCCTCTGGCAGCATCGAGGAAATACTTCACTTCGACGTGCTCGCGCGTGAGTTCGCCAAGCGCATACTTAACAGGGCAAAAGGAGGATAAGGCTATTACCACCGCACTGTATATATTGCTGTCACTTTTTATTTTCGGGGTCATGATACTGGTGCACGAGCTCGGCCACTTTGTCTCGGCCCGGCTTTGCGGCGTCGGGGTCAGGGAGTTTTCCATAGGAATGGGGCCGAGGGCCTTCTCAAAGACCTCAAAGAAAACCAATATCAGATACTCACTGCGCCTGCTTCCTATCGGAGGGTCGGTCAGCATGGTCGGCGAGGACGAGGAGAGCGACGCCAAGGACGCCTTTGACAAAATCAGCGTGCCGCGGCGCATGATAATAATTGTCTCGGGGGCCATAATGAACCTGCTCCTCGGCTTTCTTATTATGTTTATAATCGTGCTCTCGTCCACGCCGCAGCTTTCCTCAAATGTCGTCGCGCAGTTCAAAGACGGTGCGATGAGTTCCGAGTCGGGGCTCATGGTCGGCGACAGGATTGTCAGGGTCGGCAGGGTTTATGTGCATACCGGCTTTGATTTGGCTTATGAAATCATGAGTCAGGGATATGATGCGTTGGATTTGACTGTTATCCGCGACGGGGAGCAAATCGTGCTCACAAATGTCATTTTCCCTGTGTCTACCGAGGGAAAGATCGTAATCGGCGATATGGATTTTTTTGTCTTAGGCGAGGCAAAAACTTTTTTTTCAGTAATTAAGCACACATGGTACCGCTCGATATTTACAATAAAATTGATCTGGGACTCGCTTATCGGCCTTGTCAGTGGCAGATACGGCTTTGAGATGGTGTCGGGGCCGGTTGGGATAACCCGCGATATTGGAAACGCCGCCCGCACAGGGGCTACAAATCTGCTTTTTATCTGCGCGATGATTAGCATAAACCTCGGGGTGATAAACCTGCTCCCGCTACCGGCACTCGACGGGGGAAGACTGCTTTTCCTTCTTATTGAGGCAGCCCAGGGCAGGCCGATAAATAAAAACATCGAGGCCTATGTCCACTTCATAGGAATAATCCTGCTCTTTGCGCTGATGTTCATAATCACCGTGAAGGATGTCGGGAGTATTTTAAGACAATGGTATACAACGAGATAAGAGCCCCAAAAAGGGAGGTAAAAATCGGCCGGGTCACAATAGGCGGAGGGCACAAAATAGCCATCCAGTCGATGACCAACACAAAAACCGAGGACCGCGAGGCCACCCTGCGGCAGGTCCTGGCGCTCGAGAGAGCCGGGTGCGACATCATCCGCGTCTCGGTTCCGAGCACTGAGGCCGTCCTGACAATTGGGTATCTGAAGGAGAAGGGAATACGCACACCGGTCGTGGCCGACATTCACTACGACCACCGGCTCGCCGTACTTGCAGCTGAGCAGGGCACCGACAAGATAAGAATCAACCCCGGCAACCTCGGCGGCGAGGAGAGGCTCAGAGAGGTCTGTCGCGCCTGCCGGTCGCGGGGTATCCCGATAAGGGTAGGGGTCAACAGCGGCTCGCTTGAGAGGCAAATATTGAAGAAACACGGTGCCCCGACCGCCGGAGCGCTCTGCGAGTCGGCGTTGCTTAATATCGCCCTGCTTGAGAAGTACGATTTTTCGGATATTGTCATATCAATCAAATCCTCGGACGTCAAAACAATGATTGACGCCAATCTCATGCTCTCCGAAAAATGCGACTACCCGCTCCATCTCGGAGTGACCGAGGCCGGCGCCGGCCGGATCGGACTTATGAAAAGTGCGGCAGGGGTTGGCGCGCTGCTCTGCTCCGGAGTGGGCGATACGATAAGAATTTCGCTGACCGACGACCCGCTCTGCGAAGTAAGCGCAGCGCGTGAGCTCCTGACGGCGCTCGGCTTTGAGGGCCAGCGCGGGCTGAATATCATAAGCTGCCCCACCTGCGCCCGGACCTCTATTGATTTAATTGAGCTCTGCCGGCGCTTTGAGGCCGCCGCCCGGCGCGAGGGGCTTTTGGACAAGCCCCTTAATGTGGCGCTCATGGGCTGCGCGGTAAACGGTCCGGGTGAGGCAAGAGAGGCCGATGTTGGGATTGCCGGGGGAGCCGGCGAGGCATTGCTTTTCAAGCGCGGCAGAATAGTCGGGAAAATCAAGGATGAAGATATTATAGACAGGCTGATAAATGAAATAAAGGACATCACAAAATAAAAAATGCCAAGGACTATTCTCGAAATATTTACAAAATATGAACCGGACAATATTATTAAAGCGCATCTGGAAAAATCCGGTGGGTGTGCGGTCAGATGCGACCGCGAAAGAAGGCTGCTTGAAATAGAGCTGGAGCTAAGCGAAATTACACCCAAGTCGTTGCTTTACACACTCGAGGCGCAGCTTCTGGCGACCTACAGGATGAACGGGGTGAGAATAATCCCGAAATACCCGGCAGAACTGCTCACAGAGGAATATATGCCCGAGATTCTGAAGGAAGCCGAGCGCACAGGCATTGTAGCTCGCGGGTTCTTTGCCGACTGCAGCTATAGTTTTGAGGGTGACGAGTTGACTGTTGACATCGCCACTCCACCTAGCGGGGTTGACCTTCTGGAGGACTACAAAACACCGCGGGTTATAGAGGAAATAATCAAGCAGGAGTTCGGCGTCGGAGTTAAGGTTACACTTGTTAGCAGCTCAAACGGTGATGAGTATTCCGAGAGTATACGCAGCCGGCTTGAGGAAATAGACCGCGAGCTCTATTATGCCGACCGGGAATACGAGGAGTACCAGGCGCGCAGCGCCGCCCCGCGCGGCTTTGAACGCGAAGAGGCAGACGGTGAGGACGCAGCTATATTTGAGCGTGTGACAACCCTGTATCCCGAGGTCGAGATTATGCCGGTTTATGGAATTTACAATTCCGGGTGCAGGAAATTTGACATTTCAAGTCCGGTGTTTGTTTGCGGCGGGGAATTTGAGGTCACGCCGACCAGAATCGCCGAAATTACGGCACCGGCGCGCAATATCGTAATTGTCGGAGATGTGTTTGATTTTTCCCAAAACGCCACGAAGGCGGGCGACAAAATCAACATTGCCTTCTCGATAACCGACTACAACTCCTCAATAGATGTCAGGTGCTACGGCCTTGAGCCCGACGAGGCCGACAAAATCTCGGCCTTCGCATACGACGGCGCTTCACTTGCCCTCTGTGGCTCAATAAGGCACGAAAGGCGCCGGAGAGCGGCGGGTGAGGAACTTTATATGTCCTTCAGCCACGCGGCCGAGGTAAAGCGTATCGAGCGTACAGACCATGCACTCAACAAGCGGGTGGAACTGCATGTGCACACCTCGATGTCGACAATGGACGCGCTGGCATCGCCGCAGGAACTGATAAGGACCGCCAAAAAGTGGGGATACAGGGCAATTGCCGTCACCGACCACGCCAGCCTTCAGGCCTATCCCGAGGTTATGCTTGCCGCAGAAAGGGAAGGGGTCAAGGTTATCTATGGCATTGAGGGCTATTTCGTCAACGACACACCTAGCGCCGTCTTCGGAACCGCACCGGCATTCGACGGCGAGTTTGTCATCTTTGATATAGAAACAACCGGGTTGTCGGCCCGGGATTGCAAAATCATAGAAATCGGGGCCGTGCTGGTCTCCTCCGGCAAAATCCTCAGCAGATTCAATACTTTTGTCGACCCCGAGGAACCGATACCGGCAGATATTGTCCGACTGACCGGGATTGACGATTCAATGGTTGTCGGCGCCCCCTCTCAGACAGAAGCAGTCAGGGAATTTCTTGAATTTGCCGGGGGGCGTACGCTGGTCGCACACAACGCCGGCTTTGACGTGGGATTTATCAGGATTGCCTGCGAGAGAGCTGGAATTCCCTTTGAAAACCCCTATATTGACACCTATGCCCTCTCGCGCTACATCAACACCGACCTCAGAAGTCACCGGCTCGACGCGCTGGCAGGATATTTTGGCCTGGGTAACTTCAGACATCACAGGGCACATGAAGATACCGAAATCCTGGCTGAAATATTTTACTGCATGACAGAAAAAATGCGCTCTCTCGGCATTAGCAGCTTTGAGGAGCTTGTGCGCGAGATGAGCGAGAACTCAGACCCGACAAGGCTCAAAACCTATCACCAGATTATTCTCGTAAAAAATCAGACCGGGCTGAAAAACCTCTACAGGATAGTGTCCGAGAGCTACTTAAAGTACTTCTACCGGACTCCCCGAATCCCGAAAACCCTGCTTGAAAAACATCGTGAGGGCCTAATTATCGGCTCGGCCTGCGGCTCGGGCGAGCTGTTTTCGGCTATTATTGAAAACAAGCCCGAAGCCGAAATTGAGAAAATCGCCGCCTTTTACGATTACCTTGAAATACAGCCGGTATCCAACAATCTGTATCTGATAGAGGAAGAGAGGCTTCGGGACGAGGAGGCTATACGGGAGGTCAACCGCAGAATTTACGACCTCGGCAAAAAAACAGGCAAGCCGGTGGTGGCTACCTGCGACGCGCACTTTATAAACGAAGACGAGGAGCTTTTCCGCAAAATCCTGCTTGCCGGGATGAAGTTCAAGGACGCCGAGCGGCAGACACGGCTACACCTGCGCACAACCGAGGAATTGCTTGAGGAGTTTTCCTATCTCGGCAGCGAGGCGGCCTTTGAAGTGGTGGTTAAGAACACAAACCTCATATGCGACATTGTTGAGGAGGTCCGCCCGATTCCCGAGGGCTTCTACACCCCTAGTATGGAGGGCGCTGAAGAAGAGCTGCAGCGGCTCTGTTATGAGCGGGCCGGGAGCATGTACGGTGACAAACTACCGCCGATTGTGGCCACGCGGCTTGAAAAGGAGCTGAGTTCAATCATCAAGCACGGCTTTGCGGTGCTTTATATGATTGCCCAGCGGCTTGTGAAGTTCAGCGAGAACGAGGGGTATCTTGTCGGCTCGCGCGGCTCTGTAGGCTCCTCTTTTGTGGCTACCATGGCCGGGATATCCGAGGTCAACCCTCTCCCCCCGCATTACTGGTGCCCTGGTTGCCGCTACAGCGAATTTATCACAAACGGCTCATACGGCTCGGGGTTCGATTTGCCCGAAAAAAACTGTCCGGTCTGCTCGCGCAAGCTCAACTCCGACGGGCAGGATATACCTTTTGAGACATTCCTCGGGTTTTACGGCGACAAGTTTCCGGATATAGATCTGAATTTCTCGGGCGAGGTTCAGGGTAAGGTACATAAATACACAGAGGAGCTGTTCGGCGCAGACAATGTCTTCAGAGCCGGCACGATAGGCACGTTGGGCGACAAAACCGCCTATGGATTTGTGAAAAAATATCTCGAATCAAAAAAAATATCGCTTCCAAGGGCCGAACTAAATCGGCTTGTGAGCAATTGTGTCGGCATAAAGCGCACGACCGGCCAGCACCCCGGCGGGCTTATTGTCATTCCGCGACAATTTGACGTGTATGACTTCACCCCGGTTCAGCGTCCGGCCGACGACCCGAAGTCTGAAATCATAACCACACACTTTGCCTTTACATATCTGCATGAAACCGTCCTCAAAATTGACGCGCTCGGGCACGATATTCCCACAAAATACTGGTGGCTCGAACGCCTGACCGGGAAGAAAGTAGCCGACGTTCCGATGAATGACCCGGCGATCTACCGGCTTTTTCTGTCGACAGAATCGCTCGGTGTGCGCCCCGAGGACATAGACTGCAAGCTCGGCACCTTCGGCCTGCCCGAGATGGGCACAAGATTTATTCAACAGGTGCTGCTCGACGCTAAGCCGAAAAACTTTGCCGACCTCATGCAGATATCCGGCCTGACACACGGGACTGGTGTCTGGCTCAGGAATGCAGAGGAGCTAATCAAAAACAATATCTGCGACATTTCCCAGGTGGTCGGAACGCGCGACGGCATAATGCTCACACTCATACGCTACGGGCTTGACAACCGGGACGCATTCAACATCATGGAATTTGTCCGGAAAAACAAGCACGGCAGGTCGCTGAGTGAGGAAATGGTGCGGCTTATGCGGGAGCACAATGTCCCGGAATGGTATATCGACTCGCTCAGAAAAATAAGGTACATGTTCCCCAAGGCGCACGCGGCTGCCTATGTCATGTCGGCAATCAGGCTCGGATGGTATAAGGTCCACTGGCCGCTTGAGTTTTACTGCACCATGTTCACGGTTGCTCCGGCCGGATTTGACGCCGAGCTGGTCATGAAGGGAAAGGGGGCAGTTGTCGAGACCCTGCGGGATATTGATAACCGCGGCAAGGACGCCTCGCCGAAAGAGCAGGGAATGGTGCCGGTGCTCCAGCTTGTCAACGAGTGCTACGCGCGCAAAATCAGGTTCCTTGGGGTTGACCTGAACAAGTCCGACGCCTACGCATTTCTGCCCGAGAACGGGGCTATCAGGCTGCCCTTCTGCTCGCTGAGCGGGCTGGGCGGGGCCGCCGCACAGAACATAGTCGACGAGAGGAAAAAACACCCCTTCTCCTCGATAGAGGACCTGAGGGTACGCGCGGGGCTCAATAAAACCGTAATTGAGATATTGCGCAACAACGGCGTGCTCGACGGGCTTGACGAGACCGACCAGCTCACCTTCAGCTTCGCATAAGAGGCAGTACAGCAAAAAATCTTTAAAAATATAGCGATTCTTAGCCGGGAATTTTAAATTTGCTATTGCATTTTTGCCGCCGTTGTGGTATAATGGCGGCGTTGCGGAGGCATAGCTCAGTTGGTCAGAGCGCACGGTTCACATCCGTGAGGTCGCAGGTTCGAGCCCTGCTGTCTCCACCAGCCCGAGGACGGGCGGTATGCAACCAAAAAGCCGGGCTGCCGGCAGCATAGTCCCGGGGCATTAGCGCAGTTGGGAGCGCACAACACTGGCAGTGTTGGGGTCAGGGGTTCGAGTCCCCTATGCTCCACCATATAATCTATCCGAACACATGACCGTAATTATTAAGCATGGCGTGATAGGAGTAGTAAAGAGCAGGGTTTAGCACCCTGCTTTTTTACTATTAAAAATTCCTGTCAAGAGAACAAACTCCGACGGGGTTTATGTGCTTATTTCAAATATCTTTATATATATAATGTAATCTTCTTAATAATCCTTGAAATGAATTGCTCTTTCGCACGAGAATAGCCTAATAGTGAAAAAACCTTATATCCTCGCCACGCTGGTCTTGCGGGCGGCCTCGGCTACAGCTTTGGCCACCGCAGGGCCGACGCGCTTATCGAAGGCCGCCGGGATGATATAATTCTCGCTCAGCTCCTCGTCGGAGATAAGCCCGGCGAGGGCGTAGGCGGCGGCCAGCTTCATCTCGTCGTTGATATCCGAGGCCCGCACGTCAAAGGCTCCCCTGAAGATGCCGGGGAAGGCGAGCACGTTGTTTATCTGATTAGGGTAGTCGGAGCGGCCGGTTGCCACGACCCTTGCGCCGCCGGCCTTGGCCTCGTCGGGGAAGATTTCGGGCACAGGGTTGGCGCAGGCGAAGATGACGGCTTCCTTATTCATGGTCTTTACCATGTCGGCGGTCACCATATTCGGCCCGCTGACGCCGATGAAGACGTCGGCGCCGACCAGCATATCGGCAAGCGAGCCGCGTTTGCCCGAGAGGTTTGTTTCTTTGGCTATCTCTTCCTTAATCCAGTTCATGCCCTCGGTGCGCCCGGCATAAATAGCACCCCTCCTGTCGCAGAGCGTAATATCCTTAAATCCGTCGGCGAGCAGCAGCTTTGTAATAGAAATGGCCGCCGCCCCCGCGCCGTTTATTACTATTCTTACCCCGTCCTTCTTTTTGTTCACAACCTTCAGGGCGTTTGTCAGCCCGGCAAGCGTGATGACGGCGGTGCCGTGCTGGTCGTCGTGGAAGATCGGAATATCGCACTTTTCTTTGAGTTTCCGCTCGATTTCAAAGCAGCGGGGGGCCGCTATATCCTCAAGGTTGACGCCGCCGAAGGAGCCTGACAGCAGGTAAATTGTCTCGACGATGGTGTCTACATCTTTCGACTTGATGCAGAGCGGGAAGGCGTCGACATCGCCAAAGGCCTTAAACAGAACGCATTTGCCTTCCATTACCGGCATTCCGGCCTCGGGTCCGATGTCGCCCAGCCCGAGCACCGCGCTCCCGTCGGTAATAACAGCGCAGAGATTCCACCGGCGGGTCAGCTCATAACTTTTGTTGACATCCTTCTGAATCTCAAGGCAGGGCTGCGCAACGCCGGGGGTATATGCGAGCGAAAGTTCCTGCTTGCCCGAAACCGGAACCTTGGCTACCACCTCGATTTTGCCTTTCCATTGAGCGTGCATTTTCAGTGATTCTTCGGCGTAGTTCATAGTAATCTCCTTGTACTTGGTATTAAAAATCAGTGTAAATTATATCAATTTATAATGAAAAAATCAATAGCGCCCCGAAATTTTCCTTTTTTAGCTTAAAATCCGACGCATTGGCAAAATACATTTGGTATTATTGACATACCGGCAGGCGGATGGTATAATATTCACTGACCCAAGACTTTCAGCCTCATCAGGGGCATGCCGGGTGCTTCGCGCATGCCCACAATATTATATGAAAAGGAATCGATACCGGTATGGGAAAAAGAGAGCTGACATGTGACGTTGCGGTCCTCGGCGGGGGGCCGGGCGGAATTCCGGCGGCGTTGGCCGCCGCAAGACACGGGGCAAGCGTGATTTTATGCGAGCGGAACGGACACCTCGGCGGCAACGCAGTGATGGGTTTGCCGCTGCTCGGGTATCTCTCGCAGGGCGGCCGGCAGATAGTCGGCGGGATAGCCCAGGAATTTGTTGACGACCTCATGGCGAGCGGCGATTCATTTGGCCACGAGCGCTGCCCGCTCCACAATTCGGTGACGCTGGTTCATCCCGACAGGTTCAGGCTGCTTGCACTAAAAAAATGTCTTGAGGCCGGGGTGCGGCTGCTCTTTCACACCGAGGTCACCGGAGCCGTTGTCGCCGACGGCAGGCTCCAAAAAGCTGTTGTAACCGGCAAGGGAGAGCAGGTGGAGATAAGCGCCAGGGTATTCATTGACGCCACCGGCGACGGAGACCTCGCCTATATCGCGGGGGCACAATATGAAAAGGGGAGCGCCGCCGACCACATGATGCAGCCGCCCACACTTATGTTCTCGGTTACCGGGTTTTGTAAAGAGGAATTGATGAGCTTCCTTGAGGCGCACCCCGAGAATATGAAGCAGATTGATACTGTCAACGTGGGGGAGGGCTACGACACAAAACTCTGGCGCTCGACCGACAGCTATGTCTTTGTCGGCATGAAGGCATATCTTGACGAAATCAGAAAGAAAACCGACTGCCCTATTTTTCGCGAGAATATAATAATTATTAATTCTACAATACCCGGTAAGGTATTCCTCAACATTGTGCGCGTCCCTGATAGCGATTGCTCGGACATCGAGAGCCTGTCCGAGGCCGAAATAAAGGGGCAGCTTCAGGTTGAGGGCATTTTCCGGATTCTTCGGGAATACTTTCCGGGCTTTGGCAATGCGGTGCTCGACTCGATTAGCCCGGCGATAGGCGTGCGCGAGACCCGGCGGTTCCGCGGCATTGAAAAGGTGACCGTCGACCAGGCGCTCGCAGGATATAAGCCCGAGAACACAATTGCCCTTGCCGGCTACAAAATCGATATCCACAGCGGCCGGGGGGAGGGAACCGTGCTGCGCGAAATTGTCGAGCCCTACGGAATCCCGCTCGGCTCGCTTATCAGCGCCGACCTTGACGGGCTGCTCCTCTCGGGCAGGTGCATCTCGGTGGACCATGAAACACTCGGCTCAATGCGTGTGATGCCGACCTGTATGGCAATCGGCCAGGGCGCTGGAACCCTCGCGGCCTGTGCCGCCCGCCAGGGTGCGAGCCCGAGAGTTGTCGATTTCCGCGAAGTGGTGGATACTCTATTCAAGGATAAAGCGATACTTAAGTAATCGGCATGTGCGGGCCGCCCCGCACCCCGCTCAAGGAACTTTTTTGAAAAAAGTTCTTTGAGAATCATCAAATACTTCCTGAACTGAATCGAAAATTAAGCAGCGCGGGAGTCCATATCCCGCGTTCTGCTGCCTTTAGCGAACTGACTGACATGTAAAAGCAGCGCGAGGTCCCGGCGCGCCGGGCGTCTCGCCTGTGGAAATACCACCGGGGGCGCAGCGGGCGTCCGCAGGCTGCACATGTATTCTTTCATGATAGAAAACGGGGCAAAGGCAAATCAAACCGATTTGCCCTTGCCCCTGCTCTACACGACGTTCTTTAGCCGACTTGTCAACTATCCCGCTTTTCCGAAATATCGAGAATCACGGCTCCGGCCACAGCCACCACAAGGCTTATCATTATGTATTCGAATACCTCCGGATACTTATACAGCGCTGAGGCGGGACATTCTCTGATAGCGTCTCTGAACATTATCGTAATCCCTATAAGCACCGCCGTAATCAGTGGCAGGCAGATATGCAGGAGCCTTATCGAATGGCGTGATATCCGGTCAAGGTGCTCGACAATCCGGCGCCGCTTTTGGTCTTTGTATGTACTCTTCAATTTTTTTTCCTTTCAAAACTCATATTTCAAGAAAATTATTGTATAATTATTAAAACGAAGCGAACAAATTTTCTTATTTAGTACCTTGCCGGTACGGAATCAATATCATCAAGTACAGTATAACAAATTTCAACACAAAATTCTACGAATAGTTTTATACAACAAAGTATTAATAACCCCGGAGTTCTAGATATTGGTAATTATCAGCAATATGTTCAATTAGCGCTTAAACAAACCGAACAAGTGTTCTCCTGCTATAATAGGGACAACCAAAAAACGGAAAGGAGACTACCATGAGCTACAACGATTCAAGCCGAATTGGAACAAGGGCAACCGAGACCAAAAAGGGGAGAGTGCTGATTATGCAGAGCACTGCCGAAGTGCTGGGCAGTGAAGTCATCTACCGTTTATACCGCGCAAAACAGGCCGGCGAATATGTCTATCAGATTTATGCCGGATACAAGCGCGAGCGGGTTTACTGTGGCGTCGGAAAGGACAGGGACATAGCGGAAATAATTTTTACGGCGGTGGCAAAAGGCCGGGTGACCCCCTGTACGCTCCCGTGTATTGTCGCCGACCTTCTGCCTGATCCCGCCGAGGAGGAAGCGGCGGCTATTGTAGCCTTTTGCAAAGCAAATTAACGGCATTTCAAAGCAAAACCAACCACCTTCATTTTTTGGTTTGAGCTAAAACATAAAACAGGAATAAATAAGTCACAGGTGCGATGCCGGTGCGGCAGGCACACCTGTGACTTTTCAGGCCAAGTTGATTTTTATAGTGAAAAAATTCCTTTACAAACCCCGGATATTGTGGTAACATATAAATGCACAAGGCATAGTAATAGAAAGGAAAGCCGCGCACTGTGCGGCCGTGATGGTTTTATGAAATGCCCGTCCTGCGGATATGCTGATAGCAGGGTTATAGATTCGCGTCCGGTCTCAGACGGTACAAGTATCCGCCGCCGCCGCGAGTGCCTTAGCTGTCAGAAACGCTTTAACACTTTTGAGGTTGTTGAGGCCCTGCAGATTGTCGTTGTAAAGAAAGACGGCTCAAAGGAGCTTTTCGACAGGAACAAGCTGCTCACCGGCCTGCTCAAGGCCTGCCAGAAGCGTCCGGTGAATGCCGAGGAGATTGTGTCGGAAGTCGAGGCCGAACTGCAGAACTCGCTCAAACTTGAGGTGACCTCGCGCGAGATTGGCGAGCTGGTTATGTCAAAGCTCAAGGCACGGGATGAGGTCGCGTATGTGCGTTTTGCCTCGGTTTATCGCGAGTTCCGGGACCTTGACACCTTTTTGCGGGAGCTCAACGAGCTGAAAAAAAAGGCTGAAGTGACTGCCGGCCCTGCCGCAAGGAAACAGAAGAAGTGAGCGTTACCTGGAATCCCTGGCACGGCTGCAAAAAGTACAGCGAGGGCTGCCTGAACTGCTACGTCTTTCGTATTGACGGCGAGCATGATATTGACAGCCGGGTTGTAAAGCTCAATGCACGCTTCGACCTCCCGGTGAAAAGAGGCAAGGGCGGATATAAGATAAAACCGGGCGACGAGGTTTATACCTGTCTGTCGTCCGATTTTTTTCTTGAGGAGGCCGACGAGTGGCGGGGGCGCGCATGGGAGATAATCGCCGGGCGGCGCGACCTGATATTTATTATTATCACAAAGCGTATCCTCCGCGCCGCCGGGTGTTTTCCTGCCGACTGGGGGGACGGGTATGAGCATGTTCACATCGGGGTCACCTGTGAAAACCAGCGCCGCGCCGACGAGCGGCTGCCGGTGTTTCTTAGGCTGCCAATCAAACACAGGTTTGTCGTCTGCGAGCCGCTGCTCGAGAAAATAGAATTGTCGCCCTATCTTGGCGGCGGCGGGATTGAGCGGGTTGTCGCCGGGGGCGAGTCGGGTCCCGGGGCGCGGGTCTGCGATTGGGACTGGGTTGTGGCGCTGCGCCATACCTGCGCCGGGGCCGATGTGGCATTTAATTTCAGGCAGACCGGAGCACTGTTCAGAAAGGACGGCAGGATATACAGAATCCCACGGAAGCACCAGTTAGAGCAGGCCGCGCGTGCCGGAATTGACTTTGCGGGCAGGGAATAGTCAGACTATTCAAGATACTTTATTGTCTTGTAGAGCGAGCTGAGCACCAGGTATAGCTGGGGGTTTGGGTCCATAATCTGCCAGATGCCGGCTCCACCAAGATTGTATTCGTCAACAAGGCGGAAGGATGCGTCATAGCTTCGGGCGTCCTGGAACCAGACCTCGTGCTCCTGGGGTCCTGCGGGGGTAGGTTCGTAGTAGTTGAAAAACGGGGTCTGCGAATATCCATCATACTGAATCGCGGCATTTTTCTCGGACGCAAGCTCCACTGCCTCAATATTGCTCAGCGGCACGGCCTGAGACTGGCCGCGGACAAAGGGCAGCGTCCAGTTGTAGGCGTAGTTCGGCACGCCGAGCAGCAGTTTTGCGGGGAGAATTGTATTCACCGCGTAATCGAGCACCGCCCTTATCGGCTGAATGGGCGAGACCGCCATAGGCGGCCCGAAGGTAAAGCCGTATTCGTAGGTCATGAGCAGCATCCGGTCGGCTGCGGCGCCTATTGTCGGGTAGTCGTGCCCCTCGTAGAGCAGGCCGCGCTTCTCGGCACTCTCCTTGGGAGCCAGGTCGGCAAATATCAGATAGCCCCGGGGGGAGAGGCGCTCATGTGCTCGGGCAATCAGGGCGGCGTATTCGTCGGCATAGGCGGCGTCGATGTACTCAAAGTCAAATTCAATCCCCGAATAGCGCTTCTCGGACAGTACCCGGTCAATATCGTCGAGCAGCCGGTTCTGGGCCTCGGGGTTTGAGAGCACATTGATTACCAACTCGGCCGAGAACAGTCCGTCCTCCCCCAGAGAGGTCAGCATCATTATAGGTGCCGTGCCGTATTGCCGGGCGAGGTTAATCAGTTCCTCGTCATCCACCTCAAGCAGAGTGCCGTCGGGCCTGAGGCCGTAAGTGAATATTGAGAGATATGTAAGGTAGGGAAGTGCGCTGCGCAGTATCTCGCGGTTGATAAAGGGGTATGCGTAGCCGGTCACCTCGGCGCCCCGGCCGAGCTCGGGGGGCGGCAGTGTGATAAACAACACCTGCCCCGGCTGAATGTCAATACCACCTTTAAGGAAGGGGTTGTTGCGCCACAGCTGGCTGATACTGACCCCGAACTGCTGGGCAATGGTAAAAAGCGAGTCTCCGGGCATAACCGTGTAGGTCTGTGTGGGCTGCAGTATCACAAGAGCCTGCCCGACAGACAGCACCCCGGGCGAGGCGAGCGCGTTGTCCTGGGCTATGCGTTCAGGGGTGGTTCTGAAGCGCTGGGCTATACTCCAGAGCGAATCTCCGGGCTGAGTTGTGTATATTTCCATCAGAACACTCCTTACTCAAAAAATGTCACTGTCAGTATATGCCGGGGGGTGCGGGCAGTGTCATATTGCCGCCGAATATTTACTGGTGCCGCGCCGTATACTAAGCGAACGAAAGTATGGAACAAAATTAAAATATAAGGAAGTATCAGCTATGAACAAACCGCAAATACAAAAATGCAGCGCACGCGAGATACTCGACTCGCGCGGAAACCCGACGGTCGAGGCAACCGTCTTTTTGACCGACGGGACCGTGGGGGTCGCGTCGGCGCCCTCGGGGGCGTCGACCGGGATTTTTGAGGCCCACGAAAAGCGCGACGGCGATGCTACCCGGTACGGCGGAAAGGGCGTACTTGGAGCGGTATCGGGCGTTTTTAAAATTATATCCCCGGCGCTCTCGGGGATGTATGCCACCGAGCAGGCCGAGATTGACCGGATAATGACTCAGCTTGACGGCAGCGGCAACAAAAGCCGGCTTGGCGCCAACGCTATTCTTGCCGTCTCGCTGGCCTGTGCCCGGGCGGCGGCCAACTGGTACGGGATGCCGGTCTACCGCTATCTCGGCGGGATAGGTGCCCGGCGGCTACCGGTGCCGATGATGAATATCATCAATGGCGGAGCGCACGCTTCAAACAACGTCGAAATTCAGGAGTTTATGATAGTGCCGGTGGGGCTGCCCTCTTTCGCCGAGGCGCTTCGGGCGGGTAGCGAAATAATGCATACCCTTGCCAAAATACTGAAAGCCAACCGGATGATGACGGCTGTGGGCGACGAGGGGGGATTCGCGCCGAATCTCGGTAGTGACGAGGAGGCTATTGACCTCATAGTCCGGGCAATAGGCGAGGCCGGATATGACACAGACCGGGTGAAGATCGCGCTCGACGCCGCCGCGAGCGAATGGTTTGACGAGGGTACGGGGGAATATGTCCTCAAAAAAAGAAACGAGCGCAAAACCCGCGCCCAGCTGATAGATTACTGGGAGTATCTCGTTGGCAAGTATCCGATAATGTCGATTGAGGACGGGCTCGACCAGCGCGACTTTGAGGGCTGGGCCGAGCTGACCCTGCACATAGGCGGGCGGGTCATGCTTGTCGGCGACGACCTTTTTGTGACCAACGAGGGGCGGCTTGCCGAGGGGATAAAAGGGGGCGCGGCAAACGCAATTCTTGTCAAGCCAAACCAGATAGGCTCGCTGACCGAGACGCTGCGGGTCGTCCGTCTGGCGCAGGACGCCGGCTACGGCTTTGTGATGTCGCACCGCTCGGGAGAGACCGAGGACACCACGCTTGCCGACATCGCGGTCGCCCTCAACGCGCCCTTCATAAAGACCGGTGCACCCTGCCGCGGGGAGCGGGTAGCAAAATACAACCGCCTCTTGCGGATTGAATCGGCGCTCGGCGACGCCGCGATTTACGGCCGGCGCACAACGCCGGGTGCATAGGCGCTGAGCCTGACCAGCCGGGCGTCATGACATAAAAGCCAGGAATATTTTAGGGCTGCCGCCGACAGCCCTAAATATTCAGGATAATTTATTGATTATCGATAAATAAGTATTGACAAACAATAATATGGCTGCTATAATTAACACAAATTAAAAAACCGCGGAGGGAGACATGCTGAAAATCAAAAAGAACACATCGGCTTATATTTCGCTTGTGCTCGCAGTTTTGGCGCTCGTGGTGCTTATCGCAATTTGGGCGACCCTGCCTTATATTGTCGATTATTTTTACAGTTTATTCAAAGGGCGCGTAGATGGCAAAACCCAGCTTCTTGCGGCGCTGTATGCCGCATCGCTGCCGGTGGCTCTGGCCGATATTCTCCTCATTCGCCTGCTGCTGCTTGTGCGGGCCGGCCGGACTTTTTCGCCCGAGGCGGTGGGCAGCCTGCGCGGAATATCCTGGTGCTGTCTTTTTGAGGGGGCATATCTTATCTTCGTCGGCATCTTTATGTTTGACCCTGCGGCTGTCAGCTTCTGTATGCTGGCCTTTGCCGCCGTATTTCTCGGAATTGTGCTCCGGGTCGTCAAGAATGTGATTGAGGAAGCGACCGCCATCAAAACCGAGAACGACTACACGATTTGAGGTGTTGATATGATTGTTGTCAACCTTGACGTGATGATGGCAAAGCGGAAGATGTCGCTCGGCGAGCTCTCCGAGCGGGTCGGGATAACGCTTGCTAACCTCTCGATTCTCAAAAACAACCGCGCGAGGGCAATCCGCTTTTCAACGCTCGACGCTATCTGCCGGGCGCTCGACTGCCAGCCCTCGGACATACTCGAATATATACCCGGTGCCGAAAGCGAGGAGGAAAAAGATGAACAGTCAAAACAATAACGCCGCCCGGACCGCCGGGTTGAGAACTACTTACGGCTTCAGTTGGTTTGACACGCTCATGGCCTGGTGCGCTGTTCTTTTCGGTTATCTTATAATCCGCCTTCTGCCGCTGCGTAGCAAGCCTGCTGGCGCGGCCCTCTTGCTGCTTGCGATGTATGCGGTGGCTTTTATTTGGTTCCGCAAGAGCGGCGTGAGGCCGTCGGTGCGGTCGCTGGTCTTTGCTGCCACGGGGATTGCGATGCTCCCGGCCTTCGTTCTCAGCGACCTCGGGTGGCTTGCCCCCTTGCTCTTTTTTTCTGAGCTTGTTATCTGGCTTTACTTTGTCTACAGCGCGCCGGGAAATTCTGTCGAGACGGGTGTCGGTCAATACTTCTGGCTGGATGCGGCAAAGGCCGTCTTTGTCATGCCGGCAGCCTCACTGCCTGCCCTGGCGGGCGCTGCGGTCGGCAAAACCCGGGGCAAAGGTAAGAAGGTTGTCGGCACGCTGCTCTGGATTCTGCTTGGACTGCTGGCGGCAATTATCCCGACGCTGATTGTCACCGAGCTGCTCTCGTTTGACGAAAATTTCAGGCAGATTATAAAAATGATTTTCGACCTTGACCTTGAATGGCTTGCAGATCGGCTGATGGCGTTCCTTTTCGGGCTACCGCTGGCTTTTTGGGGATTCGCGGCTTTTGTATCCTCGCGCCAAAGAAAGCTTTCGGACAAAATAACCGGTGAGCAATGCGGCCGTGTGGCCGAGGCGGTCAGAGTTTTTCCCGCGCCGCTGATATACGCGACAATGACGCCGGTGCTGACTCTCTACGCCATATTTTTCGTGTCACAGTGGGGCTATTATACGACCGCCTTTTACGGCGTTTTGCCCGATGGGTTTGTATATTCCTCATATGCGCGCTCTGGTTTTTTCCAGCTCTGTGCGGTGGCCTCTCTCAACGCGCTGGCACTCATCTTCGTGAGCATATCCGTGCGGCGCAAAAGCAGAGCCGAGCGGGTTTTGCTCAAGGTTTATTCGGTGATAACCGCGCTGTTCACACTTATCCTCATTGCGACGGCGCTCTCGAAAATGGCGCTCTATATCGACGCCTACGGGCTGACGCTAAAACGTGTGTATGTGAGCTGGTTTATGATTTTCATGGTTGCCGGGTTCATTTATGCAATCGTAGCGCAGCTTACAAGGCGCTTCAGGTTCAATTTTGCCCTGCTTCTCACAGGGGCGCTGATGTTCGGGGCGATAGCCTATGCCAATGTGAGCGGCTTTATCGCGAGTTATAACGCCGATGCCTACCTTGACGGGCGGCTCGGCAGTGTGGATATTTCCGAAATCACCCGTATGGGCGACTCGGGAATACCGGCGCTGGTAAAACTGGTAGAGGAAGCAGAGGACAGTAAAGTATCCCGGGAGGCTCTGAAAAGTATAAGTGAATATATAGCAAACAACAACAAGGAAAAAAAGATGAATATCCTCACCTTCAGCCTGCCGCGGGCGAGGGCCCTTGCCCTGCTCGAGCGGGAAGGCTATATTGAGGGGGATTAACTTAATTTACAGGGCTCTGCCCCATGCCCCCGCTTAAGGGACTTTTTTGAGGAAAAAGTCCCTTAAGAATCCCCAAAACCTTCTGAACTGAATTGCAAATAAAGCAGCGCGGGAGCCCATATCCCGCGCTATGCTGCCACTCGCCCGCTGACTGACATGGGGAAAGCAGCGCGAGGTCCCGGCGCGCCGGGTCGTTGCGCCCTGCAGGAATCGCGGTGGGCAACTCTCAGAAATTTAGCAGGGCAGCCGCAGGTCACTTTGACTTGCGGCTGCCCTTTTATAGTGATTTTTATTGCTTGAGCAATTCTTCAACCGCCTTGAATACCGCGGTTTTGTCCTGTTTTGTCAGTATGGTGTAGACCACATAGTTGCCGAATATCCGCACCTCGGCGTCCTCCATCTTGGGGTGTTCGGCGGCGATGTAGTCGGCCTGCAGCACCCAGCGCTCCATCTTCAGCGAGAGATAGCCCCGGCAAAGTGCCTGCATGGCCTCGGCCTGTCCGTCCTTGACCTTGAATACCCCGAACTGGTTTATGTTGGTGCTGGTGTTGGCAATCCGGATTTCATACGAGTCAATCAGGGCGTCGGCTCCCTCGAAGTAAAAATCAAGATAATCCGAATCAACGCTGTAGTAACCGTCGTCAAGCGGCACGGTGGCCTCGATTTTATCGATAACCTCTTTTGCGGTCAAATCATCTCTGTAGGAGACCTTTTTACCGCACGAGGCGAAGAGAATGACGGCCAATATCAAGGTGAGAATTGTTTTTACGGCTTTTTTATTCATGTCAACACCTCATGTCCTAAGATTTAGGATACCCGTGCGTGCGGATAAAGGTTAGTACCTTCTCATAGCCGATTTTGTTCAGGTGCAGGCCGTCGCCGTTACTGTATGCCGCGTTGAGGCAGCCGGTACTGTCCTTTAGAATCGGGTTTGTGTCAAGAAATTTAACACCGTGTTTTTCGTATTCCAAGGCCAAATCTGTCACCCAAACATTTGCCCGGTCTATTTTTTCATTGGTAATCGAGGGGGTTTTTTGGGAATAATCGCTTGACACCGGAAAAATCGACTGGAGCATGATTTTAGTGTCGGGTGAGGCGGCGATAAGGGCATCAAGCAGTTTGCGATAGCACCTCTTGAACTCATCCTCGCCAAGACAGGGAACACCGTTGTTTATGCCTAGGGTAATCACCATATATTCGGGTTTTTCTCGGGCGGCGGCCTCGGGTATGGTCATTTTCTCACCTGTGCGCGGGTAGTTGATCTGCACCTGCGCGATGTTGATGTCAAGCGAGAGTGTGGGCAGTTTGCTGCCGTTCTCCTCGAAAATCGGAACCCAGACCTGCTTTGTGTCCCGGCCGCCGCTGAGCACCGTGTATGAGACCAGATGGTAGGTCGTACTGTCCCCGACAAAAATGATTTTGTCGATATAGTCCTGCCCGTAGTCTTCGGTCGGTCCGAGATACGCGGGATTTGTCGCCGGTCCTGAGGTGTCGTCCGGCCCGGCGGTCGAGGTTGCCAGGGCGGCTTTTGTATCGGTCGACGGGCCTTCTTTGTCCTGCAGCTTTGCGTTGAGCATGGCGAGCACAAAAAGCTCGACAATGCAGACAAAGAGCAGGACAACAATAACAATTACGGCGCCGGTGGCGGCGCGCAAATACCGATTTTTTTGATTTGTGCTGCGCATCTTTTTCCTGTTTTCCTTTAATCTGAGAACCTGAAACGGCAAAAGCCGGATAAATATGCATATGTTCATTATTCTGCGCTAAGGCCGAGCTTATTCGGCCTTTTTGCGGCCAAAGACAGGTTGGTAATCTTTTTCCCGCTCTTTTTTACGGTCTGTGCGGGAGAGCAGCCCGAGGATTATCGCGCTGGCTAGAGCATAGATGATGTAATACAAAACCATCCCCACAAACGCGGTCGAGCCTTTAATTCCGGCCGGGAAAATCATAAAAAGATAAAATGCAACTCCGGTGAGCAGCGCGTGGGACAATACCGCCAAAACCCGGCGGCCGAATTTGTAGAAAATTCCGTTTACGGCCGCAAAGCTAAGCGAGAAGGCAAAAAACATAACTGTCCGCCAGGCCGAGAGCAAGCCCCCGTTCTCGGTGCTGCCGTAGACAAGCGCGATAATCAACGCATACACAAAGGTTATTGAGGTAAAATATAGGCTTGCCGACACAAAGATTCGCTTCAGATAATTCAACATTCGGATTTTGCCATTTCTTTCGTGTTATTGTATCCCGCGGCCCCGGGGATTACGGGTACTGCGATGTAAAATGTCTATATTAAAAAACCAACAACCAGCAACTGACAACTATTTTAGCATACCCGGGCAGGCTTTGCAATATGTTTTTTTATGCTTTGGCCAAAATCGGAAAAATTGCTTCAGTCCGGGGTCTCGGGGTACTCGAAATAAACCTTTGAATAATACTCGCCGTCTTTTTTGTATACCGGGGCGCGGTTGGCGGTGAGAAACCGGGTTAGTGCGTAGAGGTCAATCCAAATCTGGTTCCACCCCTCCTTTTGTGAGGAATCAAATATAATCTGCAGCCCCCAGTGCAGGTGCGGGGTCCTTATGTTGTTGGTGTTTTCCTTTGAGCTGTAGCCGGTCATCCCGAGATATCCTATAACCTCGCCGGCGTTGACAATCTTGCCCTCGTAGATGTCGTTGTAAGGGTGGTTTTTGCGCAGATGCGCGTAGTAGTAATAGCGCCGCCCGTCAAACGAGCGTATTCCTATCCGCCAGCCCCCGAAGCGGTTCCAGCCCGCCGCCTCGACATACCCGCTCTCGACCGCGATGACAGGGGTGCCGACGCTTCCCATGAGGTCATGCCCGAGATGCTGCCGCTTGTATCCGAAGGAGCGGGCGTTGCCGAAATCGTCGCACTCTCCGTAGTAATAGCCGGCGGCAATCGGGGAGAAGGCGCGAAGGCCGTATTCTTGCGTCCGGGTCTCGCTGCCATCCGGTGCAACCCTCACCTCGGTGTATTCGCCGACCATATCGCCGAGAATGGCGCCGTAAGCCTCGAGGTAATACTTATACAGCTTCTCATTGGTCACATGCGAGGCCACGCTGCTGCCGTCGGATATTTTTTCGAGCAGCTTTTTGGTGTCGCTTGATTTGTATGACGAAAAATTCCCGCCGTTCCGGGAGGCCAGATATGCCAGAATCTCCACCCAGCCGACATGATTTGAGCTGCCGTGGGTTTCAATATCAACCTTGAGCGCGTCGCACAGGGCGCGGTAAGTAACATTAAAATCTATCCACTTGATATACCCGCCATCAGCATAAACAGTATTTTTCATCCCGCAGGCAGAGCAGTCTTCCGAGCAGAGGGCTGTAAGGAGTATAAATATCAGTGAAAATACTACAATCTTTTTCATGTGTGCAAAGTAATCCCGCAACCCGACATCGCGCCGGAGGCCGGGGTGCGTGGCTTGGCCGCCTTTCCGCAGGCCGGCGATACCGCTTGACTTGGGTTCAACCGGCAGCTTTTTGGACTGTTTTTAATTTAAGTTCCGTATTAGTTTATCTCGGCGAGGGCATTTTAAACCTATCAGTTTTTGTTTTGACTGTATGCCTGTGAACGGTATGTTCGGGTCTTGAGGCTGCTGCAGCAAAGGCCTGTAGGCTGCCGCAGGTGGAAAAAATATTCATGTATTCAGAGAAAATATTCATTAACAGCTTGACTTTGGGAATATAAAACAGTATAATACATACCATGAGCCTGTATGCGAAAAAAGACAGCGGCATGAAAGGATTCCGAGGAAAAGATGACAAGACGCGAAGCGAGAGAGGCGGTTTTCGGGCTGTTGTTTGAAACCGATTTTCATCCCGAGGCGAACATCTCGGAAATTTTTGACACAGCCTGCGCTGTGAGGGAGATAGACGAGGATGAATATATCCGCGCTGCTTATTTCGGCGTTCTTGAGCATATTGAGGAGATAGACGCGTTGATAAACAAGCACTCCCTCGGCTGGAAGACACACCGTCTCTCGGGTATCTCGCGCGCTGCTCTACGGCTCTCAATCTGGGAAATGCTTTATATGAGCAGCATCCCGCACAGCGTATCGATTAACGAGGCGATTGAAATCGTGAAAAAATACGACGACGCCAAAGCCCGGCCTTTTGTCAACGGCGTGCTCAACGCCGTCAAGGGCGAAATACAGGCCGCGAGGTCGACCGAATGAGCCGCAAATGTTATGTCGGGTTTGACACCAGCAACTATACAACCTCTGCCGCCTTTTGCGACGAGAACGGGCGGGTGGTCGCAAATATCAGGGAGCCGCTTTTCGTGCGGGGTGGCGAGGTTGGGCTGCGCCAGAGCGACGCTTTGTTTGCGCATGTGAAGAACCTCCCGTCGGTCATTGACAGGCTGCGTGAGGAACTGCGGAGCTACACGCCCGCCGCCGTCGGCTGCTCGACAAGGCCGCGGCCGGTCGAGGGATCATACATGCCCTGCTTTCTGGCCGGCCGGGCGGCTGCCCACGCATTTGCGGCGTCTGCCGGTGTACCGGTAATATATTTTTCACATCAGGACGGGCACATCATGGCGGCGGCCTGCTCGTCGGGGAAGCCCGAGCGCTTTATGGAAGGACCCTTCTGCGCCTTTCATGTCTCGGGCGGGACCACCGAGATACTTCAGGTCACGCCCCGCGCCGGAGGGTATGATATAAAGCTGCTTGGGGGCACAAAGGACCTGAGCGCCGGTCAGGCTATTGACCGTGCGGGGGTTATGATGGGGCTCGGCTTCCCCTGCGGTCCCGCGCTTGAGGCGCTCGCGGCGGCAAATACAGAGAAGTCTCCAAAACCCCGCGTCAGTGTCCGGGGACTTGAATGCAACTTGTCGGGACTTGAAAACCTTGCGGACGAGCTGTATACAACATCACAAGACAAGAATAAGACTGCTGCATTTGTAATTGATTTTGTCGCTGTGACGCTTTGTGAGCTAACTAAAAACCTAAGAACGCAATGCCCGGGCCTGCCGGTGCTGTATGCCGGCGGGGTGATGAGCAATTCAATTATAAAATCGGCGCTATCCTGCTTTGACAATATATATTTCGCCACCCCCGAATACTCGGCCGATAACGCAGCGGGAGTTGCGCTGCTCACCCGAGCGGCAGCCGTCAGGGAGGGTTGCTCATTATGAATAATAATACCGGCAGGCAAATGCTCACTGTCACGCAGCTCAACGAGTTTATAAAAATCCTTTTTGACGAGACAAAGTTTTTTTCAAATCTTTATGTGCGGGGCGAAATCTCGAATTTCAAGCGCCACACTACCGGGCACCTGTATTTCACGCTCAAGGACGAGGACAGCGAGATTGCCGCGGTGATGTTCCGCTCTGACGCCGCAAGGCTGAAATTCATTCCGCAGGACGGGATGAAGGTTATAGCCCGCTGTCGGGTTTCGGTATATCTCAAGAGAGGGGCATATCAGCTATATGTCAGCGGCATGCAGCCCGACGGGGTAGGCGAGCTTTATTTTGCCTTTGAGCAGCTCAAGCGCAAGCTTGAGGAAGAGGGACTCTTCGACCCGGCAGGAAAGCGCCTGCTGCCAAGGTTCCCGGAAAAAATCGGGATTATAACCTCCCCCACCGGCGCGGCCATTTGCGACATGATAAACATACTCGGGCGGCGCTGGCCGGCGGCTGAGGTGTATATATATCCGGCTCAGGTTCAGGGAGCGGCGGCACCCGGGCAGCTTGCCAGGGGAGTTGGCTTTTTCAACACCGAATTTAAGGTTGATGTAATTATCATCGGGCGGGGCGGAGGCTCAATTGAGGATTTGTGGGCATTTAATAACGAGGCTCTTGCCCGCGCCGTCGCCGCCTCGGAGATTCCCGTAATATCGGCGGTGGGGCATGAGACCGACTTTACGATCTGTGATTTTGCCGCCGATAAGCGGGCGTCCACCCCCTCGGCGGCGGCAGAGCTTGCCGTCCCCGACAGGGCAGAGCTGCGAGACCGGCTTGCGGTGCTGCAGCGGCGGCTTGACATAGTGCCGACACGTATGATTGACCTTCGTCGCCGGACAGTTGACCGGCTGGCGACCTCAAGGATACTGAGCAGACCCGCGCGGCTGACCGACGACAAAAAGCTTGAGCTTGACTCGCATGCAACGGCCCTGAGCGACAAAATGCGCCAGCGTCTTAGCTCTCTGAAAGACAAACTCGGGGCGAGGACCGCACAGCTTGAGGCGCTGAGCCCGCTCTCGGTGCTCTCACGCGGGTATGCCGTGGTGAGCAAAACCGCCGGCGCGTCGGTAAAAAATATAGGGCAGATTTGCGCGGGAGACAGGGTTAGGATAAGACTATCGGACGGTGTGGCCGGAGCGCTTATTGAGAACACCGAAAAAACGGAGGGCGTGTAAGATGGCGGGAGAAAAAAAGAGCTTTGAGGAGGCGCTGGCGCGGCTTGAGGAGGTGGTCGGCCTGCTTGAGAGCGGCGAGCTGACGCTTGACGAGTCTCTGAAGCTTTACGAGGAGGGCGTCGGGCTTATCAGGTTTTGCTCTGAGACGCTCGAGAGAGCCGAGGCCAGGATAAAGATTCTGCAGAGAACGCCCGAGGGCGATATAAAGGCATTTGATTTTAAATCCGACGCGATTGACGTGTGATTGCTACAGATGACAAAAAACACCGCCGGAATCCCGGCGGAAACAGGAGCTTCATGAAAAGAAGAGATGATGCCGCGGTCTTGACAATGCTCAGGTCTGACGCTGAACTGGCAGAGCAGGCGCTGCGCGAGTATTTGTCGGAGGATGACGCACAGCTGAAAAAACTGCTCGACGCCCAGCGTTACAGCACCTTTGCCGGCGGAAAGCGGATACGCCCGGCGCTGGTACTTGAATTTTGCCGGCTTTTCGGCGGGGATGAGCGGGCGGCGCTGCCCTATGCCGCGGCGGTTGAGCTGATGCACACCTACTCGCTGATACACGACGACCTGCCCTGCATGGACGACGACGACCTGCGGCGCGGGAAGCCCACTTGCCATGTGGCCTTCGGCGAGGCGACGGCCCTGCTCGCCGGCGACGCGCTGCTTGCCCGCGCCTTTGAAATTGCGGCCCGAAACCAACACTGCGGCAGGGCGGCCGAGGCGGTGGCCGAGCTTGCCCGGTCGGCCGGCAGCTTCGGCATGATAGGCGGTCAGTTTCTCGACCTTTGCGGCGAGGAGCATGCCCTTGATTTTAATACCATTATGCGCATGTACCGACTTAAAACCGGGGCGCTTATTATCGCGTCGGCCCGGCTCGGCTGCATAGCGGCTGGGCTGGACAGAGAGGACGCGAGAAGTCGCGCGGCGGCCGTGTATGCCGAGAATGTCGGTCTTACATTTCAGATAATTGACGATTTGCTTGACCTTATCGGCAGCACCGAGCTGCTCGGCAAGGCCACACAGAAGGATGCAGCCCGGGGCAAAACTACAATAATGTCCTGCCTGAGCCCCGAAGAAGCCAAAAAATACGCCGCAGGGCTGACCGGGGCCGCGGTTGCCTCGATAGCGGGCTATCCCGGCAGCGACCTGCTCTCAGCGCTGGCCTATTACCTTCTTGAGCGGGAGAGCTGATGACCGAAAACAAACCTATGAGGGCAGACACATACCTTCATTTCACAGGGCACACAAAAAGCCGGCAGAGTGCAAAGGAGCTGATCGAGGCCGGATTTGTCGAAATCGACGGCCGGCGGGTGGTAAAGCCTTCTGAAATGGTTGACGCCGCGCTGCCCCACAGCGTCGGCATACTGCAAAAGGAACGCTATGTCAGCCGCGGGGGGCACAAGCTTGAGGCGGCACTCGATTATTTTAAGATAGACGTGACCGGTATGACAGCCGTGGATATAGGCGCCTCAACCGGAGGCTTTACCGACTGCCTGCTCCAGCGCGGGGCGGCGCGGGTTTTCGCGCTCGACTCGGGCAGCGGTCAGCTTGCCGCGTCGCTTTTAGCCGACGGGCGGGTTGTGAACATTGAAAAATTCAATGCCCGCCGGCTCTGCGAGGGCGACGCCGGCCCTGTTCCCGCCGGCACAAAGGCCGACATTGCTACAATTGACGTTTCCTTCATCTCGCAGACATACATCATCCCGGGGCTCAAAAATATATTGCGGGACAAAGGCTTATTTGTCAGCCTGATAAAGCCGCAGTTTGAGGCCGGGAGAGAGGCGGTCGGCCGGGGCGGGATTGTCAGGGACAATAAATATCACATCGCCTCAATCAAAAAGGTCATCGAATGCGCCCGGCAGTCGGGATTCGGGTGCCTGGGCGTCATTCGCTCGCCGGTTTTGGGCGGGGACGGGAACACTGAGTATCTTGCCGCCTTTGTTTTTGGAGAGGATTTAATACCGCCCGGTGACGGGGCGCCGAGAAGACTGTTAGAAATTACCGCGACAGGTAAAGGGGATATGACATGAACGAGATAAAAATCGCGGGGTTGATTACCAACTACAACATAAGTGAAAAAGCCGCCGCCGCGGCCACGGTTGCCGACAAGCTGCTCAAATACGGCTGCGGGGTGCAGATGCCCACAGCGGCCAGAGAAAAACTCGGGCGTATGCGCAGGTCGCGGCGGGAGTTCAGATACCTTCCGCTCGAGGACATTTACGTCGGGGCCGACATTCTGATTGTCCTCGGCGGGGACGGCTCGCTGCTTGAGGCGGCAAGGCGCGCGGCCGAGAACAACAAGCCGATACTCGGTATCAATCTCGGACGGCTGGGATATATGGCCGAGCTCGAGATGGACGAAATCCGGCTGCTCGGGCGGTTGTTCGAAGGTAACTACCGAATTTCCGAGCGCTCGATGCTTGAGGTATCAATACTCGACCTTAAGGGACAAAAAAAGCTAACCTCCTTTGCGCTCAACGACGCGGTTATCACAAAAGGGACAATTGCGCGTATTATTGACCTTGAATTATCGGAAGGCGGCATGCTGGTGACGCAATACCGCGCCGACGGGCTTATTATTGCCACGCCTACTGGCTCTACCGCATATTCGATGTCGGCCGGCGGCCCTATTACCGACCCGCGGATAAAGTGTATCTGCGTCACCCCGATTTGTCCGCACTCGCTGATGGCGCGGCCGCTTATCTTTCCGGACAGCGCCGTTATTGAGGTGAAGAATATCAGCGACCGAGAGAAGAATCTCTTCCTGACAATCGATGGCCGGATGAACTATGAACTATTTCGGGGCGAGCGGGTGAGAGTCACGAAGTCCGACAAAATCACCCGGCTGATTACCCTGAAGGAGCGCGGATTCTACAACGTTTTGCGCCAGAAGATGTCTGAAGAAAAATAACCGAGATGCAGAGTATGGTATGCATGAAAGGACAGGCACTGATGAAATCGGCAAGACATGAGGCAATTCTGAGATTGGTCTCGGAACAGACGATACAGACCCAGGACGAGCTTATCGAGCGGCTCAGAGAACTCGGCTTCTGTGTGACGCAGGCCACTGTCTCGCGCGATATACGGGAACTGAAGCTGACCAAGATACTGACAAGTCAGGGTACCTACAGATATGTCATCCCTGCCAGCGCCGGCGCGGGGGCTATTACTAAAATCAACGAAACCCTGCTCGGGGCCATCACAAACATCGATTATGCCAACAATATTATTGTCGTGACCACATTCCCGGGTATGGCGCAGGCGGTTGCCGCGGGAATCGACGCCGAAAAGACGCCGAATATACTCGGCTGCGTCGGCGGGGACGACACGATAATTATAGTCACGCGCAGCGAAGAGGCGGCCAGAGACTTCTGTCACGCCTACCGCGAGCAGAAGCTGCGCACATTGTAAAGACATGTTAAGACTGCTTCAAATTGAGAATATTGCCCTGATACGAGCGGCAGAAATTGAGCTTTGTGAGGGGTTTTCGGTGCTGACCGGTGAGACCGGGGCGGGGAAGTCCATAATCATCGACAGCCTGAGTCTGCTTCTCGGCAGTCGTGCGCCGCGCGAGCTGATTCGCACCGGCGAGCAGCGGGCGACGGTTACCGCCCTGTTTGAGAATATCGGCCAGGAGTGCGCCGACCTGCTTTCCGAATACGGGATTGAAGGCGAGGAGCGATCCCTGCTGCTCTCGCGCTCGGTCGGCACTGACGGGAGAAGCGTCGCGCGCATCAACGGCCGGACGGTTACCCAGAGCATGCTCCGACAGGTCTGCCGGACGCTGCTCTGCATACACGGGCAGCACGACAATCGGGTGCTCATGCAAAAGGACAGTCAGCTCAGATTGCTTGACGCCTATGCCGGGCTTACCGGCCGGCTCAGGGAGTACGCCGGGGTATACAGCGAACTTCGCGAGGTAGAGCGCGAGCTTGAAAAGCACCGGGTCGATGAGGCCGAAAAAATCCGGCTGCGCGACATGCTGACCTATCAGATAAACGAAATAAGCTCGGCAAAGCTCAAGCCCGGTGAAGAGGAGGAGCTAAACTCCAAGCGGCTGCGCCTGCAGAACGCAGAGCGGATAAGAAGGCAGACCGGTTTTGCATACCGCGCGCTTTACGCGGGCGAGCGGGGATCCGCGGCGCTGCTGCTCGACCGCTCGGCGGCCGCCCTCGGCCAACTGACCGACGCCATGCCCGAGGTCGGGGAACTGGCAGCCCGGCTTGAGCAAATCAGGTATGAGATTGAGGATATTGCAGAGGCTGTCCGCAGTCTGTCGGACTATGGCGAGGGCGACCCTACCGCCCGGCTTGACAAAATCGAGGAGCGGCTTGAGCTGATAAACCGGCTAAAGCGAAAGTACGGCGCCGACATTGGGGGAATACTCAGATTTAAGGCAGAGGCAGAGGCAAAACTTGCCTCGCTTGAGCACGCCGAGGAGCGGGTTGCGGAACTCACCGAGCGGGCAGCAGCCCTTGAGGGCGAGACCCGGCGGCTTGCCGGAGAGATTTCGGCTGAGAGAATAAAAAACGCCGCAAAGGCGGCAAAGGAGGTCTGCGGGGAGCTGAAATTCCTCGACATGCCGGGCGTGAGGTTTGAAATAAAGGTCACGCCTGTAAGGGAGCTCAGACCCGACGGGGCCGACGAGGTTGAGTTTTTAATATCGGCAAACCCCGGCGAGTCGCCGATGCCGCTCTCAAAAATAGCCTCGGGGGGCGAGCTGTCGAGGGTAATGCTCGCGCTTATATACGTGCTGGCCTCAAACGACGGTATACCCACCATGATATTTGACGAGATAGACGCCGGCATATCCGGTAAAACCTCCCGCAAGGTGGGTATGAGGCTCAGGGGTATTTCAAAGGACACACAGGTGCTCTGTGTGACCCACTCGGCGCAGATTGCCTCGCTTGCCGACCGGCATTTCCTCATATCAAAATCAGAGGTTGACGGGCGCACCGAAACCGAGGTGAGGCCGCTCGACGAGGAGGGCAGGGTTGCCGAGGTGGCCCGGATACTCGGCGGGATAAACATCACCGAGTTGCAGCGCGAGGCAGCCCGGGAGATGATAGAAGAGGGAAGAAACCTCGGCGATAAACATTCTACATATCACAAACATGAAATAACAGGGGAAACACAATGCTGACCATAAAAAAGATAATCTCAAAAAAAATAGAGGAAGGTGCCGCGGCCGCCTTCCCGGGCTCAAGCCTTGCCGCCTCTGACATATTCGGAATGCTCGAATACCCGCCCGACGCGACAAAAGGAGATATAGCGCTGCCCTGCTTTAAGCTCAGTAGAGCGCTGCGCCGCCCGCCGGTGCAGATTGCCGCAACACTTGCCGGCGCGCTAAAGGCAGGCGAGCCGGGCAGCCCTGTCGCCTCGGTTGAGGCAGTCAACGGTTACCTCAACTTCAAAATATCCGACGAATATCTTGCCAACCGCGTGTTGCCCGAGGTACTGGAGAGGCGCGAGAAATACGGCGCGCCGCGCGGATATGAGGGCATGAGGATAGTCCTTGACTACTCCTCGCCCAACGTGGCTAAGCCCTTTCATATCGGGCATCTCGGAACCACGGTTATAGGACATTCGCTCAGGCGGCTTTTTGAGTTTGCCGGCTGCAGGTGCTACAGCATCAACCACCTCGGCGACTGGGGGACACAATTCGGCAAGCAGATTGTCGCCTTTCGGCTCTGGGGCAGCCGCGAGGAGGTCGAAGAAAAGGAAATCGACGGGCTGGTGGCCCTCTATGTAAAATTCCACGAACAGGCCGAAAAGGCCCCGGGGCTTGAGGACATGGCGCGGGAGGAGTTCCGCAAACTTGAGGCAAAAGACCCCGAGAACATGGCGCTCTGGAGCTGGTTTGTCGAGATTAGCCTGCGCGAGTACGAGCGAACCTACCGGCAGCTCGGAATTGAGTTTGACAGCTATACCGGCGAGAGCTTTTACTTTGACAAAACACAGCCGCTGATAGATGACCTCAGGGAGAAGGGGCTGCTTAAGTTTGACGACGGGGCGTCGATTGTCGACCTTGAGTCCTATGGCATGCCGCCCTGCCTGATACTAAAGCGTGACGGCTCGACAATTTACCCCACCCGCGACATCGCCGCCGCCCTGTACCGCAAGGAGAAATACAACTTTGATAGGTGCATTTACGTCACCTCGGCCGGTCAGAGCCTGCATTTTCGCCAGTGGTTCAAGGTGGTCGAGCTGATGGGCTATGACTGGGCCGACAAGCTGATCCATGTACCCTACGGAACCGTGAGCATCAACGGCGAGAAGCTGGCGACTCGCACCGGAAATGTCATTCTGCTCAAAGACCTTTTTGCGCTTGCAATAGAAAAGGTGGCCGCAATAATAGACGAAAAAAGCCCAGATATAAAAAACCGTGAGGAGACCGCAGAGGCGGTGGGTGTGGGCGCGGTGGTATTCTACTACCTATCAAGCAGCCGCATGCGCGACATCAATTTTGTGCTTGAGGAGGCGCTTAGCTTTGACGGCAACACTGGGCCGTACGTCCAGTATACCTATGCGCGGACCTGCTCGGTACTTGAGAAGGCCGGCAGGATTGATGATTGCGATTTTGTGATTAGCGCGCCAGAGGAGAGCGAGGTACTAAAGGTGCTCTGCCGCTTCGGAGAGTGCACCGAGGCAGCGCTGCGCGATTACGAGCCCTTTTATGTAACCCGCTTCATACTCGACCTTGCGGCGGCATACAACCGCTTTTACCATAACTGCCGGATACTGAGCGAGGAGGACCCGGCCAAAAGAACCACCAGAATAAGGCTCACCGAGGCGGTCAATGTCGTGCTTGGCCGCGCGTTTGAGCTTATTTGCCTGAAGAAAATGACGAAAATTTAAATAGAGAGCGAGGTATTGAGATGGCCGGACACAGTAAATGGGCCAACATAAAGCATAAAAAAGAAAAGACCGACGCACAACGTGCCGCGGTATTTACAAAAATCGGCCGCGAGATTGCCATGGCGGTAAAGGCCGGGGGCGGCGACCCCAATACAAACTCAAAGCTGCGGGATGTTATCACCAAGGCCAAGGCCAACAACATACCTAACGACAACATTGAGCGCTCTATAAAAAAAGCGCTTGGAGGCGAGGGGGCAAACTACGAGTCGGTGACATATGAGGGCTACGGCCCGTCTGGAGTGGCCGTGATGGTTGAGACCTCGACCGACAACCGCAACCGCACTGCCGGGGAAATGCGACACTATTTCGACAAATTCGGCGGCAACCTCGGGCAGTCGGGCTGCGTCGCCTTCCTTTTTTCCGAGAAGGGCGTTATTGTAGTTCTTCATGAGGACGCAAAGGATGAGTTGGCGCTCATGGAGGCCGCGCTTGAGGCCGGCGCTACCGATTTTGAGACAGAAGATGAGGCTTATGTGATTTACACCGAACCCGACGACCTGTATTCGGTGCGGAGCGCGCTTGAGAGCGCGGGGTATCGCATTGAGTCGGCCGAAAAGGATAAAATCCCGTCAACTTATGTCAGGCTTGAGAATGAGGAAGAAATAAGGAAAATGAGCCTTCTGCTCGAGCACCTTGAGAACAACGACGACGTGGTAGAGGTGTACCACAACTGGGAAAATTTTAGGGAATAAACCGGAAAAAAAGAATGAGTGATACCTGCACGCGCGACTGCCGGACCTGCGCCAAAAACAGCGCCGAGCGCAGAGCCGAGAGCCTGCTCGCCCCGGCAAACAGCGACTCAAAAATCAAAAAAGTAATCGCGGTTATCAGCGGCAAGGGCGGCGTCGGCAAATCGATGGTGACCTCTATGCTGGCGGTGCTCGCCATGCGCCGCGGGGGGCAGGCCGCAATACTCGACGCCGACATAACCGGCCCGTCGATACCTAAGATTTTCGGAATAACCGACAAGGCGGTCGGCACGGGGCGGGGGATAATACCGGTACTGACGGCCACCGGGGTTAAGCTCATGTCGGTAAACCTTCTGCTTGAGAAGGAGACCGACCCGGTTGTCTGGCGCGGTCCGGTAATCGCCGGGACGGTGAGACAGTTCTGGACCGACGTGCTCTGGGGGGAGGTTGACCTTATGCTGGTCGACTGCCCGCCGGGCACCGGAGACGTGCCGCTGACAGTCTTTCAGTCGCTGCCGGTCGACGGGGTTGTGATTGTCACCTCGCCGCAGGAGCTTGTCGGGATGGTGGTGGAGAAGGCGGTCGGCATGGCAGGGATGATGCACATCCCGGTGCTCGGCATTGTGGAGAACATGTCATATTTTGAGTGTCCCGACTGCGGCGGCAGGCATAGTGTTTTCGGCAGGAGCCGGATTGAGGAGGTTGCTATCAGGCACGGGATAAAAAATATCGCAAGGCTGCCGCTCGACCCGAGAATCGCCGGGCTGTGCGACCGCGGGGAGATAGAGCAGTTTGAGGGGGATTGGCTTGACGGCCTTGTTGATGTGATTTTTGGCGGGAAATGAAGTGCATAATTAAAGGCAGTAAAGCGCGGGCTCCGTGTCCCGCGCTTTGCTGCTATTAAGAATGATTGATTTACTAAAACTTTTAATCTTGTTCATTTC
>DURE01000031.1 GCA_012837425.1 Clostridiales bacterium
AGCGTACCCCTAATCGGGGGTCCGGGGGCAGCGCCCCCGGATATTTAATCGAGAATCTCGCCCTCGGTTGACAGAGTGACCACCTGCCAGGGGATGAACTTGCCGCTTGCCCGCAGGGCAGCCTTAGCGGCCGCTTCGATTCCGCCGCAGCAGGGCACCTCCATGCGCACGACGGTAAGGCTTTTTATATCGTTGTTTTTGAGGATGGCGGTAAGCTTTTCGGAATAGTCTACCATATCAAGCTTGGGGCAGCCGATAATTGTGATTTTATTGCGCATGAAATCCGAGTGAAAGCTTCCGCGGGCATAAGCTGCGCAGTCGGCGGCAACAAGCAGGTGCGCGCCGCTAAAATACGGGGCATTTGCCGGCACCAGCTTTATCTGCACCGGCCACTGGGAGAGCATGCTGAGGCTGGGTGCTTGGTGGTGCGGCTCATGGACGGGCTTGTTTCTTTTTATCTGTCTTGACCGGGTTCCGGGGCAGCCGCAGGGCAGCGGAGCTTCTTCATTTTTGCCTTGCTTATTTGCCAGGACCGCGGCCTCGTTGAAAGGTGCGGCCTCGCGCTTGACAAAGCTGATAGCGCCGGTCGGGCAGGCCGGCAGGCAGTCGCCCAGCCCGTCGCAGTAGTCGTCGCGCAGCAGCTTTGCCTTGCCGTTTACCATGCCTATTGCCCCCTCATGACAGGCCGTCACGCAGGCGCCGCAGCCATTGCACTTCTCCTCGTCAATCTGAATTATCTTTCTTATCATTGTTTCGGTTCTCCTTTTGTTAGCTCTTGACATTTCGTGCTTATTATAATATAATAAAAATAACAAATCTGTTGTAATTGCAACAAAGGAGGATTTTATGAATAATAAAGACATTAATATAATAAAAAAAACACCGCTTTTTAGCGGGATGGAGGAAGACGAGATTGAGCACATGCTCGGCTGCCTGAGCGCTGTGGGGCGCAATTACCGGAAAAATGAAACGATTCTGTATCCGGGCGACCCGATAAATTCCATCGGCATGGTAATCTCGGGTCGGGTTCTTATACTAAAGGAGGATTTTTGGGGAAACCGCAACATAATAAACGAAGCCCTGCACGGCGACGTATTCGCCGAGGGCTACGCCTGCACGCAGGGGGTCGAGCTCGGAATAAGCGCGGTGGCCGCCGAGGACTCAAGGGTAATGTTCATGGAGGTGCGGCGGGTTATAACCACCTGTTCGACGGCCTGTGCCTATCATGTCCGGCTTGTCCGGAACCTGCTCTCGGTGCTGGCTCGAAAAAACCTGTTAATGGACGAAAAGCTCACCCACCTGACCCAGCGGACGACAAGGGAAAAGCTGCTGTCTTACCTGTCAAGCGAATCGAAGCGCCAGGTGAGCGCGTCGTTTGAAATCCCGTATAATCGCCAGCAGCTTGCAGATTATCTTTCTGTCGACAGAAGCGCCATGTCAAGCGAGCTTAGCCGCATGAGGGATGAAGGAATAATCAGCTTTGAGAAAAACCGATTTCGGCTGCTGATATAAACCGCACAAGGGGGGAGCCTTGCGTGCAGTGCCCCCCGATGTATATTAGCGTAGTTTTTGTGCGTTCTTAAGTCCTTGTCTTGCCGCCCGAGATGTTTATCGTGACGCCGTGAATATAGCCCGAGCGTTCGCTGGCAAGGAAGGCCACCGTGTTGGCCACCTCGCTCAGCTTTCCGGCGCGGTTGAGCGGGATGGTGCTGGTCTTGGCGTAATTTGCGCGAAGCTGCTCTACCGTAATCCCTCTGGTATATGCCAGCGCCGACTCATACTCAAGTGTGCGCAGGCCGGTGGCCTCCATGATGCCGGGGGCTATTCCGACCACGCGTATTCCTTTTTTACCGAGTTCCTTTGCCCATGAGCGGGTGAGCAGATTGACCGCGCCCTTGGAGGCCGCGTACACGCTCTGCCCCTCGGAGCCCTCTGAGCCCGATTCTGAGGACATGTTGATAATAACGCCGCTGCCCTGCTTTATCATCACCCTTGCCGCCGCCTGGGAGCAAAAGAAAACGCCCTTGACATTGACGTTCATCACCTTATCCCAGATTTCCTCGGTAAGCTCCTGCTGCCCGGCCTCGTCGACCAAAAGGCGCGGGATATTTATCCCGGCGTTGTTAACAAGCACGTCTATCCTGCCAAAGGTCTCAAGCACCTTTGCTATCATGTTGTCAACGCTTTTTTTATCTGACACGTCGGTCTGAACATAAAGAAGCCTGCCGGTCGAAACATTGAATTTCGGGGGCTCGGGTGCTATATCGCAAACCGTGACATAAGCGCCATCGTAGAGCAGTTCCTGGGCGGTCGCATATCCGATGCCCGACGCGCCTCCGGTGACAATAATCGATTTACCCTCAAGATTCAGCCATGATTTTTCCACTTGTCTGTATCCCCTTTGCTTTGGTATTCATCGAATGCCATTATAGCAAACCTTGCGGGGATTGTCAATGTATTCAGCCTAAATTACCGGCCTGCCGTCCCCGCGCATTTGCGCGGGGACATATAAGTTGGTCGACTTAGCATTTTATCTCACAGGGACGAGGACAGGTCTGTCCCGGGTGAGAGCAGGGAGGTCATTCGTTCTCTTTGCAGCGGTGTGCCTTGCAGGCAAAGCAGAGCAAAAATCCTGCTGTTTCGGTAAGCATCAGGGTATAGAAGAAGACCACGACTGCCACGGCGATAGCCGAGCTGATAAGTCCGGGAGCCAGCAGAATTGACAGCGCTATTGTGGAGGCCGCTATGGTTCCGATTATACCGGCCAAGAGGCAGGCAGCGTGTCTGCACAGGCACCTGGCGAGAAAATAGGTTGGGTTTACCTCGGAGAGGTATGCGCCGACGAACAGGAGAATCAGCACAATAACCGCCACCTCAAGCGCTATATCTACGCCGAGTGAAGCCACGGGGATAAGGCCGAAGAAGAATAGTATTCCGAAGATGACAGCGGCAATAACCCCGAGCACAAGCCCCAGACAGCAGGTGCTCAGTCCGCACCGCTCATTATTATAGCTGCTCATAAGTCTCATAGCCATCCTTTCATGAATTTTGAGGGTTTTGCTGTTATCATAATATGATTTGCACCTGCGTTGTGTGACAAAATGCACGTTTTGTCGACTTTTTTCGTCAGCTCTGTCCGATGCGTTTCTGCCCGGTGCAAATAAAAAAGCTCCGTTTCACATGAAACGAAGCTGAACTGTAATGGGAAGGTCAGATTTCGGCCTCATATCCGTCGGTGACGGCAATCAGCTCATAGGGCGGGTTTGTGTTCCTCTGCGCGGCGATACTGTCTTGCCGGTGCGGCGCGATATGGTTTAGATATATGCGGCGGGTGCGGCATTTCTCAAAAACCGGGGCGGCCGCCTCGACCGGGAAATGGGCGGCCTCGCAGACTATTGCGTCGCACTCAAGCTCAAAGCAGACCGCGGGGAAATCCTTGTCGGGCCCGGCAAGGTCGCCGGTGAAGACCACCCGGCGCTCTTCGGCCTCAAGCAGGAAGGCATAGGAGAGTTTGGTGTGCCGGGTCTTAATCGCGCTGACCCGCAGGGTGCCGTCGTTGTATATAATGCTCTCCTCATATGAAATGTAATTCAAAAGGCGGGGCTCGCGCCCGTGGATTACCGTGTTCCAGAGCCGCAGCGCGTCAATTCCGCGCGGGTCGGGCAGGTAAATAGCAGGCACGGCGGTCTTGAAATACCAGGATATGAGGTCGGTAAAGGCCGGCAGCCCGTTTGTGTGGTCGCCGTGCATATGTGTGATAAACACGGCGGCGATGTCTGCCGGGTCAATTCTCCTCCGTATCAGCATATCCATAACCGGTCCGCCGGCGTCCACCAGGTATTTCCGCCCGCCGGCCTCGACCAGAGTACACGAGCAGTACCTGTCGGCCTCAGGCACTCCGTGGCTTGTTCCGAGGAATGTTATCTTCATCTTTGCTGTTTCGACCTTCCGTTTGTATTGGCAGGGTATCGGTTTTGGTGAATGTTCTTTACAAATTATTAACTTGAAGCCTACCAATTATTATATCATATCTGCCCTGTTTGTTCAATCGTGGATATTTACAAAAAAATAAATGGCAGAGGCACTCGCCTCTGTCATTTATTTCGCATTCGGGAAAGCCTCCGCCGTTCCCGAGAAGAGTTCATCTAAGGTTATGCCGAAAAGCTCGGCAATTGCGGGCAGCAACGGTAAATCGTGCCGGCACTTGTCAGGCAAAGGATACCGGCTCATCCGGGTCGGCGACAAGTATGCGGACCCCCCTGTCGGGTATCGCGGCGCGCACGGCGGCGCGGGCCAGCTCGGGGCGGTTGTTTTCGCGGCTGAGGTGGGCGAGCAGAATATGCCGGGTGCCACACCCGGCAAGTCGCGCAGAGAGGGCAGCGCAGTCGTCGTTTGAGAGGTGGCCGCGCCGCGAGAGAATGCGGGCTTTGAGAAAGTCGGGATAGGGGCCGTGTCTGAGCATCTCTGTGTCGTGGTTGGATTCAAGCACCACCGCCTCGCAGCCCGACAGTCCGCTGATAATATGGCTGGTGACGCAGCCGGCATCGGTCAGGCAGCCGAGGGCGCGCCGGGCGCCGCTGTCCTCAAATTCAAGCCGGTAACCGACGCAGCAGGCGCTGTCATGCGGGGCGGGGAAGGAGGTAATGACAAGCCCGCCTATTGACACCGAATAATGCGGCGGGTGGGTGGTGAGCAGCTCGTCAAGAAAGGTGCGGCAGCGCGGCGGAATGCAGGCGGCCGAGGCTCTGGTCATATGTACGGGTATTCTGTATTTCTTTGAGAGGGTTTCAAGTGCGCCTATGTGGTCTGTGTGCTCGTGTGTGACAAAAACAGCGTCGATCTCCCGGATGTCCGAGCCTACGGCACAAAGCGTCCGGCAGAGCGTGCGGGCGCTCTTGCCGGCATCTATCAGTATATTGGCTCCCCCGGCAGCGATAAGCAGGGAATTGCCGCCCGAGCCCGAATAAAGAGATACAATCCTGTAAGCCATCTTAACTCAATCAGTTGAACAGCCTAACCAGCTGCTCGCCGACAAACAATTCCAGAACATCAACGGCAAAAGTGACAATAAAAGGAATAATCAGAGTAAGCATCCACTTTGACTTTTTCATCCGCCGCTCGCCGTCCTCAATAAAGGCCTGCTTTTCGTCCTCTGTCATTGTGTCGGGCAGCATATCTCTTGTCACTCCCCGGCGCGAAAATCCGCGATTGTAGACGACATACCCTATCACAAGAGCCGATGTGGCCGCCATATAGGCCCACATCACATAAAAATAGTACCTCTGGGTTATCGCATAGCGGTAAAACCCGAAGATTACGATAGTATTCAGTGTCAGGGCTAAAAGCAGCTTCCAATTGAATCTGTTGGCTGAGGCCTCGGGCCGCCGGTCGTCATTTCGTTTGACTTTCATAGCAATCTCTCTTTGCTGTGTTTTCGGGGGCGTGTTGCCATATGCCGCCGTCAGCAGAGCCGAAGCGCTCCCTCCCGGCGAATGTGCAGCACCGAGCAGGCCTCGCGGCCGAACACCCTGTCCATAAGCCGCCTGAAGCCCTCGACGTCGCCTGATTTGACATACGCCTGTATTGAGCCGGCAAAGCCCCCGCCGTGAACCCGCCAGGCGGCGGTTTTTCCGGTAAGGTATTTTTCGGCAAGGCAAAGGGCAAGCGATAGCCCCTGCTCTTTTGCATTCTTAATTGAGAAAACATTCTGAAGGTAACAGAAGGACGAGCGCCCCGAGGCCCTAACGCCGGCGAAATAGCAGTCAAGGTCGCCCTCACGCAGTGCCTGCTTCTGCTCGGCCACCCGCCGGTTCTCGCCCACAAAGTGCAGCGCGCGCAGCACCGCGCGGTCTCCGCATGCGACGCGGAGCTCGGGGATGGCGGACATAAGCTCTTTTTCGTCAACCTCACGCAGGCAGGCCCGGCCGAAGTGAGAGGCCACCGCCCTCATTTCGGCGGCCACCGCGGCGTATTCGTCCGTAAGCCCGGCATGGCTGCCGCCGCTGTCGACAATACAGAGGTTATAGCCCCGTTTGGTCAGGTCGAAGTTAAGTTTTTCGATGACGGGGCTTTTAGGGTCGGCAAAGTCTATGGCTACAATGCCGCCATAGGCGCAGGCAATCTGGTCCATCAGCCCGCAGGGCTTGCCGAAGAACTCATTTTCGGCATATTGCGCTACTTTTGCAATACTCACGCTGTCGACCTTCCCGCCGTTGTACATATGGTTGAGGATGCACCCGACCATCACCTCAAAGGCGGCCGAGGACGAGAGTCCCGCTCCTTTGGCAATCTTTGAGGTGGTGTAGGCGTCAAACCCGCCGACGGCATATCCCGACTGAGCAAACCCTGCGCACACGCCGGCAATCAGCGAGTCCGAGTTGCCATATAGCGCCGGGTCCGGTCGGGTATATTTGTCAATGTCGACGCGGTTTTGCGGCAGCCCCTCACTTTTGAGCCTTATCTGCCGGTCGGGCCGGGGGGAGGCGACTGCAATTATGTCAAGGTCGACAGACGCGGCGATGACACAGCCGCAGTTGTGGTCGGTGTGGTTGCCCGACAGCTCGCTGCGTCCGGGCACCGAAAGGAGCATTACCTCCCGTCCCGGGCCGAACATGCCGAGAAAATTCCCGGCCGCGTCAAGATAGCGGGTGCGCACCTCAAGTATGTCGGCGCCGGGGTACAGCGAGGTGAATTTATCGTCAAGCCCTCCGGTCTCAATTGTTTCTATCAGCTTGTTGATGTTCATTATGCCTCCGGGAATAAAACTATAGTTGTCCTGCCGCAGCAATAACTGCCAACGTCTCAATTATAACACAAAAAAGTACGGGCTGCAAGCCAGTTTGCCGAGAAATACTTGAAATGAAGCATACAGTATGATAGAATTAAAACGGCGGGCAAAAAGCCGGCCGGATTGTGATTTTAGGAAGAGGGCAAATGCCCTTTGTGTATAAAACAGTCATTTGCCGCCCGGCGGCGGAATGGCGGCACCGGAGGAAGTTTTGAAATACTGCAAGAGATTCACCGAGGGCATAGGATATTTCGTGTGCTTTCTTATATTTCTGTTTATTGCTTATTCCTATTTTTCGTTCGGTGAGCCCTTTTTGGACGAGGATTCCGGCGAGCTGCAGACCGCCATCACCAATGTCAAGGGCTTCCGCGAATATTTGGTTCTCCTTGCGATATTTCTGATAAGCTCAATTATTTGCTCGGCAACAGACCGGCTGCCCTTCATCGGTATTCTTGTCTCTGCGGTCCCGGTATACTATGTTGTAAGGCTTTATCATAACAAAATGCTTGTGTACATGCCGATGATAATCATGCTGCTGTCGCTCTTTTTCTTCTCGGGCGAGATAATCGCAACCGTCCAGTGGGTAGCAAAAAAACTGAAAAAATAAGCTGCACTTATGGTTGCAAACAAACCCTTTTGTTCAATTCATAAGAAACTTTTTTTAAAAAAGTTTCTTAAGCGGGGCGGAGCCCCGCGAAAAATATAACGGCGGACCGCTCTCGCGGCCGCCGTTATATTTTTGGTAGTGCTGAAATAAAATATTACAGCATGGTCTTCAGCTTTTCGAGGCATTCGGTACAAATGCGCTTGTTGTTGAAGAACACAATGTGGTCGGCATTGCCGCAGAATATACATGCAGGCAGATATTTCTGCAGAATAATTCTGTCGCCGTCGGTGAATATTTCTACCGAATCTTTCGGGCTGATATCGAAAGTCGTACGAATCTCCTTCGGCAGAACTATCCGCCCGAGCTCATCTACCGGACGAACCATTCCTGTTGATTTCATTGCTTTTACAACTCCTTTCATAGAGCACAATATTCCCCTGAGGGACAGCTCCGTAGTATTTATACCATTATTATACACGATTACAATTGATTTGTCAATACCATTTAATGGTTAATTTTGTTGGATTGTGACTTATTTTTTTAAGAAATGTCACAATATCGAATATTATGTCGAAAAATACATAAAGGAGACAAAAAGATGCTTGGTAGAGTGTTTGGCATCATTTGCATACTTTCACTTGTTTTCTCTCTCATAACCGGAAACACGTCTGGCCTGTCCAACGCGGTGCTCGACGGCGCGACACAAGCGGTAGAGCTTGTACTCACACTGACCGGCATTATGTGCCTGTGGTGCGGCATCATGCAGGTTTTTGAGGATGCCGGGCTGGTCAAGCGGCTCACAAGGCTGATGTCCCCGCTTCTGCGGGTCTTTTTCCCGACGGCATACCGGACCAAAAATGGCGCCGAGGAGATTGCCGCCAACATCAGCGCAAACCTCCTGGGTCTTGGGAACGCGGCGACCCCGCTCGCCATCCGCGCAATGCAGAAGATGCAGACCTCAAACCCAGACCCTACCGGCGCTTCTGACGACATGATAACCCTTGCCGTGCTCAACACCGCGTCGGTCTCAATCCTGCCCTCGACGATTATTGCCCTGCGTCGCGCGGCCGGCGCCGCCCAGCCCTATCTGGTGGTGGTCCCGGTCTGGATTTGCTCGGCCTTGAGCGCACTCTTTGCCCTCTTGCTCTCAAGGGCGGCAGCGGTGGCGGGGAGGCCGGCGCGCCGCAGGGCAAAGAGTGCCGGCAAAATAGCAGCTGCGCCGGGAAAAGCCGTCGGCAATATGGTCTCCGGCGCCGCGCCGGCCGCATCCGGGGGGCGGGGAGGGGAAAGGTGACCGAGTTTTTCTCCTCACTCATAATTCCGGTGATAGTCTCTGCCGCGGGGCTTGTAATGCTTTTGGGCGGCAGCCGGTTTTTTGACAGTTTTCTCAGGGGCGCGAAGGTTGGACTTGAGACCGCCCTGGGCCTGCTCCCCACGCTGGTCGCGCTGGTTTGTGCGGTCAGCATGCTAAACGCCTCAGGGGCGGTGTCTTTTGTCTGCGCGAAAATAGCGCCGGCTGCCGCCGCTCTCGGGATTCCCGAGGGGCTGCTCCCGCTGCTCCTGACCCGCCCGATTTCGGGGAGCGCCTCAACCGCGGTTTTCTCGGCGCTGCTTGAGGAATACGGTGCCGACAGCTTTGAGGCGCTCTGCGCTTCGGTGATAATGGGCAGCACCGACACCTTGGTTTACGTTGTTACCGTTTACTTTTCGGCGGCCGGTGTCAAGCGGACCAGGCACACCTTCCCGGTAGCCGTCGCGGTTATGATTTTCGGCATTTTTCTGTCATGTCTTGTCTGCCGTTTGTTTTTCCTTCGTGTTTAGAGCTTCCTTTCTCGGGAAATAATAGGAGCGTACATATTGTCTGTGACCGGCCGGGATGGCCGGCCTGACACAGGAAGCTTTAGTTCTGCCCGGTGCAACCCGCGCTGAGCTCGGGCTGCCGGCGAATTTTTCGGAAGGAGGAAAAACATGGCGATCAAGGGCTGTTCAAGACAGATGATTGTGCTCAACGGGACCGGAAGCAGTATGTTTGAGACGGCGTATTTTATAGTCAAACCCGATGCCGACACACGGCCGCGCTCACACGGCGACCTTTTACGCGAAGCCAACCGCATAGTTGAAGAAAACAGCTTTCGGGTATGCGACGACAGGCGAAAGCCCCCGGGCTTGGCTGTACGGATATGGTTCTATATCGCCGGAGTGCTGAGCGGTGCCCTGGTCACCGGGCTGATATGGCTTGCAGTAGCCCTCATACACTCCCCGGGGGGATGATACCCGGTTTTTTGGGATATTTGTGCCCGAATAATCTGAGTTGACAAAAATTACAATGTGGTGTATAATAAATCAGTTTAGGTGACCGCTGTTACTTTAGCCTCACAACGCCCTGCGGGTGGTCGTTGCCGCAGGGGAAGGGGAGGCTGTGTTTGCGTGCCCTGAAAAGAGATTAAGAGACATATAGGACGATATGCTATGAAAGGATAGTTATGGATAATAAAGAAAACGGAAAAACACAGCGACAAACAAAAAGCCGAAAACCGGCGCGACCGGGCAGGGGCGGGCGGGAGTCTGCAAAGCTCAGGATAATCCCGCTTGGCGGAGTGAGTGAAATCGGGAAAAACATGACGGTGCTCGAATACGGCGACGATATTATAGTTGTCGACTGCGGGCTGAGCTTTCCGGACGAGGACATGCTGGGGATTGACCTTGTGATTCCCGATATAACCTACCTTGAGGAGCGGCGCGACAAGATACGTGCAATACTCCTCACGCACGGGCACGAGGACCATATCGGTGCCATGCCCTATGTGCTGCGCTCGATTAACCCGCCTACCTACGGCACGAAACTCACCCTCGGGATTCTGAAGAATAAGCTCAGGGAATTCAAGCTGCCCTGGGAGCCGAATCTTGTCTGCGTGTCGGCCGGGGATACCGTAAAGCTCGGCGTCTTTACGGTCGAGTTCATACGGGTGAACCACTCGATTGCCGACGCCTGCTGCCTGGCGATTACCACCCCGCGCGGGATAGTTATTCACTCGGGCGACTTCAAGCTTGACACCTCACCCTATGACGATGAAATGATGGACCTCACGCGGCTGGGCGAGCTGGGGCGCAAGGGCGTTCTGCTTCTCATGTGCGATTCTACCAATGCCGAGCGCCCGGGGTATACCCCCTCTGAGAGAAAGGTGGGTAAATCGCTCGAATATATCTTCACGGTAAACAGCGATAAGAGGATAATAATTGCCACTTTTTCTTCAAATGTTCACCGCGTCAAGCAAATTATCGACATAAGCGCGCGCCGGGGGCGCCGGGTGGCGGTGACCGGGCGCAGCATGCTCAACATTGTCGGGGCTGCGGTTGAGCTCGGGTATATGAACATCCCCCCCGGGGTTCTGGTTGATATAAACGAGATAAAGCGCTATCCCCCCGAGCAATTGACCTTGATAACCACCGGAAGCCAGGGTGAGCCGATGTCTGCGCTCTACCGCATGGCCTACTCGGACCACAATCAGGTCACGCTCGGCTCCGGGGATTTGGTGGTGCTCTCGTCAAGCGCAATACCGGGGAATGAAAAGCTTATCGGCCGGGTGATCAACGAGCTCTGCCGCAACGGCGTGCGCGTGTTGCACGATGACAGCATATTTGAGGTTCATGTGTCGGGACATGCCTGCCAGGAGGAGCTGAAGCTCCTTCAGGCGCTGGTAAAGCCGAAGTATTTCATGCCGGTTCACGGGGAATACAGGCACCTTTACGCTAACCGCGAACTTGCCCTCTCGCTGGGCATGGACAGCGCGAATATCTTCATACCCGAGATAGGGCGGGTGCTTGAGATCGGCAGCCGGGGAGCGGCGCTTACTGAGACGGTGCAGGCCGGAAAGGTGCTGGTCGACGGAAACAGCGTCGGCGACATCGGGAATATCGTTCTGCGCGACCGCAGGCATCTGGCTCAGGACGGCCTTGTTGTGGTGGTGGCGTCGGTTGACCTCGACGAGCGATTGCTTCTCTCGGGGCCGGACATTGTCTCCCGCGGGTTTGTGTATGTACGCGAGTCGGACGAGCTCATGGAGCAACTAAGGGAGGTAGCAATAAACTCGCTGTTTGTCGGCATTAAAACCAGAGGTAAGATTGACCATGTTTCGCTCAAGAACAGGGTCAGGGAGGACATATCAAAGTTCCTCTATTCAAAGACAAAACGCCGGCCGATGGTTCTTCCGGTCATTATGTATATATGACTCCAGAACCTGAAAACGCTTAAAAGTTTGTATTAAGTTCATATTATGTTCATATAACTATCAAGGTTGCAAGATATAATATGAATTACTGTTTTTCGGTAACGGGTAAACTCCCGCACCATATTTTTTTTATGTTAAGGAAGTCATTCTTATGGGAAAAGGCAGCAGAGAAAAACTGAGAAAAACACAGGAGCTTGCCGAGCATTCGGCAGGCATGGGTGTTTATGCCAAAAAGAAGAGGAAAAAGCAGACCCCCACATGGGTCTGGACGCTTATTGTCATACTTATCATCACTCTTTTGGTAGCGGTTGTAGTGCTCAGCGTCCTGTCTGACGGCGGGTATTTCCTCCGCTGGTCAACCGTGGCGAGGAGCGATAACTATTCGATAAACGGCACTATGCTGTCATATTATTTCTACGGAAACTACAACAACTTTCTGAGCATTTACGGAAATTACCTGCAATATACCGGACTTGACACCAAAAAGTCGCTCAAGGTTCAGGAATCCTTTGAAGAAGGTACTACCTGGTACGACTATTTCATGGATATGACCCTGATGCAGATTGAGGGCATGTTTGTGTATTGCGAGGAGGCGCGTGCACGGGGGATAGAACTCGGCGACGAGGACTATCGGCTTATTGACGAGAACATCGACGCGCTGAGAACCAGAGCCGCAGACGAGGGCTACCCTGTTCAAACCTATGCTGCCCTGCTGTACGGCCCCGGCGTGAGACTCAAGGACATCCGCCGGGCGCTTGAGATGTCGCAACTTGCAGCCAAATGCGCAGAAATAATCGAGCAGGAAATCTCGGGAGGGGTGACCGCCGAGAATATCGATGCTTATTACGAGGAGAACAAAACCAGGTTCTGGACCGCCGATTTCCTCTCGTATACTTTTTCGGCGACAAAGGCAAGCGACGACCCCGAATACGACTATGACGCCGAGATGGCCAAGGCAGACGAAAACGCCGACGCACTGCTGGCCTGCACTACCGAGGAAGCATTCAAGCGGTATATCCTCTTGCATGAGGCCGACTCATATTTTGATACCCTGTATGATATGAAGGCTGAGGAGTATTCTGACGAATTGCTCCCCGACGAGGCGACGCTGGCGACCCGCAAAGCCGAGGTGATAGACGATGCCGTGGAAAAAGCGCTTGCCGGGGAGACCGTCGAGTCACAAGAGGGCACCGATGTCTTTGAGAATATACTGAATTCAATAGAGGACGAGCTGGTGGGCTATCTGTCCGGGAAGCTGAAAAATATTGAATATAACGACTATGCCTACAGCGACCCTGCCGCCGAGGATGCCTCGGATGAAGTAAAATGGGTGTGCGACAGCGCAAGGGCTGCCGGCGACATGACCAAAATCACCAAAAGCGACGACAACGGCTATTCGGTGACGGTCTATTACATGACCTCCCCCATGAGCCGCGACGAGCAGTTAACCCGAAATGTCGGCCACATTCTCTTCAAGCACGATACCCACGAGGACGCCAAGACCGAGGCCGAGCGCGTGCTTGACCTCTATCAGTCCGGCGAGATGACAAAGGAGGCTTTTGAGGAGCTGGCCGACGAGTACAACGAGGATTCAAGCAACTTCTACACCGGCGTTGTCCGGGGACAGATGGTCGAAGAATTCAACGATTGGCTCTTTGACGAGTCGCGGGTTGTCGGAGACGTCGGAATTGTCGAGACCACCTACGGCTACCATATCATGTATTACGACGGCGAGGGCGGGCCGGCATGGTATATAGATGTCAAGGACGCGATTGCAGCCGAGCGAACCGAGAGCTGGGTTGCCGAGAAACAAGACCAGTACGGGGTAACCATCAACAGAAGTGCCGCAAATAAAGTAAAGGCGTAAATAAAGCGGGCGTGTCACGCCCGCTTGTATCTCCAAAGATATAAATACGGCATGATTCATCTACCCCTGTAGATAAGGCACGAAAAACTAAGAAAGGTATTTGTCATGAAAACTATCGTCAGAATAATATGCGTCCTGCTTGTGATGTGCGGGATTTTGGCCCTTGCCTCCTGCAAGGACGACGGCACCGGGGATAAAAACACCGACGGTACGCAGGGCACCGATAATGAATCGGAAGTAAAATACAAAGCCACTGAGGGTTTGCTTGTCTACTATATTTACAGGGCAGCCTATGAGTTTACCGAAGAGGATTTGATTGAGCACAATTTTGACGCCGAAAAATCGCTCAAGGACCAGATGTACGACGATGGGCATACCTGGTACGACATACTTGTAGAGCGGGCGGCCGACAACCTGACAGCTCTTCTGGTTTGGTGCAACGCGGCGGCCGATGACGGGGTGGAGCTTGACTCGGGCGACTATCAGCAAATCGAGGGTGTGCTTATCCAGCAGCGGATAACCGCCGCGGCCGAGGGATATACGCTCGATGATTACCTGGCCAATATTTATAACAATACTTACATCACCGAGGCGGTGCTGCAGGCTGCCTACGAGTTCCAACACCTCTCGCAGAAATATTCCCGCGTGCTTGAGGAAAGGTTCGACAAATCCTTGACCGAGGAGATGGTTGCTGAGCAGCTGGGCAAGGACGGGAGCACCGACACCACACTGACCAGGAACCTGGGCATTATCGTGCTGTCGGCCGACAAATACGGCTCGATTGAAAGTGCAGCGGCGCAGGCCGAGAAAATCCTGGGTCAGCTCAAGGAAGAGCAGCCGACCTACGAGCGCTTTGAGGAATACGCCCTGCAGCATTCCGACAGCAGCGATATTTATTATAAAAATGTGGCAAAGGGTGATATGCTCTCAGAGATAGACGAATGGCTTTACAGCGCCGAAACCCGCAAGATAGGAGACATGGATGTGATAGTCTCCGACTATGGCGCAAATATTATATATTATGAGTCTGACGGAGACCCGGTGAACGTAGCCAACGCCAAGGTTAAGCTGGTTGATAAAATGTTTGAGGATTGGTTTGACCAAATAAAGGGAAAATACGGCACTCTTGTCCCCGACGGGCTGATTGACGCCCTTGAGCTTGATTTCTGAGGTGTTTTCCTAACATCGGCAATAGGACTTGCCGGGTGGCTCTGAAATGTTTCGCCGGCACGTGACAGCACTATTGCACAAGGCACCCCGATATCATATACTGGTAGCAGGCTGCCGGCCGAGGGCGCAGCCAATGAAGCTAAAGGTGAAAGGTGATTCTTTCAGGCTTTGATTATTTTTTCCGGTGAAACCCCACCGGAAATACCGCGGGCAACCCCGTCCGCGGTATAAAGAAAGGGATGGATACAATATATGGTTCTTGATTCAAAACAGACTACCGTCGCATACCGCTGTCCGTACTGCGGCGCCGGTATAATGAGCGCTGTGGGTCTGTTTTCTTTATCGGCAGATATAATCAAGCTCAAATGCGAATGCGGGCACAGCGAAATGTCGGTGGCCTACTCTAAGGACGGCAAAGTAAGGCTTGCCGTGCCCTGCATTTTCTGCCCGAGGCCCCACAACTTCACAGTAAGCTCAACCCTGTTTTTCGGGCGGGATTTGTTTGTTCTGTCCTGTCCTTACTCGGACATCAACATCAGCTTCACCGGCGAGACCGACCGAATCAGGTCCGAACTGGCGCGCACCGAGCTTGAGCTGCTTGATATTCTTGAGGCCAACGGTATAAGCAGCATTGCCGCGCTGCACGGCGAGGAGGAAAAAATCCTTACCGACCCGCAGATATTCGATATTATTATGTTTGTAATACACGACCTTGAGGCCGAGAATAAGATTTTCTGCCGCTGCAAGGCCGGTGAGGGCGAGTTCAACGTCGTGGTGCTCGACGACGCTATTTGCATTAGCTGTAAAAAATGCGGTGCCAAGCGCGACGTCCCGACCGACTCTCTGCTCGGTGCCCACGCCTTTCTCAACTGCGACAGCCTGCATTTGGAATAAAGATACGACGCGTGAGCGTGCGGGGCGCAGCCCCCACCCCGCTTTTTCTTCGGGGCTCTGCCCCTAACGCCCTCGTTCCGCTTTTTTTGTGGGGCTCTGCCCTACACCCCGCTCAAGGTACTTTTTTGAAAAAAGCACTTTGAGAATCCTCAAGAAACTTTCAATACTATATTGACAATTAAGCAGCGCGGGCCCCACATCCCGCTGTGTTGCTGCTATATGCCCGCCGACTGAGTCGGGGAGGGGAGGCGGGGGATGCGCCGATGACCACGAGTTGCCCCTACATTACAACAATGGAGAACCCGGCAGCCGCAAAAACACCAAAAAAGTAAAGGCGTGCGGGGCGCCGGCCGGCACGCGGAGTGCCACGCAAACGAAATCTACATAAACCTCTGTTGTGCGCCGTGTTTTTACAAATTGCCCCCCGGTAATATCACATTCTGACTTTTCCCGCATAATATGATACCGAGGAGCAAGCTTCAGCAATCCTCGTGTGAAGATTCGGGCACAGACCGGCTGCGCTCGGAAGGGAGGTCATGTAGATGAACTGCTTATGCAATCTTTTCGATGATGAATGTATATGGATTATCATCATTGCGCTCCTGATCATTTGCTGCTGCTGTGGCGGTAGATAAGTATACGTATAAAAAATACGGGAGTAAATGAAAAGAGGGGGCCGGCCGGCCCCCTCGAACGCGCTTTGCGGGAAATGAATAAAACTCTATTGTGAAAAAGCCGGTTTTGTTATATAATAAATTGGAGTGTTCAGGACCAAACAAATATTCTTTATGTTAAAAAAACAGGATTCTCAAGGAGGCCAAATGGAGAAGACCGCCCGACAGAAACATATACGCAATTTCTCTATAATCGCCCACATTGACCACGGCAAGTCGACGCTGGCCGACCGGCTGCTTGAGGCGACCTCCGCCGTCTCAAAGCGTGATATAAAGGAGCAGCTGCTCGATAGCATGGATCTTGAGCGCGAGCGCGGGATAACTATAAAGGCACATGCGGTAAGGCTGAACTACACTGCACACGACGGTGAGGTTTATACCCTGAACCTGATAGACACCCCGGGGCATGTGGACTTCAACTACGAGGTGTCGCGCTCGCTCAACGCCTGCGAGGGCGCGCTTTTGGTTGTGGACGCCACGCAGGGGATAGAGGCCCAGACTCTGGCAAACGCCTATCTTGCGGTCGATGCAAATCTTGAAATTGTGCCGGTGATAAACAAAATCGACCTGCCGGCCGCCGACATCGAGCGGGTCAGGAGCGAAATAGAGGAAATAATCGGAATACCGGCCGAGGGCTGCCCGGCGATTTCGGCAAAACTGGGGCTCAATATTGAGCAGGTGCTCGAGCGGATTGTCCGGGATATACCGCCGCCCGGCGGCGACGAGGAGGCCCCGCTGAGCTGCCTGATTTTTGACTCCTATTACGACAGTTATCTGGGCGTTGTGGTTTATGTCCGGGTGATGGACGGCCGGGTGCGGCCGGGCGACAGGATAATGATGATGTCCAGCAGGAAGACCTTTGAGGTGGTCGACGTCGGAATTATGGAGCCATTTGGCCTCAAGAAGCGTGACTGCCTTTCGGCCGGCGATGTCGGGTACATCACAGCGTCAATAAAGAATGTCGGCGACACGCGCGTCGGCGACACCGTAACCTCGGCTGACCGGCCCTGCGCGGCGCCGCTGCCGGGGTTTAAGAAGGTAAACCCGATGGTATACGCCGGTATATACCCGGCCGACGGCGCCAGATATGAGGACCTGCGCGACGCGCTGGAGAAGCTCAAGCTCAACGACGCCTCGCTTGTCTTTGAGCCCGAGACCTCTGTGGCGCTGGGCTTCGGTTTCCGCTGCGGCTTCCTCGGCCTGCTCCACATGGAAATCATCGAGGAGCGGCTTGAGCGCGAGTTTGGCCTCGACCTGATAACCACCGCCCCGAGCGTTATCTATGAGGTGCAGTGCAAAAACCGCGGTCTATTAAAAATAGACAACCCTACTGATTACCCGGCGCAAGACGAGATAGAGAGGGCGTACGAGCCGATAGTTAAGGCCGGCATAATCACGCCGACCGAATTCGTCGGCGGGCTGATGGAGCTCTGTCAGGAGCGGCGGGGAGTTTTCCTTGACATGAAATATCTCGACCCTGCGCGGGTCGAGCTCAGCTACCGGTTGCCGCTGGGTGAGATTATTTTTGATTTTTTCGACGCTCTCAAGAGCCGCTCGCGGGGCTATGCGTCACTTGACTATGAGTTTGACGGTTATGCCGAGAGCAAGCTGGTAAAGCTTGATTTTCTGATAAATGGCGAGCAGGTCGACGCGCTTACCTTTATCGTCCATGAGGACAAGGTCCATGCCCTGGCCCGCAGGATAGCCGAAAAGCTCAAGGAGAATATCCCGCGTCAGCTTTTTGAGGTGCCTATTCAGGCCGCTGTCGGCGGGAGGATTATTGCGCGCGAAACCGTCAAGGCGCTGCGCAAGGACGTGCTTGCCAAGTGCTATGGCGGCGACATAACCCGCAAGAAGAAGCTGCTTGAAAAGCAGAAGGAGGGCAAGAAGAAGATGCGTCAGCTCGGCTCGGTTCAGGTTGCCCCCGAGGCCTTCATGGCGGTCTTCAGGCTGGGAGAAGAAGACTGACTTGATCTGACCCGTCAGAATCCACAAAGCCTTTGTATAAAACCTACAACCCAAAGGAGGCCGCCCGATACACGTTAATAAAGGGTTTTTCATAGAATGAAAAAGGAACTCGGAATATATATTCATATACCTTTTTGTACAAGCAGGTGCCCCTACTGCGACTTTTACTCAAACGCCGGCTGCCGGGAGGATGAAATCAGCCGGTATGCCGCGGCGGTGGCGGCACAGCTTGTTCAGTGGAGCCGCATGTGCGGGGAGTATGCCGTAGATACGGTGTATTTCGGCGGCGGCACGCCGACCCTCCTTTCGCTGCGTGATTTCGGGCTTTTGATGGATGCATTAGGCGGCCATTATGATATTGAGCCCGGGGCCGAAATATCCTGCGAATGTAATACGGCCGATGCAGAATACCTGCGCGGGCTGCGCTCGCTGGGAGTGAACCGGCTGAGTATTGGCGCGCAGAGCCTTGATGACGATGAGCTTCGGGAACTCGGCAGGGTCCACAACTCAGCCGATTTTGTAAGGACCTACAACGACGCGCGGGAAGCGGGCTTTGACAATATCAGCGCCGACCTGATGCTTGGAATCCCCTGCCAGAGCAGAGAAAGCCTCCATATGACGCTTGAGCGGCTATGCGCGCTCAAACCCGAGCATGTTTCGGCCTACTGCCTCAGAATTGAGGAGAGTACGCCCTTCGGGAAGGCGGTCGGCCGGCTGCCGCTGCCGCCCGAGGACGACATTGCCGAAATGTATCTCGGCACAATTAAGTTTTTGGCCGGGCAGGAGATAGAACAATACGAGATAAGCAATTTCGCGCGGGCCGGGTATGAATGCCGGCACAACCTGAAATACTGGAACTGTGACGAGTATCTCGGCTTCGGGGCGTCGGCCCACTCGTTTTTCGGGAGCGAGCGCTTTTCTTGCCCCAGAAGCCTTGAGCGGTATCTCGGCGGCGAATATATTGCCGGCCGGACAAAGCCGAGCCCTGCCGACCTTGAAACCGAATACGTCATGCTTGCCATGCGCCGGACTGCCGGGCTTGTCGCCGACGAGTATGTCGGGCGTTTTGGCGTCGACCCGCATGAAAAATACAGGGGCAGGTTCTCGGAATTTGTGCGGCGCGGGCTTGTGACAGCCGATATGTCGGGCTACAGGTTTACCCCGCGCGGGATGCTTGTTAGCAACACTGTATTGTCGAGCATTCTCGACCTCTGACCCCGTGGCAAACTTCGACTAAATCCGCCCGGCTCGGCGGGGGAGGAGCACTTCAGGCCGGCCAGTCAGGCGCCGGTACAACAAAAAAGTCAATATTTTCTTTACATTTTCTTATTGACTTTTCCTGTGCGATAATATACAATTAAATCAGCAAAGGGAGCCTCGGCAAAAAGCTCAAAACCCGGATTCCCTGAAAGGACTTTATATAACATGGAACTTGGCGACGAATTCTATACACTGACCGACGAGGACGGAAACGAATACAAGTTCGAAATGATAGGACGCTGCGAGCTTGGCGGAAATGTCTATTATGCCTTCATGCCGTTTGACGAAGAAAACAACAGCGACGAATACGCCGAGTATACTATCCTCAAGGAAATAATCGGGGAGGACGGCGGGACCGAATGGGTATCGATTGACGACGACGACGAGTTTGACGACGTGGCCGATTATTTCGACGACCTTTTTTCCCGGGAAATAGATTACGACGCAGAGGACGGCGACCAAGAATAAGTCGGTTAACATATAGTAGTTCCTGCGTGGTGCGTGATGCCGTGTGTTAAGACCCACAACAGAATAAAGGAGTCCGAAATAAATTCCGAAGGGTTTGCAGACCTCCCTCCTCTCGCCTCGATTGACTTGTCTCGACACGGGGGGCAGGACGCTGGGAGCAAAAAAACAGAGGATAGGACACCGCCTTGCAGAGAGCAGGGTTTCTAAATGCCGGCACACGGCCAGGTGGGGCATATAAAAAGGGGCGCAAGCCCCTTTTGTGTTTATGTGGGGCTCCGCCCCACGCCCCGTCAGGCACGCTCGCGGGACTCCGCCCCGCACCCCGCGGGGGTACGCTCACGGGGCTCTGCCCCGCACCCCGCTCAAGGGGCTTTTTGAAAAAAGCCCCTTGAGAATCCCCAAAAACTTCCTGAACTAAACCGCTAATAAAAACAATTTGCTTTTTTATTCGGATATATTGACCGCCATTCGTCGTACACACATGCCCCGGCATACACCCCGAGACCGTTTATGTAGGCAAAAGCAACCGCCCCGTATCTACACGCAGTTGCCAAAGACTATCTGCCTCTCATCCCGCGGCAGATGATACATCGGCCCGAGGCAGAGAACGACATCAAATCCTCCGGGTGGAAAGTCAGCCGGATTGGTCGCGTCGCTGACATAAGCCCGGACGTTTTCACGCCCGGCTTCTTTTCTTTTCTTTTATTTTACGGTTGAAAATCTCTATGTTTTCGGGAGTTATGTCGATTCCGGTATATTCGGCACACATATCGACAAAATACATGCCGTAGTACCCCGTGCCGCAGCCGAGCTCAAGCACACGGCTGTCCTTTTTTATATATGGCGCCAAGTGTTTTTTGGTATAGTAAAATTCCAAAGAGCCGCGCGTGATTTTTTCTCGCGCAGTTCTTCTCTGCCGTCGTCATATTTTTTGCGGATAAAATCTTCGTTTGATGACATTGCCTTATTCCTTTCGCCGTTCAATAGTTATACATCGGAAAATTCCGTTTCATTTGCCGTTGTCTCATAGGCCGCAGTAAATGCACAAGGGCAGACTTGTTATAAATATAAATATTTCATATCTTCCTTCCCACATACATCAGGTGCGACGAATATGCCAGCAACTCCTCCCTCTCGTAGAGAGACCCTGCTCCGTCTCCGAAAAAATTAGTCAAGTATATCACAGCCGGAACTATTAGTCAATCTTTTTAGAAAATATTTGATGCTGTGCCGACGATCGGTCGGAATTTAGCACAAGCTATTGATTATCCGGCATATGTGGGATATAATTACATAGGGCGAAACCGCGAAATTGGCCTTGGCAGGGCAGAGTGCTATTTCGATTTGCTTCCCCGGCCAATTAGCTGTTTTGTAAGCGCTATACTATAGTTATTGCTAATAATATTAATGAAGTTTTTTGAGGATTCCAAAGGAACTTTTTTTCAAAAAAGTTC
>DURE01000032.1 GCA_012837425.1 Clostridiales bacterium
AGGGTGACCTCCTTTCCGGCGGTAGGTCGCCACCCTATTGACATTTCAATCCACACCCTCCGGGTGGAGGGTGACATAAATGTCAACAGAATAAGTGCGGCGGAATTAAATTTCAATCCACACCCTCCGGGTGGAGGGTGACATATAGTACTATATCGCAGAATGTCAAAAAATAGTATTTCAATCCACACCCTCCAGGTGGAGGGTGACCAACAAATCCGAGAGACTGTAGCTGTTCAATGTATTTCAATCCACACCCTCCGGGTGGAGGGTGACTCGCTTCTTTTAATTCTCTGAAAAGCAATACAGCATTTCAATCCACACCCTCCGGGTGGAGGGTGACAAAAGGCATTAGGCCGGGAGCGTTTCAGCCGCATATTTCAATCCACACCCTCCGGGTGGAGGGTGACCTTGTCGTTATCGATTGCTTTTTTCAACTCTCGAATTTCAATCCACACCCTCCGGGTGGAGGGTGACAGCAAATGTACACAATAAGTCAGGTCATGTTTTGTGTACATTCTATAAAAAACCAGTGTAAACACGGCTTATCAGGGCAGAGCAACAGGTTTATCCCTTGTTTGTCCACTCGAAACGTCGCAAAAATTGACGCGAAAGCCCCCGCCTTTTTATGTTCACTCCTGCTTCGCGCTCAGATAACCAAGGGGTCATTTACATCAAACGAAGGTTTTGCCCCGATATGCTTTACTTTGGTTTTATACTTGTTTCCAAGGTAGTAAAAACGCAGACTGTCGTGTTCGGGGTCGATAATTTTTATCAGGCGCTCTTCTATCTCCCGCATTTTCGCGGCGTCGGCCTGACACTCAAAGACCGAGTTCTGCACCCTTAGCCCATAGTTTACGCATTGTTTGGCGACCATGCGAAGCCTCTTTCTCCCGGCCGGCGTTTCGGTGTTGACATCATATGTAATCAGAACAAGCATGGCTTACCTCCATAAAAACGGCGGGTATGCGTCGAGATCCCCGCGCAGCCAGCGGGCAAGCAGTTGCGCCTGAACCAGCGGGAGCACACCCCATTCGGCTTTTTCACCGAGAAAGGGATGTACAATAGTCTCCTGCTTCCGCTTCTGCCAGGCGGCAAGGATTGTGCGGCGGGTATTATCGTCCATGATGACCGCCTGGTTTTCCTTATGCACAAAGCCCGACCCGTCAACCTGGCGGGTGTTGATCAGCGACAAAACAAATCTGTCGCAGACCGGTGCGCGAAATTCTTCCATCAAGTCAAGCGCGAGCGACCGGCGCCCCGGACGGTCGCGGTGAAGGAATCCGGCATAGCTGTCAAGCCCCACCGCTTCAAGCGCTGAAGCGCAGTCATACATGAGCAGACTGTAGCAAAACGACAGGAGTGCGTTAAGGTTGTCGGTCGGGGGACGGCGGCTGCGGCCGCGCCAGAAGAAATCCTGCTTGTTCTGCAGAATAAGCGAGTCGAACACACCGAAATATGCGTTTGCGGTCTCTCCCTCAATCCCCCGCAACTCCTCAAGCGTCATGCATTCTTTAACCATTGGGATTGCCCGGGCAATCCTGTCGGCAGCGCTCCGCAGCATACTGCAGTCGAGCTGCAACGGGTGGTCGCGCAGCGCGCGGAGCAGCACCGTGCGTTCGTTGTAAAGTTTGCCAGAGACAAAGTATTTTGCCGCCTCAAGCGACCGGCTCTCGTCGTCCGACACCCGGTACTGCTCTTTTCGGAGCAGGATATTTCCGCGCGTCTCGCCCTCCACGCGGCAAAGGAACCGCCCCTGTGCGCTGAAAAAGGTCAGCGCAATTCCAAGCTCCAAACAATGGCGCATCAGCGCGGGACTGGCACCCGTGTAGCCGAAGGTGATGATTGCCTCAAGGTTGTGAAGCGGAATGCGCTTCACTTCCTTTTCTTTTTCAAGAATAACCACATTCTCGCCGTCAAGCGAAAGGTATGCTTCGGGAAGGGTGACATAGAGGGTATTTTTCAGCTTAACCACAGCGACTCACCCTCCCCGCCAAAAAGCTCGCGTGCAAGATAAGCGCCGGCTGACGGCTGCCTTGAAATCCCGGGAAGACAGATTTCCTTCATCGAACAGGACGCGCACTTCTTTGTTTTCTTCACGGTGGGAGTATGCCCTCTCCGGAAGACCTCGTACATTTCCCGGGCCATGCTTTCAACCGTCTGGCGCAACTCGTCTGTCAGCGGGATATCGACCCGTCGGCGCAACTCCCCGTAATAAAGGGAGGCATGGTCTATGCGGCGGTAGCAAAGCATTTCCTCAAGGCAGATAGCCTGTGCGCAGAGCTGCAGCGAATCGGCCTCAAGTGAGCCGCCGCTCCCGCGCTTGTACTCCACCGGTCTTGGCTGCCAGAGCCCTTCGCGCCCGAACAGCGGCACGCCATGTGGGTCGACGAGGAACTCCACGACATCACATTCGCCGGTAAGGTGCAGGCGCTCCGACCTCACCGGAACCGCCCGGCTCACTATCCGCTTGCCCCGCTTTTCGGTGAAAAAGGGGTCATGGGCCTTGTCGTGCATAATGCTCCCGTCTACTGTGAAGTAATTGTCGGCCCATTGCTGCTCGATATAGATTAATGCCCACTGCCGCCGGCAAAAAGCGAAGTGCTGGATACCCGAGAGCAGCATATAGTCCATTTCAGAAGTCATTGTTCATTGAGTTCTTCCGCAGTTATTCCGTTAAGCGGGGTCAGCTGATATGAACCGTCCGGTTTTACTATCAGACTCCTATGTACCATGGCCGAAGACAACGTTTTGTCGGTGTGCGTCCACCAAATTACTTTTATGACCTCCATGCTTCCGGCCGGACGGGCGGACGATTCATCGTTTTCAAACAGTTTCGGGAGCGCTTTTTTAAGCTCGTCAGCATCCTGATCGGAGAAACCTGTCTTTTCGGCCAGCTGCCGGTTTATGCTGCCGTAGGTGACATAGATGCCCTTGTCCACCCGGTGTTTCATTCCCATTGTGTCTCCGGACTTTTGAGACGGGTCTTTTGTATTTGTTTTAAGGTTTACACTCTTTACAATTTGGTTGCTCGTTACATCAACCGGTTCAATGCTGAAAGCGCTTTGTATGCTGACCGGGCCGCGGATTGCAATTGACGCGCTGGTGTCATCAACACCTGCCAGCACCTGCCCGAAGGCGCGGACATCATACCACTGCTCGCAGGCGACCCTTGCCTTTTTTTCACCGTCCTTATCTTTTGAGAGCTTCTTGATTTCCTCATTTGCGTCATAGCGGGCTTTTATGCTGCGGTGCTCGTCTTTTCTGTAATCGTCGGATTGGACAAGTATCGGCAGGCCGGCGTCAAGCAGGCGGTTTCTGATTTTGCGCTTCAGGCACACATCGCTGATTTCACCGTATCCTTCATAGTTTACACGCGGGCGGTTGCCGTTGAGCGGGTCGCCGTTCGGGTTGGCGTTTTTCACGCTGATTATTACAGCAAAATCAATTTTCTTCGACAGACTCATCTTTTTGTTCCTCCTTGTCTTTGTTGTAAATTTTTCTGCGCTGAAGTGAATAGCCGAGCAGATACCTGCCGTCGAGCGGTTTGTCGCTCTCAAAATCCCCTTCTTTGAATTTGCTCATGATTTCGTCGATCTGCTGCTGGTACCATTCCGCTCCGTCAAGGCGCTGTATTGAGGGGTTAATCAGGCCGAAGAGCAGGGACCAGGTGCGGAAGGGCTTGGCTGCAAACGTAGACATGTAGCGTACGGCATTGGTCGGACGCTTATCGGTATTGTCCTTACCGGTCTGAAGGAATCGGGCATGGCTCTCAATCCTGTCTGCAATCGCAAGCAGCCTACCGTAAAGGTAACTCCGGTCGCGGCAACCGTTATCAAGTTCCAACGAAAAAACCTCCTTTTTATCAATAAAATATTTTTTTGTGATAGCGCAGGTCACATTTGTTGCTTTCTCCCATTTTGATTTATCCCAGCCGCCGTCTGCCTTGTTGTACGAAAACGGATTTGAAACGCGGTTTACCGCGGCATTTATCCAGCCACGGTCTATTTGCTCACCGCGGATAATGACATGAAGCATGCGCTCCCGGGCTTGTTTCTGGATTTTTTTGTATCCTTCCCCTTTAGGCTCTCCGAATACCGCTGCGATAATCCTGTCAACGCTTGGCGCGGATATGTATTCGTTTTTGCCCTTTCTGAACCACCAACAGCACTCCTCATGCCACCGTATGACGCGCTCAACGTATTCATTTTCCCGCATATGCTGGTAAAACGTAACGCTCATGCGTCCGGTCGTTGCCGCGTCGACTGCGATGACAGCAACCTGCCGCGTGATATTGCGGAGTATACCAGGCTTACCGAGGCCGCCAAATGCGTCTCTTAGCTTTTTGGCATAATCGGTCGCCAGGGTTCCCCGGGCATTTTTATGCGTATCGGTGTCGGTTGTTTGAGTATCATCATCTCCAAAGAATTCATCCGAAGCTGCAAAAGGACTGAGGGCGGGTTTGCCGGTGTCGATTGACCAGGCAACTATTGCCTGCGTGTCGCACTTGTAGCCTTGTGTCGCAATAAGGTATTTCAGCATCGCATGAGCTTTCCCGCTTGCCTCGGCACTTATGGCATTAGCCTGTTCGGGCTTAGCAAACCTGCCGCGATATGTAAAGTTTTCTGAATCGTTGCAGCTTATTATTTTCGCCCCATATGTAGAAGAATTTATACCTTTCGGGTGTTTGTAGGTTAGTGTGCTTTTTTTACCCGTCACATAACAAAGTTCAGTTATTCCTTTGTCTTTCTCGGCCAGATAGCTTTGCCATGCCCTAAAAAGCGTTACATCCTCCCATAAATGGGGCACCAGATCCCCCGGGATTTCCACAGAAAACCGTACGAATTGCTTGCATAGCTCATCCTCAAGTTCCTTTTCGGTTTTCTTTTTGCCGTCTTTTTTGAATAGATTTTGATTTTCCCTATCGACAGTAATTCCGTATTTTCGCAAATCGTCGAGCAGCGTTCCACGAATCAGATAATTGTAAACCGCCCGGACCTTGGGATGCCTGTCATGCCAGTTCTCCAACTGTTTGAAATATTCTTTACGTTTATTTTCATCATAGCATAGGTATCCAAGTTCATCGTGCAGAGGATGGGGAGCATTATCACTTGTACGATTTGCTGAACCTTCTGTACAAGGAATTATAATTTCTTTTGGGCTATGTTCAGCATGTCTGAAGTTGCCATCGCCGTCGATTATTACAATAATGTCGGTTTTTTTTGTAATGTGACATAGCGGTAGAAGCACGTTGCCCTTATTGTCGGGGACTCCGACAATTTCCGCAACATTGTCATATGTCAGAGCCAAATTGCCAAACCAGTTCAAACAGAATCACCCTCCTTTGCTTCTTCGAAATTTATACAATTAACAAACCGTTTAAAGCTGTATTCGGGTCCGTATTGGCGCACGACACGGTAGAGTCCAACTGCTTCGGGGGAAGGGAACTTAATTATTCCGTCCTTCATAACCTGCCTCCATATCCGCACCACCAGCTCGTCTTTGCCGGTTTCATCAGGGTAACCGAAGCTGTGGAACATCATGCCGAAATCAAGCGGGCCGTAGTTGTCATAATACCCCGCCCCTTCGCCGAAATTACAGGGTTCAACGTACGCCTGGCACTCTCTTGTCCCTAAAAATACGTCGCGCCGGCCGCCCTGTTCTATGCAGCGCTTTGCAATGTTGTGGTGCTTGTGCTCACTGCGGTCAACAGCCAAATCTGCACGTTGCTCATTCCACTCAAAATGAGCCAGGACCTGATATTCTACATCCTGCAGGTATGTGTAATATGCGAGGTCATTGCCCCCGTTCATTTTGAGAGTTCGTATGCCCTTGCTTTCAGTCTGTATTTTTTTGATTACGCGGACCGCGTCGATATACCAGATAAAGGTCGGTTTCCAGTATATGCTCTCAAGAATGCCTTTCAGCGCCTGATATGTGGGGACCTGGTACGAGAATTTTTCTCCCCCCGGACGGGTGATGGGGTCTGAAAACAGCGCATACCTGCCATACACCTTGAAGCTTACCGAATTTCTTTTTGCATCCATAATTAACCCCCTACATTTAAAAATGTGTGGCTTCCGGCAATGTCAATGCCCAGCTCGTCGTCATAAAAGCCGTCAGCAAGTATTGTTAGCCCACAGTCCTCTGAAAGCGCCCCGCGCGCTCCAAGCTCGTCTGCTTGGAATTTGTAGAGCGAGACCATATAACGCTCAAGACGGCGAAGCAGCTTTTGCTTTTTGGCCAGGTCAGTTTCGTTGCGGTATTCCTCCAGCAGTTTTTTGCTGTCACCATAGTTTGTCAGCACCTCGGTCTGGCCCGGAGCAATAACATAGAATTCATCTGCGGCCGACCTTATCGCGCAGGTCAGATAAAACTGTGTTTTTTCGCTGTTTGCATATAATACATATGCATTTCTGCCCTGACAGTTCTTTGTCAGCAAATCATAAATCGAACCTCCTTCCCTTGTCGGGTAATCCATCTGGTTACTGCGCTCGTAAAAATAATATTTATAATAAGCATTGATGTCCAGTTGCCTTTCATCAAAAAGCCTTCTGGTTTTATCGGCCCCTATTTTTATGTCTTCGAGCCGGCTCAGGTTCTCGCCCGCGATGTTTACTACATACACTTTTTTTACATCGTCAAATTCACCGTGCCTGTTGCAGCGTCCGGCTGCCTGATATATACTGTCCAGCCCCGCCAGGTCGCGTATGACACATTCGAAAGAAATGTCAACGCCGGCCTCTATGAGCTGTGTGGAAACACAGATAACACTCTCGTCCCTTGAGAGCATACAGCGCAGGTCCGATATAACCATATCACGATGGGCGGGACACATATTTGTGCTCAGATGCAAAACCTTTTTCTCTTGGGATTTCAGCTGAAGAAAAAGCGATTTGGCGGCGGCTTTGGTATTGACGATAATCAAGGTTGAGGTATTATGCTTTTCAAGGACGAAATCGGCTAATTCTTTGTATGAGTAGCCGGCGGGGCGGAGTGTGTATACAATTTCGGTGCGCTTCGGGATTTTTCCGCAAACCGCAATAGACGGATGTTCGGATAGAATCACGGGACGCTGCACCTTGTCAAGCAACGGCCGGGTTGCTGTGCATAAAAGAATGGTGGTACCGCAGGCCTTGTTCAAGAAGTTTATTACACTGTTGAACAAATGGACGCACTTTACCGGCAGGGTTTGGATTTCATCGAAGATAATTACGCTTCTGGCCATGTTGTGCAGTTTTCTCAGGGCGCTGGCTTTGGCAGAAAACACGCTTTCAAGAAACTGCACCTGAGTGGTCAGAATTATCGGTGCATCCCAACGGTCGGTGTGCAGCTTGTAATACTCCGGGTCATCCGGAAGTACATTTGAATGATGCTCCAGGACAGTATCGCTGTCGGCATTCAGCGCTTCGCGCATATCGAGGGCGGTTTGGGATAAAATCGAAAGGTAGGGTATCACATATATAATCCTGTCAAGATTGTGTTCTCTAGCATGTTCAAGTGCGAACCGCAGGCTCGACAATGTCTTGCCGCCACCCGTAGGCACTTCCAGCGTATAGATACCGATTTCCCGCAGGCCGGCCTTTGCGCATTGTCTGGAAACATCATTCCGCAATTCAATTATGGCCTTGTCGATTTTATTGTTTTTAGCAGTTAACCTGCTGAGGTATGTGTTTAGTTCAATCAGCATTCCTTCCCAATCAGGCTTCTTCGGAACATATTCCTCACAACGCTCAAATAAGTATGCGTCCAGTCTGTCGGCATCTACAACACACGAATACAACATCTTGATAAGCATCGTCATACCGAAGCGCTTGTCCGGCAGGATGTTTATTACATCCTGAAGCTCTTTATACAATATCTCGGGACTGATTTTCTGATTGTTTTCAGCCTCTGGTTTTTTTGTAGATGATTTGAGTTCCGAAACAAGCGGAGTGCTCCCGTCGGGAGATAAATAATCCCGCAGACTACCGTGGTGGGATGCAATTATATTGGCAAGCACCTCTGCAACCGGCAGGCAACTGATATAATCCTTGTATGCGGCTTTTGCCCCGCATAGGCTGTGGGGTACATTTCCTTTTCTTGATTCTTCTAAGAAGAGGTAAATTTGAAATTCGTTTGTCGCTTTACCGTAATCGTGATATAAGCCTGCTGCGCCGGCAAGTCCGGATAATCCAAAAGGCTCGGCCCATTTTGAAGATAATTCGACAACTTTATTTAAATGCTCAATAAGAATTTGTTTTCGGCCGTCCTTTGTTTTGCGGGCATAGTAATCCATAATCAGCCTCTCCGGAATCATTGTTTTGTCAAAAACGGTATCACATGGCAGGATTATGTATAATTATAGCACAACAATCTATAATTGTAAAGGATTATCTGTCACAATTTATAGAATATTGCCGAAACTAATAATATAATCTCATATATAACCATGTATTCATAAAACCGGAATATCAGGAAACTTCCGATATTCCGGTTTTATGAAAAGCTCAGATAAAAAACAGCGTCCCGGCGTCAAAGAGCTCTCCTTTGCCGAGCGACACCACCTTGTAGCCGTGTGCCGTTATGAACCGGCGTATCTGCTCCCCGTCGGGATGGGTGTCGATGTTGCCGCAAAAGTACACCAGCCCCCGGCAAACCCCCGACGCCCCGCCGATAAAGCCGGTGTCGTACCCGTCAAGCCGAACATGCCCCGGGCGAACCAATAGCACGTCAATCCCGCACTCCCGCGCGCGCCCGGCAATGCCGCGGTCCTGAGTGATTATCGCACTGTCGCCGACAATTACCGTAGAGCAGCGGGCATAGCCCTGTCTCACATCAACAATTCGCATCCCTTTTCCGGCCGAGACTTGCAATATGTGACGCGACATGCTATCTTCGCGCCCGAAAATAAACCTGCCGACCGGCGCCGCGTTAAAGAGCATGTCGCGCGGGTATTTGTCACCGACCGGCTCGTCGGACAGCACAAGCTCAAGCCCGCCGACCGATCTGGTGTGATCTATTTCGCGTTTTGCAATCCGGTAGTAATCCCTGTGGGTCAAAAGGACCCCTCCGAAGATAAAGAGCAGCATGTCGGGGTGTGAGGCTACCGGCGCGGGGAGCGCGGGGAAGGGGGGCAGCAGCAGGAGCTCAAAGCCTCGGTTTCGGAGCGAGGCTTGACATCCTTCGGGCAGCCGGTGGTCTGTCACAGCAAGCATCGGGTCACCTCCTCGTATTATATAAAAGTAGTAGTTTTTAGAGTTCCTCTCCAAGAACTTTAAAAAAGTTG
>DURE01000033.1 GCA_012837425.1 Clostridiales bacterium
GTAGCCCCGCACGTCGGTTTGAGATGTGGAATATCTGTTATATCTCCGGAATAACAACCTCAACCTCGCGGCCTAGCTTTGTGGATTTTGCAATGGCGTCGATAATAGCCTGATTGTAGATTATCTGCGAGCTGGGAACCGGGGCCGGACCTTGATTTTTCACCGCGTCAAGGAAGGTGCGGATTTTCAACTCAAAGAGCCCCCTCTTCATGGTTATAATCGGAATTTCGGTCTCAACCTGCTGCCCGCAGACCTCGTGATAAACCTTCATCGGCCCGCCCACCGTGCCGTTCCAGCACTCGGTCGAGGGTATGCGCAGGCCTCCCTTTGTGCCCAGGATAATCGTATCTCCCGGAGTGTCCATATTCATAGCCCACGAGATTCTAAAGTCAAGTATTATATCCCCCTCAAGCCGGATGAAGGCGGCCGCAAAGTCGTCCACCCCGAATATTTTTGCATACTCGGCACGTTTGTCGGCTCTGTAGCCGCTGTAATTCGGGTCCTTGCCGAAGAAGCTTGAGGTATACCCGGTGACCGTGAGCGGCCGCGGATAGCCTATGGCATTGAGCACCATGTCAAGCGAATAGCAGCCGATGTCACCCAGCGCCCCGACTCCCGCGGTTTTTTCGTCTATAAAGGAGGTCCCGTAGGGCGTCGGAATACCGCGGCGGCGCCCGCCGCCGGTCTGAATGTAGTAAATCCGGCCGAGCTCGCCCGACTCGACAATCTTTTTTATCATTTTCATGTTCTCGTCAAAGCGGGGCTGGAAGCCGTGTGTAAGTATCCTGCCGCTCCGCCGCTCGGCCTTCACAACCTCCACGGCCTCATCAAGAGTTACCGTGAAAGGCTTCTCAAGCAGCACGTTTACCCCCTTCTCGAGCGCGTAGATTGCCGGGGCCGCGTGCTGGCGGTTGTATGTACAGATGCTGACCGCGTCGAGACCCAGCGACTTGTCGTCCAGCATCTCCTTGTGCGAGGCATAGTCGGTTTTAACCCCCTCAACCCCGTGCTTTTTGAAGAACGCGGCGGCCTTGCCGGGGATAAGGTCGGCTCCCGCCACAATTTCCACATCGGGCTGGGCGAGGTATGCCTTGATGTGCGCGGCGGCAATCCAGCCGCAGCCGATAATGCCGACCCTGAGCTTTCTGTCGGCGCTGATTTTCTCGACGGTCTGGTCTTCCTTAAAGGCGTTGAGTATAGCGTCGTCTTTTCCCATTTTAATATGCCTCCCTTTACTTGTTTATTGTCACAAGGTAATCGATGCTTTCCTTAATGCACTCAAGCGGGGTGAGCCCCATGCTCGGGCTGTCGAGCTCGACCACAACCCACTCGCAGCCGGCGTCGCGCGCAGCCGCCAGAATGGCCGGCATGTCCTGAAGCCCTTTGCCGAGCGGCCGGTATTCAAAGTTTTTCGGCCGCACCGGCGCCTTGTTCTCAACGCCGATAAGCTCGTACGCCGCCCCCGAGCGGTCTCCCCAGAAGTCCTTGAGGTGCAGCACAGGGGTGCGCCCCGAATACTTCCTGATGTAGGCCGCCGGGTCCTCTCCCCCCACATTCACCCAGCAGGTGTCAAGCTGAGCGCCCAAGAGGTCGGCCGGGATTGTCTCGTACATTATATCAAGCCCGTATCTGCCGTCAATCCTGATAAACTCAAAATCATGGTTGTGATAAAGGAGCCTAAGACCAAGCGCCTTTGCCGCCTTTGCAATCGTTTCAATGAACCCGAGCACATAAGGGAAGTTGGGCGAGCCGGGCCGCTGCGTCCGTCCGAGGTGCGGAATCGCAACATATTTGCAGCCTATTTCTACATATTGAGAGAGCACCCCCACCGGGTCGCGCAAAAGCTCGTCATACGGGACATGTGCCGAGACAGGCTCAAGTCCGGTCTCCCGGCAAATTGACCTTACCTCCGCCGGCGTATTGCCGTGCAGTCCGGCAAACTCAACGCCGTCGTATCCCATTTCCTTGATTTTCCCGAGCGTCCCGCGCAAATCCTTTTCTGCATCCCAGCGCACCGAATAAAGCTGTACAGCTACCGGAAATGACATAACTCCGCCTCCGTTTTTAATTTTTATCATATCTTCTGGATTGTGCCACCAAATCCTATTATAAATTATCCTGCTGCCGGTTTCAAGACATCTTATGGCATCAACAAGACAAATATTGCTAAGCTGCTTATCACTCAACCACCTCAAAGCCCACCGGGTCGCCGGGGAGCCTGCGGCAGAGCTTTGCCGTGCAGGTAAACAGCCGCTCGGGGGGCGGAGTTCTGCCGTTGTAGGACATGTAAAAATACCCGTCTCCCAGCGAGCACATTCCGGTCTGACCATAGGGGTAGGTTATTCCCCAAACGCCGCTTTTCTCATGGAACACCCCCTCGGGCTTGAGCGAGAGCAGAAGCCCGCGCTCGCCGCCCCTGTCCTTCAGCTCACCTTCATGCGGCGGCGCTGAGCCGTCGATAATAAACATGGGGTAGTTGGGGTATTCGGGCTTCTGCCCGACATACACCGCGGCGTACCAGTCGCCGGTGCAGGCGTCGTATTCAAGATTCTGAATGCCCCAGTTGGTGTTTCCGGTGTGCAGGAAATACTTTTTGTCGACCTCGGGACCCGAGTGGTGCGGGAAACCCTGGACAAGAGACTGCTCAAATTTCCCGAAGGCCCGCCAGTCGTATTGCAGAATAACCTGATGGTCGTTGCCGGCGCGGTTCGGCTCGCCGTATATTCCGTATGCGACCATAAGCATTTTGGGGCTGTCACATGGCGCGCCGAAGACCGGGCCGAAGGAGATGCCGTCAATCCCCGAGCAGCCGTAACGGTGGGGCAGGCCGTTCGGGTCGGCCGAGCTATAGTCGCCGACCACCTCGCCGAGATACACCGCCGTCATTATCCCGTCGCGCTCGGCGTCCATGCCGACCCGGTCAACTTTGTCGACATCAAAAATAGCCACATAAAAAGAGTCCTCCTCGGCGATAGTGACGCCGGTGGCCTTCATGATGCCCCTGCCTATGGCGTCGTGCTTGAGCTCAAGCGAGCCGTAAACCCTCCGGTCGGCGTTGTTAAAGGCCAGACAGCCGAGGTGCCCGTAAAGTCCGGTGACCGTGCCGACAACCCTGCCGTCAAGGTCGGTCTTGACCAGCACGGTTGTGTACGAGAAGTACATATACTTTCTCTCGGTGTCGACCGCGATTCCCTGAACATGCCCGTTGCTCCACGCCCCGCCGTCAATTTCGCGTGGCAGATATATTGAGCCCCTCATTTTGCTTTGTCTCCCCCATAAGTAAAATTGTTTGGGTATATTATATCAAAAACCCCGGAAAAATAAAAGCCCCTGCTAAAAAAACAAGGCGCCGGCTACCCGGGCCAAAAGTGCAGGACGCGAAAAGAGCAGCCCGTCCCGGGCCGCTCTTTTCGCTTGATGCCTTTTTTAAGGTCAGCCTTCATAAACCGTGTCAACAGTGAGTGAGGCTATTGCAGTCTGGTCAAAATAATCCAGAGGATTGACCTGTACTCCTCCCATTGTCATTTCAAGGTGCAGGTGAGGACCCTGAGCAATTTCAATCATCGCACTCTCACCTACAAAGGCGATAAGCTGTCCCGCGCGTACAGTCACCCCCTCGGCAATCCCCTCGGCCGGAGTTTCACCTAAATTGCGGTAGATAGTGTAGGTGTCCTCGCCATGCTTGACAGCAATGCAGTAGCCCATTTTCACGTCCTCCCAAACCTGGGCCACCACCCCGTCGGCCGCGGCGTAAACCGGCGCATTGGCTTCCGTGGCAATGTCGACGCCGAGATGAACCCTGTAGTCCCGCATAGTTATCGACCAGACCTGAAGCGACTCGTCGTGATATGCGGTAAGTGTGCCGCTGCAGGGAAGCGCCAGAGTGATTACCTCATCCCCCGCGTCGGCAACGTTTGTGTCGGGCGACGTGTCGATAGGCGGCATCTCGGTAGTCACCGGCGGATCTGTCACCTTGTCGGTGACTTCGGGTATTTGGGTCGTTGTCTCTGAGTCGGTGTATGAGGTTATCTCGTCGGTTTCGGTTTCAGAGGTCTTCTTTTTTGCCCTGTTTGCGGCAACCGTTATCGCTATGATAACGGCAAGCGCCACGAGCAGTGTGACGGCAGTGATGTAAACGGCACGGCTGGACTTAAGCTTTTTGAAAATACCTTTTGATTTGTTGTCCATTGTTATTGCTCCTTTGAAGGTTTTCATTTTATATTTTTGCCTTTTGAGGATTGTTTATTCAAGCAATGCAAAAATATATCCGAAATTTTCCGACAATCAAAGGCAGAAACCACCAAGGAGCCCGGGGGTGCGGACAATTTTCGCTCGGCTGCTTGTAATCGGTGGGCGTCTGATGTATAATAATTATGACAATTACTGCCCTTGCACCGACAAACGGAGAGTTTATATGAAACACACCGATATAGCCGAGCTGCTCGGCACACCCGAGAAGTTTTACGGCCGTGAGGTCACGGTCTGCGGCTGGGTGCGGAATCTCAGGGACTCAAGCAATGTCCGCTTTCTTGCCGTCAACGACGGCACCTCGCTTGCCTCAATTCAGATTGTAATCGACAAGACCCGCCTGGCCCCCGAGGCATACGAGGCGGCAAACAGCGTCGGCTGCTCGCTCATGGCAAAGGGGCGGGCGGTGATACCGGGGGGCGGCAGGGAAAAAATTGAAGTCAGCGCTGACTCGCTTACCCTGCTCGGCGCCTGCCCGGCCGACGAATACCCTATCCAGCCCAAGCGCCACACTCTGGAGTTTCTGCGCACCCTGCCGCACCTGCGGGTGAGGACCAATATATTTGGCGCCATGCTGCGTGTGCGCTCCGAGCTCTCGGCGGCGATTCACAAATACTTCGGCGACCGGGGTTATGTCTACATCCACACGCCGATTATTACCGGCAGCGACTGCGAGGGCGCCGGCGAAATGTTCAGAGTAACCACCCAGCCCTGGGATGCCGCGTATGATACCGCCGAAGTCTATTTTGCCGAAGACTTTTTCGGCAGGCGGGCCGGGCTTACGGTCTCGGGTCAGCTTGAGGGCGAGGTTGCCGCTCTTGCGATGGGGAAAATCTACACCTTCGGTCCGACCTTCCGCGCCGAGTATTCCTTCACGCCGCGCCATGCCGCCGAGTTCTGGCAGGTCGAGCCCGAGGTGGCCTTCGCCGAGCTTGAGGACATTATCGAAATTGCCGAGGAGATGATTAAGTTCATCATTCGGCACGTCATGGAAAGATGCCCCGCTGAGTTGGAGTTCTTCAATAAATTCGTCCAGCGCGGGCTTGTTGAAAAGCTCAGCGACGTGGTAAACAACAAATTCGATGTCATCACCTATACCGATGCGGTGGAAATACTGAAAAAGTCGGAGCGAAAGTTCAATTACCCTATCGAGTGGGGGCTCGACCTGCAGACCGAGCACGAAAGATATATCGCCGAGGAGGTCTGCGGCCGCCCGGTGTTCATCACCCACTACCCGAAACAAATAAAAGCCTTCTACATGAAGCAGAACCCCGACGGGAAAACCGTAGCCGCCACCGACCTTCTGGTCCCGGGCGTGGGCGAGATTATCGGCTGCAGCGAGCGCGAGGCCGACTATGAAAAGCTGATCGCCGCCATGACCGAGCGGAATATGAGAATCGAGGAATACAAACACTATCTTGATTTGCGCCGTTTCGGCAGCGTGCCGCACAGCGGCTTTGGCCTGGGGCTTGAGCGAATGCTGATGTATATAACCGGCATCGAAAACATCCGCGATGTGGTTCTCTACCCGAGAACCGCCAAGGATTTAAAATAATATGCGGGGGCGCTGCCCCCGAGCCCTCGCGTAAGGGACGTGTGGGGCGTTGCCCCACACCCCACTTAAGGTGCTTTTTGAAAAAAGCCCCTTAAGAATCCCCAAAAAGCTTTTAAAACCTTATCCTCAATCAAGCAGCGCGGACCTCATCCCGCGCTTTTTGCTGCCTATAGTTCACGGCTGTCTTATGGAAGGGACACGGGAGATGCGCGGACAGAGAATATCTGCTCCTGGGTATAAGGATAGGCGGCGTGCCGGGTCGTCGCGTCCTGAAATAATTAAAAAGCCCTGCGCGATGCGCAGGCCTTAAATTTCGTCATAGGTTTTTTTGAAATTATCCTTAAAATCACTTGATATTTCATCCCCGGCGGTGAATACCGCCTCAACTGCTGCCCCAAAAACCGGGGGCATGTCGCTGACAAGCAGCTTTATTCTCTCGGGGACAAGCCCCCGCAGCGAGGCTGAATACTCGGGATAGTTACTGAATATTCCCCCGCCCAAAACCACTGCGAAGGCACCATCAAGCCTTTTGCCCGCCGCGCAAATCATTTTGGCAATGCAGCCGATGTTCCGGTGCATAATATCAAGGCTTACCCTGTCGCCCAGCCTGCAGCCCTCAAACACCGCACCGGCAAACGAGGCGACATACGAGGGGCCGCGCTCATAAAGCCTTGATATCATATCCTTCGGGTGCCCGCCAAGCTTTGTGGTTATAAGACCAGAAAGCGCCGTCGGAGGACCCTGGCCGTCCTGCTCATGAAGCGCGGCGGCGATTGCGTCGCGGCCGAGGTTGTAGCCGCCACCCCCGGAGTCAAACATATAGCCCCAGCCGCCAACCTGATAAAGCTCGCCCCCGCGCCGCACAAAACAGGCGGTGCCGGTGCCGGCTATCACGCAGCCGCCGTCGGCGCGGTAAAGTCCCCCGGTGAGCAGGGGTATGGCGTCGGTCCCGACACAGAGGGCATAAATGCCGGTTCTCCCGCGCAGCTGCTCGGTGAACACGCTGCCGAACCCGACCACTCCGGCCAGTCCCGCGAAGACCCCCGAGACCGGCCCGGGGGATTTATTGCAGAGGTCCTGTATTATATCAAGCAGCAATCCACCCGACTTGTCTGCGCCAACAAAATTCGGATTGCCCCCGCCGTCGGTTCTGCGCAGAACCACTCGGCCGCTGCCGTCTACCAAAACCGACTCGGTTTTGGTTCCCCCCGAATCTATCCCTATATAATATTTCATCCGAGCACCCCCCCCGAGACCGGGCAAAAACCGCGCAGGCGGTTTTATTGTCTTGAGTATATCATAGCGCCGCGGCGGCTTCAATACAAAAACACAAATTAAGGAAAGAAAATCACCCGCTCGGTTGACAGGCTTTACCGGGCGGTGATATAATAAACTCGGCATCAGGTAAGAAATAAAACCGAAAGGAAAAGAAAATGGCATCCGAAGTTGAATTTTTTGATGTCCGCAGTGAACCCTTTGAGGTATACGGGCTGCTTGAGCCCAAAGCCGGCCCGGTATTCAGAAGGCTGCCCGACACATTTGGCACAAGTCTGAACAAAAAAGTAAATCAGCATTATCTCAGCACCGCCGGCGGGCGGGTGAGGTTTTCGGCCTGCACCGGGGTGGTTGCCGTCAGAGTGACGCTGCCCGAGGTGAGGGTTTACGACCATATGCCCGCAACAAATGTCTGCGGGTTTGATTTGTATGTCGACAGCGAGGGCGACAGCCGGTTTTACCGCTCCTTCAGGCCGGGCAGACCTGCCGCAGAATACGAGGCGGTGCTAATGCTCCCCGACTGCCGGCCGCGGTATTTTACAATCAATTTCCCGTCATACAGCCCGGTAAGCAGCCTTTATGTCGGACTTGACACAGGAGCGAAGCCGGGTCCGGGGCTGAAATACCGCTCGCCCCTGCCGGTTGTGTATTACGGAAGCTCTATAACCCAGGGGGCCTGCGCCTCGCACCCCGGCAACACATATCCCGCAATTATCAGCCGGAGAATGAACCTCGACTACCTGAACTTCGGTTTCTCGGGCGGCGGGCTCGGGGAGGAGGAGATGGCGCGGTATTTAGCCTCGCTCAAAATGCTTGCCTTTGTCTCTGATTACGACCACAACGCGCCCGACGCCTCGCACCTTGCCAAAACCCATTTTCGGCTCTATGAAATAATCCGGGAGCGCCATCCGGATATCCCGTATATCATGCTCTCGCGCCCTGGTTTCACCTACAACATCAAAGAAAGTATTGCCCGGCGCGATGTGATAATCGATACCTACAGGCGCGCCCGGGAGCTGGGCGACAAAAATGTATATTATATCGACGGAGAGGGGATATTCCGCGGACCCGACGAGGACCTCTGCACGGTCGACGGAACCCACCCTACCGACGTCGGTTTTCTGAAAATTGCCGACGCTCTGCACCGGATTTTGGTTCGCGCCCTGAGAGCGGCCGGGCTTGGCAACTAATGGCACAAGCCATTTAAAAATATAAGCGAGGAAAAAGAAATGAGTGCTGAAGATATAAAAAAAGAGGCATATGTCGAGGTTGACCGCAACATGCTGGTCGAAACCTCCATAAAGGAGCCGGATGTGGCCTTTTTTGACGTGAGAAAGCCCCCGTTCGAGCTCTACGGATTTTACGACCCGCACGGGCAGGAATATTTCCGCCGGCTGCCGCAGGAGGTCGCCGAGGCGACCAGCCAGGGGGTTGCAAAGCTGGCGCGCGAGTCGACCGGCGGCCGTGTCCGCTTTTCCACCGACTCGGCCTATATTGCAATCAAGGTAGAGCTGGGGCCCTATTCGCGCAGACCCCATATGACGCTCTGCAACACCGCCGGTTTTGATCTTTACGAGGACACCGCCACCGACAGCCGGTTTGTAAAGCCCTTTTTGCCGCCCTATAATTTTGAGAATGACTACGAGCAGATAATTCAGCTCGGCTCACGCAAAATGCGCAGCTTCACTATAAACTTCCCGGTTCACGCACTGGTAAAGAACCTTTATATCGGCCTGCAGGTCGACGCAGCGCTTGACAGGGGAAAAAAATACTCAAACAGCGCCCCGGTAGTCTTTTACGGCAGCTCTATTGTGCACGGCACCGCCGCCTCGCGCCCCGGGCTGACATACGAGAATATCATCTCGCGCAGGCTGAACCTCGACTATATCAACCTTGGCTTTTCAGGTCGGGCTAAGGGGGAGCCGGTTTTAATTGAGTATATCTCGGGGCTTAACATGTCGATATTTGTCTGCGACTACGACCACAACGCGCCCGACGCCGCCTTTCTGCGCGCCACGCACCAGGGAGTCTATGATATTTTCCGCAAAAAGCAGCCCGACACCCCGTATATTATGATTTCCCGGCCGAATATTGCCACTAACCCTACCGAGTTTGCCGAGCGGCGCGACGTGATAATCGACACCTACCGCCACGCGCTCTCGCTCGGGGACAAAAACGTGTATTATATTGACGGGGAATCCTTTTTCCTCGGCAAATACGAAAACGAATGCACCATGGACGGCGTTCACCCCAACGACCTCGGATTTACGCTTATGGCCGACGGAATTGAGAGCGTAATCCGGCGCATTCTGGGGCGGGACTGCATATGAGCCCAGCGGGGCAGGCCGACATGGCGGCGCTTGCATATCTGGGAGACGCGGTTATTGAGCTTTGGGTGCGGGAGCGGCTGGTCAGAGCCGGTATTTGCAGCTCGCACAAGCTGAACGAGCAGGCCAAAAGGTATGTCACCGCCCCCGCGCAGGCCTTGGCCATGAAGCGGATACTCCCGCTGCTCGACGCGGAAGAGAACGCGATATTCCGCCGCGGACGGAATGCCGGGCATACCAGCCTGCCGAAGAACGCCACCGCCGCCGAATACCGCGCGGCCACCGGCATGGAGGCGCTTTTCGGCTGGCTGCATCTGGCCGGGCGCGGGGAGAGGACTGAAGAGCTGCTTGAGGTCGGGTACAAAAACAGGGAAGAAGCATAAACAAAAAACGGGTCGGGTTACAGAACCTGACCCGTTTTATAGAATAACTTCGGGGAGAGAGTATATGAAAATTAATTTAGGCGCTGCGGCATTAGAAGCGCCCCCCGGCGTCGGGACGGTCTATATTGGTGTTGTCATAGTCTTAGGAATACTCATTTGGATAGGCGCGGGGTACTGTCTGGCAAAAAAGACCTGGGCATGCCTGAGTTGCGGAGAGCATGAAAGTGGTATCAGATGATGTTTTCGGTTCACCTCAATGGCGACCGGCTCATGCGCTGCCCCAAGTGCCGCAAAAAAGACTTTTTCAGCCCGGTTGACGACAGATAACTTACTTGTTTTCTGTCATATTTATCAGTTAGCCATAAAAAGCTCTATATCTGCGTCAACCGTGTTGATTTTTGCAAGGCCGAATTTCTCGACAAGCACCCCGGCCACCGCGGGTGACAAAAATCCCGGATGTGTCGGCCCGAGATGTATGTTCTTAACCCCCAGATAGAGAAGCGCAAGCAACACAATGACCGCCTTCTGCTCATACCATGCGATGTTGAAGACCAGCGGCAGCTTGTTTATATCGTCCAGTCCGAATATTTCCTTTAGTTTCAGCGCGATAACGGCCAGCGAGTATGAGTCGTTGCACTGCCCGGCGTCGAGCACCCGCGGAATCCCCCCGGCCTCTCCCAGCGGGAGCTTGTTGTAGCGGTATTTCGCGCAACCTGAGGTGAGAATAACCGTGTCACGCGGCAGTTTTTTTGCAAACTCGGTGTAATACTCCCGCGACCTCATCCGCCCGTCGCAGCCCGCCATGACAAAAAACTTCTTTATAGCGCCCGACTTCACGGCCTCAACCACCTTATCGGCCAGCGCAATGACCTGCCGGTGGGCAAACCCGCCTGTAATGCTGCCGGTCTCTATCTCCTCGGGGGCGGGCAGGATCTTGGCCAGCGCTATAACCTCCGAGAAGTCCTTTTTGCCGTTCTTGTCGGCGACTATGTGTTTGCAGCCCGGGTATCCCGTGGAGCCGGTGGTAAAGATTCTGCTCCTCACTTCCTCGCTCCGCGGGGGCACAATGCAGTTTGTGGTAAAGACAACAGGGCCGCGGAAGGATTTAAACTCCTCAATCTGCCGCCACCAGGCGTTACCGTAATTTCCGACGAAATTTTCATATTGTTTGAATGCCGGGTAATAATGCGCGGGCAGCATCTCGCCGTGTGTGTAGACATCGACGCCGGTGCCCTGCGCCTGCTCAAGCAGCTGCTCAAGGTCGGTCAAATCATGCCCTGAGATAAGGATAGCCGGGTTTTTCCGGACGCCTATGTTTACTGTGGTAATTTCCGGGTCGCCGAACCTTGAGGTGTTGGCTGCGTCAAGCAGGGCCATTACCCGAACGCCGTACTCCCCGGTCTTAAGCGTCAGCGCCACAAGGTCGTCGGCCGTCAACGAGTCGTCAAGCGTTTTAGCCAGCGCCTCATATATAAAGGCATAGATTTCCGGGTCCTCCTTGCCGATATTGGCGGCGTGCTCGGCATATGCCGCCATGCCCTTGATGCCATATGTAATCATCTCGCGCAGCGAGCGGATATCCTCATTCCCGGTAGCCAGCACCCCAACCAAAGCGGCGGTATCGAGCATCTCGGCCCGCGCGCCGACCGTGAAGGTCGCGGCGTCGTGCAAGCGCGAAACATTTACCGACCCTCTCAGCTCGTCCCTCAGTCTGAGCATTTTTCCAATCTGCCGCTCAATTGAGCCGGGGTCGAAGTTGGCATTTGTAATCGTCATAAACAGGCTTGAGATAACCTCGCGGTTGAGCTGCCCGAGGCTCCCGACGTCAAGCCCGCCTTTGACCACAATATCCGATATGCCCTTGACGGTATAAATCAAAAGGTCCTGAAGCCTGGCGACCTCCTCGGTTTTCCCGCATACGCCGCGCACCGTGCAGCCCCTGCCGCCGGCGGTTTCCTGGCACTGATAGCAAAACATGCTCATAAAATGTCCTCCGTTTTATCTTAACTTTTTAGTTTTTTCCCGGGGCGGGAGCCTTGACGACAATCAGCTCCAGCGTCTCGTTGTGACGGTTCTTAATGTTCATCTTTACATCCCTCGGAATTTTAAGCAGCGTTCCGGCCGGATACTCGCGCACCCCGGCATCATCCAGCCCGATTGAAAGAGTTCCCCGGGCAACCGTCATATACACATTTGAGTTGGAATAATGCTCCGGCGGGCCCTCGTCCTTGCCTAAAATCATATGAACATAGTGTATATTCTCGTCGAACAACACCTTCTCGATTGTTTTCGCGTCGCCGCGCGCCAGCCTGTAGACCTTTTCAATCATTTTCAGGAGCTCCTTTCAAAATGTGCTTTGACTCAGGCACTTTTTGCCCTTAGTATGCCGCATTGACACAGGAAACTCTGTTGTTTTTCCAACAAGCGCTATGAGAGTGGCAAAAAATTTCGCTTAGAACCGAATCCTGCTGACCGAGACCACCCGCCCGTCGGTCTCGTCAAGCTCAAAGAGCGCGCCGCAAATTTCAATCTCCCCGCCGGCCAGGGTGAATCTCTGCGGCATTTTGGTGGTAAAGCGCGCGATAACCGGCTCGACAGCAGTGCCGAGTATCCCCCCGACCGGCCCCGACATGCCCAGGTCGGTTATATATCCGGTGCCCCCCGGGAGAATCTGCTCGTCTGCTGTCTGAATATGTGTATGCGTGCCGAAAATTATACTGATGCGGCCGTCAAAATACCGGGCCAGCGCCAGCTTTTCGGATGTGGCCTCGGCGTGGATGTCGAGCAGCGAAATGTCATATTTCCCCCGCTCGCGCTCAAGAATCCGCTCGACCGTCTCGAAAGGACAGGCGAGCGGCTCAAGGTAAACTACCCCCAGGACATTAATGCACAAAAGCCGCCAGCCGCCCACACGCTTTACTGCGCTGCCGGTGCCTGGGCAGGCGGCCGGGTAATTAGCCGGCCGGATGATGCTGCAGGAACCCTCAAGCAGCTCCCCGATGTCCCTTTTTCTGAAAACATGGTTGCCTGTGGTGATAAGGTCAACCCCGCAGTCAAGCAGCGCCAGCGCATCCCCGGCCGAAATGCCGTGTATGTCGCTTGCGTTTTCGCCGTTGGCGACAACGAAATCCACCCCGAGCGCCCTTCTCTGACGCCAGAGGTTCTCGCGAAGGTGCCTTATTGTGACGGTTCCGGTGATGTCGCCGAGCGCTAAAATTTTCATATTTTATCCAATCTGTGAATTTTAATCAACACTATTATACCCGCGTTTGTTCAACATGTCAAGAAATTATAAATGCGGGACTCTGCCTTGTACCACAACTTTCTTGTGGGGCGCTGCCCCACACCCCGCTCAAGGGGCCTTTTGTAAAAAGCCCCTTGAGAATCCCCAAAAACCTCCTGAACTAAATCGCTAATAAAGCAGCGCGGGAGCCCATATCCCGCGTTCTGCTACCATTAGCTTACCGGCTGTATTGAAAATGGGACGTGCGGGGCGCTGCCCCACATCCCGCGCTATTCTGCCCGTAGTCTACTGACTGCCTTGGGAAAGCGGCGCAGAGGGGCCGAGCGCACCTCAAGGGTA
>DURE01000034.1 GCA_012837425.1 Clostridiales bacterium
AATTAAAAATGAAAAAGTGCACACAAACCCCTTGCATTATTCTAAAAAGTGTTATATAATATAACCGAAGTGGGTTAAAGTGGTGAAAAATGTTTAATCAGGGGGCCTAAGATGCTGTCAGGCGAATATCGGCACGTGCTCGACTCGAAAAACCGAATATTCATCCCAGCCAGGTTCCGCATGGAACTCGGCGAATCGTTTGTTGTCACCCGCAGCTTCCGCGGAAGGTTCCTCTGCTTTTACTCAGTGCGAGCATGGGAGGAGTTCATCGCGCCGCTTAAATCGGTGCCGCGCAAAACCTCGGAAGACACGCTTCGTTATCTCTATCGCACCGCCGCCGAAGTATCCCCCGACTCGCAGGGGAGAATCCTGCTTCCCAGACCCCTGGTCGAGCACGCCGGGATTATTAAAGAAGCCTGTATTATCGGATGCGGCGACTACGGCGAGATTTGGTCGGCCGAGGAATATGAGGCCAGAATAGCCGCCGAAGATTCCGAAAAAATCAGAGAAGCACTTGAGCTTTTGGGACTGTAAATATGTCAGGCACAGGCTATTCCCACACCCCGGTGCTGCTTGCCGAAAGCATCGGGCTGTTGGCCATAAAACCCGACGGGATTTATATCGACGGCACCGCCGGGGGCGGGGGACACTCATTTGAGATAGCAAGAAGGCTCACCACCGGCAGGCTGGTTGCCATTGACCGGGATGAGGCCGCGGTAGCTGCGGCAGGCAAGAAGCTGGCGGATTTTGGCGAGCGGGTCAGAGTTGTCCGGGAAAACTTTCGGAACATGGCCTCGGTTTGCGCCGGGCTTGGCATTGCCGGCGTTGACGGAATTCTCCTTGACCTCGGCGTCTCCTCCTATCAGCTCGACTGCGCCGAACGGGGGTTTTCCTACATGGCCGACGCGCCGCTCGACATGCGTATGGACACAAGAAGTCGGCTGAGCGCGTATGATGTGGTGAACTCATATCCCGAGTCTGAACTGCGCCGGATAATTTACGAGTACGGCGAGGAACGCTTTGCGGGGCGGATAGCCTCGGCTATAGTCAGGGCAAGACAAAAAAATGCGATAAGAACAACATGTGAGCTCTCAGACCTGATAATCTCAGCAATACCGGTAAAACCCCGGGACGGCCACCCGGCTAAAAGGACCTTTCAGGCCATCCGGATTGAAGTAAACCGAGAGCTCGATGTTATCGCCCCGGCGCTCCGGGACGCGGTAGAGCTGCTAATACCCGGCGGGAGAGTCGCCGTGATAACCTTCCACTCGCTGGAGGACAGAGCAGTAAAACAGACCTTTGCTCAGCTTGCCGCAGGCTGCACCTGCCCGCGCGACTTCCCGGTCTGTGTGTGCGGAGGGCAGCCGCAGATAAAAATCATAACCTCAAAACCGATACTGCCGTCGGAGCGCGAACAGGCAGAAAACCCGCGCTCAAAGAGCGCCAAACTGCGCGCGGCAGAAAAAACACGGAGCGAGAAATGAACTGCAACGCATATTCCGGAACACCCCGGCCCCAAAGAAACGCCTACATGACGCCTGACGATTTCAAGCGCTGCTTTGCCGCGCGCAGAAGGGTTTCAGAGCGCACTGAAGCTGCAACTCAGCCCGGGCGCTTTGACGCAGAATCTGACGGCGACAGAGCGAGCGGCACAGCTCTGAGTCCGGTACCCAGACGCCCCGCTGCAAAACAGAAGGAAGCTAAAAACAGCGCAGCACCGACAACTTGCGCCGGCGCCTCCCGCTCGGCCGGCTATGCCGGCAATTTCGGCAGGGCGGGGAAACTAGCTGTGGCATTGGAGAAAAAGCTCGGGGGAAAAGACATCATTAAAAAAACCGTAAGGCTTACCGACGAGTGGCTCGCGGTTGACCCGAAGGAAAACCGGGCCGAGGGGGCGCACAAAAAGATACCGTGCCATATTATGCTGATGATCCTGGCGCTCTCGCTCTCGCTCTTGCTTATAGTCTCGGGCAGCGTGCTAACCTCAAAGGCCGAGATGGAGATGAGGGCTGTGAAAAACCAGCTCGGGGAGCTTGTCGAGTACAAAGAGGAGCTTGAGCAAAAGCTTGAAATCAAAAACGACTTAAGATACATTGAGACTGTTGCACGGACCAGACTCGGCATGATAGATAAAAGCTATGCTCCGCTGAAATACCTGGGGGAGGAACTGGAGGAGAAGGTGGTAATCTACGACACCGGCACAGACAGCCACCGTATAGGACTCTCAACACTGCTGAACGCATTAGGATTCCCCGACTGACATCGCATACATAAGGAGCAGGACGGCATAATATAAATTTAGTATATGGCGGAGAGCCCGGATTCCGGGTCGGACCAGACTCACCCAAGCGAAAGCGAGGAGATGTCCTTTGCAACCCGATACAACAATATCTACCGGCGCGCTGAGAAGAGCAACGCTTGTCAGCCTGACTATCACTCTGCTGCTCGCGCTGCTGCTTATCCGGGTGCTTGTCATTCAGACGGCCGACTTTGAGCGGTATCAAAAAAAGGTGGTCGAGCAGCTAACCACCGAGTCGGTGATAAACGCCAAGCGCGGCAACATATATGACTCAAACGGGGTCCTGCTGGCTACCAATGTCACCGCATATCGGATTTTTATCTCCCCGCGCAGTATACAAAAGCTCGATACCATATACGGGCTTGCGCCCGGGACCACCGCCAGAAACATAGCGGCGGGGCTCTCCGAGATTCTCGGTAAATACGGCGTCACATACGAGCAGGTGCTCAAGCAGACCACCTACACGCATTATCTTGACCGGACCATCGCGCGCAATGTCGACGAGGAGACCACTCAAAAAATCCGCGGGTTCATTGACCAGTGCAGGTATCACGACCAGATTTACGCCGAGGCAATAAGCACTCGATACTATCCCCAGGAAAGTCTTGCCTCCCATCTCATCGGTTTTACCGGCAGCGACGGCGTCGGCCTTTACGGCCTTGAGTACGAATACAACGAGCAGCTTGCCGGCACCCCTGGGAAGTACATAACCGCCCGCGACTCGCACGGCAACGAGATGCCCTATGAATACGAGAGCTACATCCCCGCCAGAGACGGCTACAACCTTATAACCACAATAGATTCATACGTTCAGGCGGTGCTTGAAGAGCAGCTTGAGATAACCCTCACCGAATCGGGCGCGAAGAACCGCGCCTGCGGAATAGTGATGGAGGTCCACACCGGCGCTATCGTTGCCATGGCGACCTATCCGGGCTTTGACCTGAACAACCCGTGGGAGCTCAACGAGTATTCCCAAAAGAAACTCGACGCCAGCGGGTATACCCCCGGCAGCGATGAATACATAAAGCTCAGCAGGGATTTGTTGCTTGAGACCTGGAAAAACAAGGCTATCACCGAGATATATATGCCGGGCTCGACCTTCAAGATAATGACAGTAGCCATGGCGCTGCAGGAAAAAGAGGTCACCATGGAAGACCGCTTCTTCTGCTCGGGCTCGCTCAACGTTCTGGGAACCACCATACGCTGCCATAAGGTCACCGGGCACGGCAGCCTTGACCTTACCGGCGGGCTTCAGCATTCCTGCAACGTGACGATGATGACCCTGGGAGCGAGAATCGGCACCGAGCGCTTCTACAACTATGTAAAGCAGTTCGGCTATCTTGAAAAAACCGGCATAGACCTGCCGGGCGAGGATGCCGGCATATTTTACTCGCCCACTGATTTCAGGGAAATAGACCTTGCGGTCTCCTCCTTCGGACAGAACTTCAAAATATCGCCCCTGCAGCAGATTTGCGCGGTGGCCGCGGTGGCAAACGGCGGGTATCTTGTCACCCCGTATGTAGTGGAAAGGATAACCGACAATGAGGGTAACGTGGTATTCCAACAGGATACCCGGATAAAAAGACAGGTTGTAAACAGCGAGGTCTGCGCCGTCATATCGGAAATACTTGAGGGCGGCGTGTCGGGCGACGGGGGCGGAAAAAACGCCTATGTCGCGGGCTACCGCGTGGCTGCAAAGACCGGAACCTCAGAGAAGGTAGGCGACAACCGGGACCTGAGAATCAGCTCCTGCGTGGCCTACGCGCCGGCCGACGACCCGCAGTACACGATAATCATCATGGTTGACGAACCCTCGATAGGCTCGGCGTACGGCAGCATTGTGGCCGCGCCCTATATCGGGAACGTCCTCAGAGAAATACTGCCCTATCTCGGGGTTGAGGCGGTCTACTCGGAGCGCGAGCTGGCGAATATGTCGGTTCAGGTCCCTAATTTTGTACACTGGAGCAGGGCGCTGGCCGAAAACTACGCCAGGAGCCTTGACATCGAAATAGAAATCCGCGGCGAGGGGAATTACATTGTAAAGCAGACCCCGGGGGCCGGGGCGCTGATGGAGCAGTCGCTCGGCAAGGTGATACTGTATGCCGGCAGTGACATACCTGAGAGAACAGTAAGGGTGCCCGACGTCACAGGACGCACGGCCGCGGCCGCAAACGGCATGATTATAAACGCCGGGCTCAATATCAGAATTGAGGGAACCCGGAATTATCTGAGCGGCACGGGGGCGGTCGTGGTGTCGCAATCTCCGGCCGCCGGCGAGCTGGTCCCCGAGGGAACGGTGGTGACGGTTACCTTCAGATATCTGGATGAAACCGACAACTAAAAAGCCAAGAGCCATAAAACCACGGAAGTTGAGCGATAACTTAACCGGTTATGCCGGCGTGATATGGTGATTGGTATGGAGCTTAGGCTTTTGTGCAGCCGGGCGGGAATCAACTGCCCCGCATATGAGGGTTCAATAGAGATAACCGGGATTGTCTCGGACTCCCGGCAGGTATGCCCAGGCTACCTTTATGTCTGCATCCGCGGACTACATTACGACGGACACGACTTTATCCGCCAGGCGCTTGGCGCGGGTGCTTCGGCGATTGTTGCAGAGGAGGGCGCGCCGCTCGGATGCGTCAACGACGCATTCATCATAACCGTACCAGGCACAAGACAGTCGCTTGCCTGCCTGCTTGACGCCTGGTACGGCTTCCCCTCCAGAAAAATGAAATTTGTAGCCGTGACCGGGACAAACGGCAAGACATCGGTCACTTTTATGCTCAAAGCCATATTTGAGGCCGCGATGTTCAGGTGCGGTCTCATTGGAACGGTAAGCTGCCTGTCGGCAAACAGGCGGCTGTTTTGTGGAAACCGGGATAAATTTGCCAACCTGACCACGCCCGACCCCGAACAGCTTTACATGCTGCTTGCAGAGATGGCAGCCGACAATGTGGAGTATGTCTTTATTGAGGCAACCTCGCACGCCCTCTGGCTCGACAAACTCTCGGCGCTCTGGTTTGATGCCGCGATTTTCACAAATCTGACTCCCGAGCACCTTGACTTTCACGGCAGCATGGAAAACTACCTGCGCTCAAAGCAGAAACTCTTCCGCCAGAGCGCCCTGGCGGTTATAAATGCCGATTCCGAATATTATAATGATATAGCCGAGGCCTGTGTCGGCAGGGTGGTTTCCTGCTCGGCCACAGGTGTTGGGGCCGGCTGCGACTACACTGCGACCGAAATTACCGACAACGGCACCGAGGGAATGAGCTATATACTCCGCTCGGAGAGAGCGGTATTCAGGCTCAAAACCCAGATACCCGGGAAGTTCAGTGTTATCAATACCCTCCAGGCCGCCGCCTGCGCCGCCGAGCTCGGAATAAAGCCGAAAACCATCGCCGACGCCATAGCCGGCCTCAATGGCATTGACGGCCGGCTTGAGAAGGTGAAGCTCGGATACGAGGCCGACTTCTCGGTCTTTATCGACTACGCCCACACGCCCGACGCACTTGAGAATCTGCTGTTGTCGGTACGCGGCTTCAGAAAACCGGGGCAGCGCGTAGTCCTGCTCTTCGGCTGCGGCGGAGACCGGGACAAGGGCAAGCGGCCGGTGATGGGCGAGATTGCCACAAGGCTTGCCGACTTTGCGGTTATCACCTCGGACAACAGCCGCAGCGAGGACCCCGAGGACATTATTAGAGACATTTTAGCCGGGGTCGGTGACCGGAATAACTATACTGTCGTGGTCGATAGAAGAAAAGCTATTGAAAATACTGTTGTCAACGCAAAAAAAGGTGATATAATAATACTTGCGGGCAAGGGACACGAGACCTACGAGATAAACCGCGCCGGCAGGTTTCCCTTTAATGAAAAAGAAATCGCACAGGCGGCTGCCCGGCAAAGATTCAACGGCTGAGTCGGGCGTGCCGTGTGGATGCTCACGGCAGATGATTATATTAAGCCTGCGGGCAAACTAAAGGTTTGACATGAAAATAAGACTTGGCGCAGGAAAGCTGAATATGAGCGAGGCCTCCGGGTTTACCGGCGGTTTTCTGGTCGGCGGGGGTAATGCCGAATTTGACAGCATTTGTACCGACTCAAGAGAGGCCGGGCCGGGGGTGCTCTTTGTCGCGCTGCGCGGCGAGAGGACCGACGGATACGACTACATCCCGCAGGCCGCAAAGGTCGGCTGCCGCTGCGTTGTCGCCGAGCGGATCGACTCCTCGCTGCCCGGGGAAATAACCGCGCTGATAGTACCCGACAGCCAGCGAGCGCTGCTTGACATTGCGCGGGGATACCGGGAGCGCGTCTCTTGCAGACGGGTAGGAATAACAGGCTCGGTAGGCAAGACCACCACAAAGGAATACATCTCGGCGGTGCTCGCCGAGCGCTATATGACGCATAAAACCGCCGGGAACTACAACAGCCTCATCGGTATGCCGCTCACTCTCGTCGAGACCCCGGCGGGCACCGAGGTGTCGGTACTTGAGATGGCGATGAGCGCTCTCGGAGAGATTGAGCAGATGTCGCGCCTGGCCCGGCCCGACATCGCCGTAATAACCAACATCGGCACCTCGCACATGGAGATGCTCGGCTCGCGCGAGAAGATCATGAAGGCGAAGTTTGAGATTCTGGCAGGGCTTGCGGAGGGCGGCGCGCTGATACTCAACGGCGACGAGCCGCTGATGCTGAGCTACAGTCCAAAACCCGAAGGCACCCTGTATGTAGCGCTCAAAAACCGTCGGGCGGATTATTATGCGCACAACATCCGCCAGTGCGGCGAGGGAACAGAGTTTGACCTTACCGAAAACCACAATAAAAGGACAGTCAGGGATATAAGAATACCCGCGCTGGGGAATCATAATGTTTATGCCGCGCTGCTTGCCTGGGCCGTGGGCTCGGTCACGGGGCTTTGCGAGGACGAAATCCGGCGCGGCCTTATGAAATACCGGGGCGCCGAGATGAGGCAGAAGATATTTGAGCTCTGCGGCATTACGATTATCGAGGACTGCTACAACGCCAGCCCCGAGTCAATGAGGGCGGCAATAGACGTGCTCGTGAGCCTCGGGGAGGGCGGTGGCCGGACGGTGGCGCTGCTCGGGGATATGCTTGAGCTGGGGAAGAACACCGAGATGTATCACAAATCAACCGGGGCATATGCCGCCGAATGTGGGGTTGACATACTGTTCACGCTTGGCAGTCTCGCTAGGTTTATCGCGGCCGGCGCGCTGGCTGCCGGCATGAGCGACGAGAACATATTCGTAAATATCGACGAGAACACATATTCGGCTACCGCGGCCGAGCTGGCCGGGGTGCTCAGGGAGGGCGATATCCTGCTGGTCAAGGCCAGCCGGGCGATAAGGGCCGAGCGGGTTATTGGCTGCCTGTCGGATATTCTTGTGACCCGGAGTATATAAAACAAGTGAATCAAGCGGGCCGGAGCCGGCGCATTTATGCGCCGCCCGGCGCCGCGCTACCGGAAAGGGTATAGACCTGTAATGAACAATGAGATGCTTTTTGAATTTCTGATAGTTGCGGCGGCGGTGTTCGTCGTTACGGTGGTAGTCTCCCGCTACATCATCCCTATACTTATCAGCCATAAGGTAGGCCAGCGGATTCTTGAGATAGGTCCGCGCTGGCACATAAACAAGCAGGGAACCCCGACCATGGGTGGCCTTTGCTTTATTCTGGCGATACTTATCGTGCTTGCCGTTGTTGCTGTTTATACGGCCTACAGGGGGGACACTACCGAGCTGATACCCCTGGCGCTGACCCTGTGCCTGGCGGTCTTCAATGGTATCATAGGCTTTGTCGACGACTACTGCAAGCTGGTCAAAAAGCAGAATGAGGGACTGCTGCCCTATCAGAAGTTCATACTGCAATTACTTGCCGCAGGCTCGTATGTTTATCTGATGCTCATGACCGGGAACATCAATACCGCGCTGCACATCCCCTTTACCGACATAGTCTGGGAGCTTGGGGTGGTATATTATATTTTCGCAATAATAATCATCACCGGGATAGTAAACGCCGTCAACCTCACCGACGGTGTGGACGGGCTTGCCAGCAGCGTTATCTTTGTTATCGCCGCCTTTTTCGGGGTGGTCGCCTTCATGTACGACTACCGGGCGCTCTCGCTGGCCTCAGCCGCGCTGGTCGGGGCGACGGTCGGATTTTTGGTCTATAATTTCCACCCGGCCAAGGTTATCATGGGGGACACCGGCGCGCTTTTTTTCGGCGGCATGATTGCGGGCATGGCGTTCATGATTGACGAGCCGCTTATAATACTTGTCGCGGGCTTTATCTGCATAGTCGAGACCGTCTCGGTAATGCTCCAGGTGTCGTATTTCAAACTCACGCACGGCAAGCGCCTCTTCAGGATGGCGCCTATTCACCATCATTTTGAGCTGCTTGGCTGGAGCGAGAACAAAATTGTATTCGTCTTTTCGCTGATAACGCTTCTATGCTGCATTCTGGCATGGTTCGGGATATTCGGGTTTGGATGAGCGGGGTAACCGAAAAAGGCGGCAGGATAAACACAAAAAAATGTCTGGAGGGCGCATATGGCTGACCGAAAAGCAGAGGGACAGAAGCCGGCCGACGGCAGGTCTTATCTTCGCCGGATAATTCTGGGCCTCAATAAAAAGCGCCTCTCCCGGCTTGAGGAAAACGACATAATATTCCGCGAGCCGCTGACCCCGCAGCCGGCAGAGCCCCCGGCTATTATGGTGCGCGGGAGCATTGACATGTGGTTTATGCTGCTGGTGCTGATACTTCTGTCCTTCGGGGCGGTGATGTGCTACAGCGCAAGCTCGGTATACGCGCAGCAGTACTACGGTGACAGCACACATTTTCTCTGGCACTACATACTATTTGCCACTCTTAGCATTGTTGGCACGCTGCCCTTTGTGTTGTTTGCGCGCCCCTGGTTTTGGCGGCTGTTCGGCATCTGCGCCTATGCGGTCTCAATAATTCTTTTGCTCCTGGTCCTTCTTGTCGGTCGGGAGGGCGGCGGGGCACAGCGCTGGATTGTTATCGGCCCCTTGACCTTTCAGCCCTCGGAGGTCGCCAAGATGTCGGTGGTGCTGGCCATGGCGCTCTTTATGAGCAAATATGAAAGCAAGATTACCTCCGACCAGAAATTCGGCGGCAGCTTTCGGTACGGAGTTATAGTGCCCTTTGCGATTTTCGGGGTTGTATGCCTTCTGGTTGCGCTTGAGCGGCATATATCAGGGCTGATGATAATCGGGATGATAGGGCTTGCGGTCATGTTCATGGGTGGAACGCGCATGCGCTATATCCTTTTGATTTTCCTAGCGATTGCCGCTGCCGGCGCGTTTTTGATACTTGTTTCGGACTACGCGCAGACCCGCGTGTTCACCTGGCTCAACCTTGAGGAGGCCGACCCGCTTGGCTCGGCCTGGCAGACCTGGCAGGGGCTCTACGCCATAGGCTCGGGCGGGCTTTTCGGCCGGGGACTGGGCAACAGCCAGCAGAAGTTTGGCTATGTCGCCGAGCCGCAGAACGACTTTATTTTTACAATTATCTGCGAGGAACTCGGCTTTTTCGGGGCAGCTCTCATTGTCGCCTTGTTTGCGCTGCTGATAAGGCGGGGCTTTAAAATCGCCGCGCGGGCGCCCGACAAATTCTCGGCGCTCGCGGTCTCGGGGCTTACCTTCAAGCTGGCCCTGCAGGTTATCATGAATATTGCCGTGGTGACCAACTCGATGCCTAATACCGGGGTGTCGCTGCCCTTTTTCAGCTCGGGGGGGACCTCGCTTGCGGTTCAGATATTTGAGATGGGCATAATACTGTCTGTTTCACGCTACAGCATACAGAAAAAATAAAAGAAGAAAGGCACTGATAAATGAGGGTTCTTATGACCTGCGGCGGCACGGGCGGCCATATTTACCCCGCGCTCGCCATTGCGAGTACAATTAAAGTTAACAATCCGGATGCCGCTGTCGCCTTTGTGGGGACCAGTCAGGGCAAGGAAACCGAGCTTGTGCCGAGAGCCGGCTATCCGCTCTATTATATAAAAATTCAGGGAATCAGGCGCTCTCTCTCGCCCGCAAACCTAATTACCGCGTGGTATATCTTCACCGCACCCCGCCATGCCAAAAAGCTAATCCGCGAATATAAGCCTGACATTGTTATAGGCACCGGCGGATATGCCTGCTGGCCGACACTGAAGGCCGCGGCAGACCTCGGCATACCCACAATGGTTCACGAATCCAACGCCCTGCCGGGGCTGGCGGTAAACATGCTCAAAAAGAAGGTCGACAGGATACTAATTAATTTTGCACAGACCCGCGACCTGCTGAAGCTTCCCGATGAGGAGAAAGCAAAAAAGGTAGTTGTAGTCGGCAACCCCACAAGAGCCGGGTTCGGGGCAGGGACAATGCCGCAGGAGGCTAAAAGAAAGCTGAATATCGAGAGCTATCGCTGCTTTGTAATGTCCTTTGGCGGGAGCCTTGGAGCCGAGGTGATTAACGAATGCGCGCTCGGGCTAATGGAAGAGATAGCGAGAAGGCACCCCGATATTTTGTATATGCACGCCGCGGGCGCGAGATATTACGGTAAAATGAAGGAGGCGCTTGTCCAAAAAGGGCTTGCCGCCGCGGCGAATATCCTGCTTTGCGATTACATCCACGACATGCCGCAGCGGATGGCGGCCGCCGACATAGTAATCTCCCGCGCCGGGGCCATGACTATTTCCGAGCTTGCCGCCGCGGGCTGCGCCGCGATACTCATTCCCTCGCCGAATGTTGTGGACAATCACCAGTTCAAAAACGCGAAGGTACTCGCCGACGCCGGGGCCGCGCTTTTGCTTGAGGAGTCCGAGCTCAGGGGAAACAGCAGGTTTGCCGACACGGTGCTAGGACTTGCGGGTGACCCGGCGGCGCGCGGGAGACTGAGCCGGAATATCAGAAAATTTGCCGACAAGGATGCCAACAAGCTGATATATGCTGAAATTCAAAAACTTCTTGCTCAAAAAACAGAAAAATAAAGCCCGGGCAAACGATTCCGTACAGCGGACACCTGCGGGTTCAGGGGCTCCACCCGCCCCGCCGGCCGGAGCAGCAGCTCGCCCGGGTCGGCACAGAAAGGCGAGCCGGCGCATACTGACAGCGCTTGCCGCCCTTCTGCTCCTGCTCTTAATATGGGGAATTTCCACGCTGGCCGTCTCGCTCATTAGGGTGCGCTCGGTTGAGCTGACAGGAAGCCACCCTTATTCCGATCGGGAAATCCTATCCCGCGCCGGCATTGAAGCCGGCATAAGAGTAAACAAGATAGACAGGTCGGGTGTTGAGCGCGACCTGCTGAGAGAATTCACTTATCTGTCCGGGGTAAAAGTAAAAACCGGGCTCTTTGGCCGGGTGAGAATTTTTGTGGAGGCCGACACTGCGGCCTATTATACCGAAATAGCCGGAGAATACTTTGCGCTCTCGCAGGATTTTCGGCTGCTCGAGATAAACGAAGCCCCGGTCTTTGAGTCGGCGGGACTGATTTTTGTATCACTTCCGAAGATAAAGACGGCGATTTTGGGGGAGCATGTTGCATATTATGACGCTACATCAGGGTTTGTGCCCGAGCTGATGGAAGAGCTTGAGAATTCCGAGCTGTTTTCGGGAATAAGCCGTGTGGACGCATCAGACAGGTATGACATAAGTCTCAAATACGACAGGTTTCAAATAAAAATTGGCGCATACAGGGACATTGGCCTTAAACTGAAAATCGCGTCACAAATGACAAAGGATGAGGTACTCAGGGGCGATGTCGACGCGATTCTTGATGTGTCCGACACGGCAAATGCGACCATCAGATTTAAATAAGTTACAAGACCGGCGGCGCGAGCAGTCTGCCGCGCCGCCGCGGTTTTCGCAGAAAAGAGTCGAAACACTATATTTTGTATGACCAGGGTCCACGGATAACAATAACTTGTGTTCAAGTCCCCTAATTATTACATCACATAACAAGAAATAATGTCCCAACAGGACTGCCGTGTGATTGAATTGTGCATAGTTAAAAAGAATTTTATCAAAAGATATTGCAAAAAAAAAAAGAATATATTATTATAGTAAATAGCACATAGTACCTGCCACGGGCAGGCGTGGCAAAAATAAAGGAAAGATAAAACTCGGGAGGAAAAAGCAGATGACGTTCGAACATGACGACAGCCTTGAGAGCGGTGTGAATATCAAGGTTATCGGCGTAGGTGGCGGCGGCAACAACGCAGTAAACCGCATGATATCAACAAATATCCGCGGCGTTCAGTTCGTTGCAATAAATACCGACAAGCAGGCCCTAAGAAAGTCGAGTGCCACAAATCAGCTGGTTATCGGCGAGAAAATCACAAAAGGCTTTGGCGCGGGCTCAAACCCCGATATCGGTGCGAGAGCTGCCGAGGAGTCGATTGAGGACATCAAGATGCTGCTCTCGGGCGCCGACATGGTGTTTATCACAGCCGGAATGGGGGGCGGCACCGGCACCGGAGCCGCGCCGATAGTCGCGCGGGTAGCCAAGGAAATGAATATTCTCACGGTGGGTATTGTCACAAAGCCCTTTGCCTTTGAGGGCAAAAAGCGGATGGAGCAGGCCGATGAGGGTATTGCAGAGCTGAGCCAGTTTGTCGACTCGCTTGTGGTTATCCCAAACGAGAGACTCAAGCAGGTTTCAGAAACCCGCATAACCCTGTCAAACGCCTTTGAAATCGCAGACGACGTGCTCCGCCGTGGCGTTCAGAGTATTTCCGAGCTTATAAACGTCCCCGGATTTATCAATCTCGACTTTGCTGATGTCACCTCGATAATGTGCAACGCGGGATACGCCCATATGGGTGTCGGCAGCGCCACCGGCAAGGACAAGGCCGAGCTTGCCGCAAAGGCCGCTATTTCAAGCCCGCTGCTTGAAACCTCCATCAAGGGTGCGCGCGGAATTCTTATCAGCATCACCGCTTCGTCTGACGTCGGACTTGAGGATGTGGACCTGGCCTGCTCTATGATAGCCAACGAGGCCCACCCCGACGCAAGCGTTATCTGGGGCGTGGCTTTCGACCCCGAGCTAGAGGACGAAATACGCATAACCATAATTGCCACCGGCTTTGAAAAGAAACCCGAGGACAATATCATGGCCGAAAGGAGGCTGGCCGCACGTGCCGAGCGCAGGCTCGCCCAGCATCAAGCAGCCTATTCCCCGGCAGCACCTGCCGCAGCTGCGGCGCCGGCTGCAGTGGGGGAGCAGCCAAATGCAGCAACTGCTGAAGAAAAGAAAAGCGAGTTCGATACATTTGAAGAAGCGAAAGAAGACGAGGCTGAGGACGACAATGTCATCTCAGACGCCGATTTCGAAGAAATCATGTCAATTCTCCGCAAATCGAAAAATCGCAGCAGTTCGGTCAGAAATTAAACTTATAAAACAATCCGAACGAATTCGTTCGGATTGTTTTATGCCTGTCAAGATGATAAGACATGCAAAACAGAAAGAAGGTATAATATGCCGGGTATTCAGGAACTATTGGAAGACATTAAAGCGCCGACCGTCAAAAACATCATACTCGACACCGACACATATAACGAGGTCGACGACCAGTTTGCGCTGGCCTATGCCATGCTCTCGCCCGAGAGGATAAGGTTGCTGTCGGTAAACGCCGCGCCCTTTCTCAATAAAAAATCAGAAAGCCCCGCCGACGGCATGGAGAAAAGTTACCGCGAAATCCTTCATATCATGAAGCTTGTCGATCCCGGTGCCAAAATTCCTTGCTACCGGGGCTCGGAGCGTTTTCTCAGCTCCAAAGACGAGCCGGTGGAGTCGGCGGCGGCGGATAATATCATAAACACGGTGATGCACTCAAAGGAAATTGTTTATGTCGTCGCTATCGGCGCGATTACAAATGTAGCCTCGGCGATAATCAAATGCCCCGAGATAACCCGAAAATGCGCGGTTGTTTGGCTGGGCGGGCACGCGCTGCACTACAAGGACACAAAGGAGTTTAACCTCTATCAGGATGTGTCGGCAGCCGAGGTTGTGTTTGACTCGCAGATACCGCTTGTACAGATACCCTGCCAGGGGGTGTGCAGCGAGTTTCTGACTACTCTGCCCGAGCTTGAATACTACCTCGGAGGCAAAAATGAGCTTTGCGATTACCTTGTTGGAATAGTCGCGGATTATATAAAAAGAGGTTACGCGGCCTCTAAGGTAATCTGGGACGTCACGGCCCTGGCCGTGCTGACATTGCCCGAGGCTCTGAGCCTTGAGGTACTGCCCGTGCCCTGCATTACAAAAGAGGTCAAATATAAGATAAAGCCCGGAAGGCACGAATATATTTATGTAAGCAAAATCCGGCGCGACCCGATATTTGCCGACCTGTTCAGAAAGCTTGCAAACAAAAAATAAAAACAGGAAAAAGGAGTTTTTCGCATGTCACATAAGGTCAGTTTCAAGGGACTTGATGAGCGGCTGCTGCGCGGCGCGGCCGAGGTCGCCCCACAGCTCGGGCTTCAAATCTCTGAGTGTGAGGGGGTTGAGGTCTGCGCTGTCAAAGGAGACAGCCCGTCAATAAGGAAGGCCGAAAATGCGGTTATCATCACCTATCTGCGAGAGCATCAGTTCTTCCGTATGCTCTCGTTTTTGCCGGGTGTGCTCAAAGGCGGTTCGGGCAGGGAGGAGAAGCCCAGCTTCGGAATGCTCTGCTATATGGCAGACATGTCGCGCAACGCGGTATATAACCTGCCCACGGCAAAGCGGATGCTCAGATACCTTGCGCTCATGGGCTACGACAGCCTGATGCTCTACACTGAGGACACCTTCGAGCTGCCGGGATACCTCTATTTCGGGCACATGAGGGGCAGGTTTTCGCAGGAGGAGCTGAAGGAAATTGACGACTACGCATATGACCTCGGAATTGAGGTTATCCCCTGCGTGCAGACTCTGGCGCATCTTGCGACCGCACTACGTTGGCCGGGCTTCGGCTTTCAGGATACCGGGGATATTCTGCTTGTCGGGGACGAGCGAACATATAAATTCATCGACGCAATACTGGGGGTCTGCGCCAAATGCTTCCGCTCACGCCGGATTAATGTCGGAATGGACGAGGCGCACATGCTCGCGCGGGGCGCCTATCTTGACAAAAACGGATACCGTCCGCCCTCAGAGGTGATGCTTGAGCACCTTGACCGAGTTGTAAAACTCTGCGCCGAAAATGGCTTTACCCCGATGATCTGGAGCGACATGTTCTTCCGCATGGCCTTCGGCGGCAGGTACAGGGTGAGCGAGGGCGAGATAGCTCAGGAGATAATCGACAAGGTACCCGAGAGCCTGACGCTTATCTACTGGGATTACTACTCGCTCGACCGCGGCTTGTTCTCACACATGCTCGACTGCCACAAGAAATTCAAAAATCCCGTGGTTTTTGCCGGCGGCGCCTGGAAGTGGTACGGTTTTGCGCCGCACAACCGCTTTTCCATCGAGTCTACCCGTATGCAGCTTGATGTCTGCCGGGAAAAAGGAGTTGACAATATTATTGTCACCTCCTGGGGGGACAACGGCGGCGAGGCCTCGCAGTTCTCGGTGCTCCCCGCGATGATTTACTTCGCCGAGCGCGGCTTTGCCGGGGGCGATGTGCCGCAGGAGCGGCTTGAGGAGCGCTGCCTTGAATGCTTTGGTATAGGATATGAGGCGCTGCTGACCCTCGACGCACCCAACGAGCTGCCCGGGGTTACGGTTGAGATCGGCCGGCCGGTCAATCCCTCCCGGTATCTGCTCTTCAACGACCCGCTTGAGGGCCTCTTGGATGTCCATATGGACCCCGAAGCCACCCCGGCCGGTTTTGCCAACGCCGCCAAGAGATTATTCAAATACAAAGACGACCCGAATTTCGGCTATATATTTAACACGCTCGGAAAGCTCTCACAGCTACTTGCTGTAAAATGCGATATAAGCGTCAGGGCCCGGGAGGCCTACAAAAGGGAAGACAGGGACATACTTGCCGAGCTTGCGAGAGTGACGATTCCGGAGATTATAGAAAAGCTTGACGATTTTATAAAAACCTTCCGCGAGCAGTGGTATGCCGAAAACAAGACCTTTGGCTTTTCGGTGCAGGAGATAAGGCTGGGAGGACTTCGCGCCCGGCTTGAGTCAACCGCGCTGCGCCTTGAGGCCTTTGCCGCAGGGAAAATCAAGAGAATCGAGGAGCTTGAGCAGCCGGTGCTGTCCTTTAACGGCAAAACATACGAGAATGGTAGCCTGCCCTACATCAGCCACATGCTCTGGCGCCAGTATGTGACCGGCGGAGTTCTGTAATAAATAGACATTTGATATTAGCAGGCGCGGATATTCAGGCATTCATAATAACGAGGTTTTATAATGACAATATATCACACAAAGCCCGAATTTGTGCTCCGTGAGCGCGATTTTACGGTATTTGCAGTTGCCGACGCTACGGCAGACGGCATATACCTCATATGGTCGGCCGGCACACACGGCGACACGGTCAGGATGCAGAAGGCAGACACATTTATTTCGGGCGGTGCGGAATACGCGCTTCTCACGGCGACAATACCGGCCATGTCACTCAAAGATGCCAATACCGTGATGTACAGCTTCCTTGACGGGAGCCAGACGTCGGGGGAATATGAGGTTGCAGTAACCGGTGCCGGCAGGCTGCCGCCGCTGATGGTTACCGAGCTTTTTCTTCGCCCCAAGGGGCTGGGTGTCACCTCGTATATTGAGGTGGCAAACCCCACCTGCCAGCCGGTTGACCTGTATGACTACAAGCTTCTCGTCTACGATGGCGAGGACACCACCGCGCCGGCAAGGAGTGTAATATATCTTGCCGAGGAGCCGGGGTGCGAGATAATCAAACCGGGCGGACTTGCGGTACTCTGGCTGCAATACCCCAAAAACCACAATCTCGGGGAGGGTAAGTACACAACCGCCGAGGGCTTCTGCGAAGCTGTTTTTGACAACCGCCCCGGCCCCGGATATGAGCTGAGTCCGGATGAGCTGCACCTGGTAAAGCTTGAGTTCTGCCGATATGACGAAGAAAAGGGCTTATATGTCTTCAAAGAGGGAATGGCCGAGCTTCCGAGCAAAAACGAGCTTACCACGCTGCTTTTCGTGCCTTGTGAAGGTGAGGCCGGGGACGCGGTCTATTCTCTGGTCTACAACAAAGAAGGCGAGAGCCCCTGTCGCGACACTCCGGTCAGATACGCTTCAGTCTGGGGGATTGATGTCAGAAATCCCATAAAGGGTGTTGTGCAGAGCTGCCGGGAGCTGATAACACCGGGCCGGCTGTCATACGGTCAGAGCCTGCCGGATTTCTCTGCCGATTACCCGGCGCTCTTCCCGACCGATGCCAAAAGGAGTGTCCGAGCCTCAGCCGGCGAGCTGAGAGTTGAATTTGAGCTGTTGTCGGGACGGGTCTCGGGAGCGTGGGTGGGGCTGCGCTGCGGGGATCGGAGCTGTTATACTGTGAGAGCCGAGAAAACCGAGCGGGGTTTTTCGGCCGGATTTCCGGAGGAGATTACCGACCGCCTCGACCGGCTTGAATACTTCATAACCGTGTACGACGGCATCCGCTACTCAACCCTCGGCAGCCCGGCCGCCCCTCTTGTCACCGAAATAATCGACGACAAGGGGCCGACAATCCTTTCGGTTATGCCGACCGAGAAATTTGCCTATGACGGCGAGCGCAGGCCTGTTATTTCGGTTGAGTTTTTCGATGTATCGGGGGTCAACCTTAAAGAATCAATACTCTGCGTTGACAAAAAGAACGTGTCGGCCGTCGCTCGGTGGCAGAGCGGGCGGGTAAGCTACACTTCCCCGCGGCCGCTTTGCTACGGCACACATGAATTTGACATAATGCTCAAAGACAGGCGCGGCAACAAGACCTACAGGCGGGTGGAGTTTTCGGTCTGCCGACCCGGGAAGCTCAATTTTTACCGCGGCGAGGTGCATTCACACACCGCCGACTCTGACGGTACCTCGCTCCCCGACGCGGCGATGGCCTACGCTCGCGACGTCGGCAAAGTAAACTTCTTTTCACTGACCGAGCATTCGCATTACCTTTTGCCCGAGCAGTATGCAAGGCAGATAAAGATCGCCGACAAATTTGACGAGCCGGGCAGGTTTGCCGCGCTCTACGGCTGGGAGATGACCTGGAATAACAAGTGCGGCCTTTGGGGGCACATGAACATCCTCAACACAAAATGGTTTGAGAGCGATATTTATAGGCTTGGCATTCCGGAAATAATTGAAAAGCTCAAAAATGACCGCGCTGCGGTTGCGATGTTTAATCACCCCTGCCTGGGCTGGGGAAACTTCCTCGATTTTTCGGGCTTCTCGCCTGAAGCCGACCGGGCGGTGTGCCTTGCCGAGATAAAAAGCCCAGGATACGACCGCGAGTACATGAACCTGCTTGCGCTGGGTTGGCATGCCTCGCCGGTATTTAACGAGGATAACCACAACGACAACTGGACCACCGCCACAAACTCGACGACCTATGTCCTGGCGCCGGCGCTTACCCGAGAAAACATACTTGACGCATTCAGGCGCCGCCGGACCTATTCGACCTCCGACTCAACCATGAAAATATGGTTCCAGGTAAACGGGGAAGTGATGGGAGCAAGACTGCGCGACCCCGAAAATTTAAATGTCGAGGTAATAGTCACAACCGAGTCTGAGGCGGGAATCGGCAACATCGCGCTTGTCGCCGAGGACAACATAGTAGTGGCGTCCGTCAACGCCGGCGCACTCCGAAAATATCGCTGGAGGCTGACCCTGCCCCCGCTGTTTGACTATTATTATTTAAGAATTACAGGAAAGGGGCGCTATGCGGTAACCGCGCCGGTCTGGATTGAAGGGAGCCAGCCTCTGAGTATCAAGAATCTGACCTGCAGCCGCGGGGAAAACGATTATAAGCCTAATGTGGTTACCGCCAAAATTCAGAATTCCGGGACGAGTAAAATCAAGGACCTGAAGGTCGACTTTTACCTTGTGCCGAACACCGGCTTTGATATCAACACCACAGTACCCTATGCGACCGTAAGGCTCCCCGGCCTTGCCTTTGGCAGCAAGGTCAATGTTCTGTACCGTTTCCCCGACCTTGAAGAAATACGGCGGGTGAGCGTGGTTGTCAGGGGCAGGTGCGGCCGCCGACCGGTGTGTGACACCGCAATGCTGCTGCTCTCGCCGCTCAGGATTACCGAGCTCTGTGCCAGGACCTCGCCGGCGGCCGACAAAGAAGGCAATATAATTGACAATCCGTTCTCCTACTTGCAGCTCTATAACGCCTCAAATCGCGACATAACGCTAAGCGGTTACTATACCCGGCTCTGGCATACTACCGGCAGGGCGCCCTCCGAAGCCCGCATGCTAAAGCTCGACGGCGCGATAATTAAGGCCGGCAGCACGCTGACAATCTGGCGTAAACCGCAGGACAGCAGACTTACTGTCGAGGACTTCAACCGTCACTACGGGGTGATGCTCAAAGAAAACGAGAATATTCTTGTGAGCGAACAGAGCTTTATTTCGGCCTCGGGTAAGGCGCGCCGGCTTGAGTTGATGTTCGGGACCGAAACACTCGCCAGGGTAGAATACAACTTCGGTAAAGGCGCCGGGCGCGATGTAGTCACCGACCGCGCAATGGTCTTTGACAACCAGCCGAACCTGACCGGTACTTCAAGAATAATCACCACAAAAGCAAAACCCTCCCCGGCCGGGCTGAGAAAGGGACTTTAAGGGCCGTTTTCCTTAATGGGGGCGCCGCCCCCATACCCCCTCTTTACTTCGTGGGGCGCTGCCCCACTCCCCGCTCAAGGAACCATTTTTGTAAAAAAGCTCCTTGAGAATCTCAAAATAATTAAATAATCAAATCGCTAATACTGTAGCGCGGGAGCCCATATCCCGCGCTCTGTTGCCTTTAGCATACTGTCTGAAGCGGCGC